>NZ_JBEXFB010000010.1:0-338863 GCF_040606575.1 Streptomyces sp. NPDC005402
GAGAGGTCCTTCCACCAGGCGCTGTAGTCGCCCTTGTGGCCCTCGCTGTGCTCCCTCTGGACGGCCTGGACCAGGTCGGCGATGACCTCGCGGGCATCCCCGACGATCGGCACGTCGGCGGCGCGGTTCTTGCCGATCTCGGCCGGGTCGATGTCGGCGTGGACGATCTTGGCGTGCGGGGCGAAGCTGTCCAGCTTGCCGGTGACGCGGTCGTCGAAGCGGGTACCGAGGGCGACGATCAGGTCGGCCTTCTGCAGCGCGGTGACGGCGGTGACCGCACCGTGCATGCCCGGCATCCCCACGTGCAGCGGGTGGCTGTCGGGGAACGCGCCGAGCCCCATCAGGGTGGTGGTGACGGGCGCTCCGGTGAGTTCCGCGAGGACCTTCAGCTCGGCGGTGGCGCCGGCCTTGATGACACCGCCGCCGACGTAGAGGACGGGCCGCTTGGCCTGGGTGATCAGCTTGGCGCCCTCACGGATCTGCTTGGCGTGCGGCTTGGTCACCGGGCGGTAGCCGGGCAGGTCCATGACCGGCGGCCAGGAGAACGTCGTCTTCGCCTGGAGCGCGTCCTTGGCGATGTCGACCAGGACCGGGCCCGGGCGGCCGGTGGAGGCGATGTGGAACGCCTGCGCGATGACCCTCGGGATGTCCTCGGCCTTGGTGACCAGGAAGTTGTGCTTGGTGATCGGCATGGTGATGCCGACGATGTCCGCCTCCTGGAAGGCGTCCGTCCCGATCGCCTTGGACGCCACCTGACCGGTGATCGCCACCAACGGCACCGAGTCCATGTGCGCGTCCGCGATCGGGGTCACCAGGTTGGTGGCACCGGGACCCGAGGTCGCCATGCAGACGCCGACCTTGCCGGTGGCCTGCGCGTAACCGGTCGCCGCGTGACCCGCGCCCTGCTCATGCCGGACCAGGACGTGCCGCACCCGCGTGGAATCCATCAACGGGTCGTACGCCGGAAGGATGGCACCACCGGGAATGCCGAATACCGTCTCGGCGCCGACCTCCTCGAGAGAGCGGATGAGGGACTGCGCGCCCGTCATGAGTCCGGTGGTCATCGCTACGCCCATGTGACGAGTCGCTTGGGCTGTTCGAGGATCTCCGCGGTCGCGGCGAGAACCTTGGAGCCCAGCTCTCCGTCGACCAGGCGGTGGTCGAAGGAGAGGGCCAGCGTGAGGACTTGACGGGGTTTCACCTTGCTCCGGTGCACCCAGGGCAGGGTCCTGATCGCTCCCACGGCGAGGATGGCCGCCTCGCCCGGGTTGAGGATCGGGGTTCCCGTGTCGACGCCGAAGACCCCGAGGTTGGTGATGGTCACCGTGCCGCCGGACAGGTCCGCGGGGGTGGTCCGGCCGGCCCGGGCCGTGGCGACCAGGTCGCCCAGCTCCGCGGCCAGTTGCGGCAGGTTCCTGGTGTGCGCGTCCTTGATGTTGGGGACGAGCAGGCCACGGGGCGTGGCCGCGGCGATGCCCAGGTGGACCCGCTCCTTGATGACGACCTCCTGTGCGGCCTCGTCCCAGGAGGCGTTGATCTCCGGGAAACGCCGTACCGCGGCCAGGAAGGCTCTGGCCACGAGGAGCAGCGGGGTCACCCGCAGTCCCGCGAAGTCGGGGTCCTGCTTGAGCTGTTGGACGAGTTTCACGGTGCGTGTCACGTCGACGGTGCTGAACTCGGTGACGTGGGGTGCCGTGAAGGCGCTCCTCACCATGGCCTCGGCGGTCGCTTTGCGCACCCCCTTGATGGGGACACGGCGTTCGTCGGACGCGGGGACACGCGCCGGTTGGACCGCCACCGGCGGCTGGGTGGTGCGGGCCGCGGCGTGGACGTCCTCACGGGTGATCACACCGCCCGGGCCGGAGGGCACCAGGAGGCCGAGGTCGACGCCGAGGTCCCGGGCGAGCTTGCGCACCGGGGGCTTCGCCGCACCGGGAAC
Organism: Streptomyces sp. NPDC005402; assembly: GCF_040606575.1. Taxonomy (NCBI): domain Bacteria; kingdom Bacillati; phylum Actinomycetota; class Actinomycetes; order Kitasatosporales; family Streptomycetaceae; genus Streptomyces; species Streptomyces sp. NPDC005402. The sequence continues at coordinate 1,940 of NZ_JBEXFB010000010.1, forward strand.
GGCCTCTCGGCGGGCGGGCCGCTCCCGCTCGGCTCGCGGCTTGCGCGGGCGGCGCCTCGTCGAGCCGTTCATGACGCCGTATCCGACGAGCAGGGCCTGCTGCGGCTCCGGCTCGGGAGCCGGCGGGTCGGCGGGCTGGGACGTCGGCGGGTCGGCGGGCTCGGGCCCGCCGTCCGGCGCCGTGTCGACGGTGATGATGACCGCCCCGATGTCGACCGTCGTGCCGGCGGGGCACCGGATCTCGTGCACCGCCCCGTCGTAGGGGATGGGCAGTTCCACCGCCGCCTTCGCGGTCTCGACCTCGCACACGGTCATGCCGTCGTGCACCCGGTCGCCGGGCTTCACGTACCACTGGAGTATGTCCGCCTCGCTCAGGCCCTCGCCCACGTCGGGCATCCTGAACTCACGGAAACGCTGTGCTTCCACGGAATCCTCGTCTCGGTGGGCCAGAGCGGCCGGGACGTCAGTAGGCAAGGACGCGCTCGACGGCATCCAGAATCCGGTCCAGGTCCGGCAGGTAGGCGTGCTCGGTCCGGGCCGGCGGATACGGCATGTGGAATCCGCCCACGCGCAGGACCGGCGCCTCCAGCCGGTCGAAGCAGCGTTCCGCGACGTGGGCGGCGATCTCCGCGCCGGTGCCGAAGAACACGGGTGCCTCGTGCACCACCACCAGCCGGCCGGTCCTGCGCACCGAGGCCTCGACCGTGTCGAAGTCGACCGGCGAGATGGAGCGCAGGTCGACGACCTCCACGCTGGAGCCCTCCTCCTCGGCCACGGCCGCTGCCTCCAGTGCGGTGCGCACGGTCGGCCCGTAGGCGAGGACCGTCGCGTCGCGGCCGGGGCGTATCACCCGTGCGGAGTGCAGCGGGTGGGGCGACGCCGCCAGGTCGACCTCGCCCTTGTCGTAGTAACGGCGTTTGGGTTCGAGGTAGATGACCGGGTCGTCGCCCGCGACGGCCTGCCGGAGCATCGTGTACGCGTCCGCGGCGTTGGACGGCGAGACCACCCTCAGTCCGGCGACATGTGCGAAGAGTGCCTCCGGAGACTCGCTGTGGTGCTCGACCGCGCCGATGCCGCCGCCGTACGGGATCCGGATGACGACCGGCAGCGCGATACGGCCGCCGGATCGGGCCCGCATCTTGGCGAGCTGGGTGACGATCTGGTCGTACGCGGGAAAGACGAAGCCGTCGAACTGGATCTCCACGACAGGGCGGTAGCCGCGCAGCGCCAGGCCGATCGCGGTGCCGACTATGCCGGACTCGGCGAGCGGAGTGTCCTTGACCCGGTGCTCCCCGAAGTCCTTCTGCAAGCCGTCGGTGACCCGGAAGACACCGCCGAGCCTCCCGATGTCCTCGCCCATCAGGACGACCTTGGGGTCGTCCTCCAGAGCCGCCCGCAGCGCCGCGTTGACAGCCTTCGCAAGGGTCGTCGTCGCCATGTCAGCTCCCCTCCACGAACGACGCCTCGTACTCCTTGAACCACTCCCGTTCCTCGGTGACCTGCCGGTGCTCGCCGGCGTAGGTGAGGTCGAAGAACTCCGTGAGATGGGGATCGGGCATGGTGCGCACGCTCTCCCTGATGTGCTGGGCGAGCCGGTCGCCCTCCGCACCGACCTCCGCGAGGAAGTCGGCGTCGGCCCAGCCGTGGTTCAGGAGGTACTTCTCCAGGCGGGCGATCGGGTCCTTGCGCGCCCACTGCGTCACTTCGGCGGAGTGCCGGTAGCGGGTCGGGTCGTCCGACGTGGTGTGGGCGCCCATGCGGTAGGTGAACGCCTCGACGAGTGTCGCCTCGCGTCCTTGCCGGGCTCGCTCGACGGCGGCCCGGGTCACCGCCAGACAGGCCAGCACGTCGTTGCCGTCCACCCGGACACCGTGCAGTCCGAAACCGGCGGCGCGCCGGTGGATCGGCACCTTGCTCTGCCTTTCCACTCCCTGCGAAATGGCCCATTGATTGTTCTGGCAGAAAAAGACGACCGGCGCGTCGTAAACGGCGGCGAAGTTGAATGCCTCGCTCACGTCCCCCTGACTGGTCGCACCGTCACCGAAATACACGACGACCGCGGAGTCGGCATCGTCGTCGGCCACGCCCATCGCATATCCGGTGGCATGCAGAACCTGGGAGCCGATGACGAGCGTGTAGAGATGGAAGTTCTTCTCCGCGGGATCCCAGCCGCCGTGGCTCACGCCCCGGAACAGCCGGAATATGTGCAGCGGATCGACCTGCCTGGCGAGGGCGACACCGTGGTCGCGGTAGCTCGGAAAGACGTGGTCGTCCGCGCGCAGCGCGAGACCCGAGCCCACCTGAGCCGCCTCCTGCCCCAACGACGAGGGCCACAGGCCCAGTTCGCCCTGTCGCTGCAGGGTGACCCCCTCGGCGTCCACCCGGCGGGTCAGCGCCATCCGCCGGTACATCTCCCGGAGTTCCCCGGGGGTCGGTTCGATGTCGTAGTCGGGGTGGTGCACGCGCTCGCCGTGCGGCGTGAGCAGTTGCACCATCTCCCCCGGGTCTTCGCCTGAAAGGCCGTCCCTTGTTCTTTTTTGCGCAGCCAAGACTCTCCCCCGTCACTGCATGGATTTCTCAACTCGAATTCGTCCCGGACGCCGAATCAGTCGCGCTCGACGAGTATCACTGATCCCTCACCGCGAACACCAGTTTGTGCACGCCTCATCCGTACACGTTCGGTGTCCGTGCCGACTCGGGGTGCAGCACTGAGCGCAGTTCGCCGAAGAAATCCCGTTTCGACTCACGGGGAAAGAAATGTCCGCCCGGGATCGCATGGACGGTGCAGCCGGCGCTGGTGTGCCGACTCCACCCCGCCGCGGCCGCCCGGTCCACCAGGGGGTCGCGGGTGCCGGTGAAGACGTGGATCGGGCAGGGCAGCGGCGCCCCGATGTCCTGCGCCGGTCGCCTGGGCCGGATGATCCGCAGGTCCTCCCGCAGCCGGGCGAGCATCACGGCCAGCCGTTCGGTGCCGCCGAGCAGGTCCGCGTGGATGTCGGAGGTGTCGACCAGCCAGCGCAGCAGCTCCGAGTCGGTCATGTCCTCGGTGGCACCGGTCGACTGCCTCAGATGGGGTGCGCCGAAGGCCCCGACGATCAGTTTCTCGGGCAGCCGCCGCGCCCGCCGGGCCAGCAGCCGGGTCAGCCGGTAGGCGACCAGCGCCCCCATGCTGTGGCCGTACAGCACGTGCCGCCCCGACAGGCCGGGCCCCAGGTCCTGGGCGAGCGCCTCGACCAGCGTGTCCAGATCGCGGTAGCGCGGGCTGCGGCCGTCCCGCCCCCGCCCCGGCAGCGCGACCGGCACCACCTCGACCTGTGGCCCGAGCGCGCGCTGCCAGCCGGAGAACGCAGCGATGCTGCCCCCAGCGTGATGGAACCCGAAGAGGGTGAATTCCCCCACGGCACCTCCCCTGTATCCGCCGGACGGGCCCCGCTCAGGGCCTCCGGCGCCGTGCAACCACGGAACTCCCCGTGGTCGCACAGCTCCCCGTAGTCGCACACAGCCGTACAGCCCCCGCCGCCGTACGGACGTCACTACTCGCCACCGGACTCGGCGGCCACACGCTCCAGCTCGTCGGCGAACTCCGTCCAGGCGATCGCGCACTTGCGGGCGAGCTGGCTGATCACCTGCGCCCCGTGCTCCGGCACGGCCTCGCGCAGCTCGGCCCACCGGCTGTCGGGCAACACCTGGACGCCGAGCAACCGCAGCAGGAAGCGTCCCCGCTCGGTCAGCCGTAGGGACGGGTCCTTCATGAGGGACCTCAGCAGCCCCTGCTCGTCGACGGGGTCGCGCGCCTCGGGCGGCCGCCGTACCGGGTGAGCGCCCCGCGGGGCGTCCGGAGCCCGCAGCGACTTCGGGAGCGGGTCCTCGCCCCGCGCCATCCGGTCGCGTACGTCGCGGACCGTACCCGGGGACACCCCGGCCCGCTGGGCGATCGCCCGGAGCGAGGCGCCCGGCATCTCCTCGATCAGCCGGCTCGCGCGGATCCGTCCCTCGGCGCCGTTCAACGGCCGCACCCGGCCGTCGCGCCCCAGCCTGACGGCGGGCTGGTCACCCGCGTCCAGGGACCGCCGGATCTCGCCGACCGTGCGGGCGGACAGGCCGGCCGCCAGCGCGACGGCGGGGTCTGACCAGTACGGATGGGTCCGCAGGATACGGGCGGCGGCCGCGGCACGATCGCGTGCGCTCAGCGGCAGCCCGTGCGTGGTGTTCTCCCGCACGGCGAGCACGAACGCGTCGCGCTCGTCACCGTCGAAGAACCGCACCTTCACTTCAGGCTCGCCCCGCAGGCGGGCCGCCGCGAGGCGGTGCATACCGTCCACGACCCGCATGGTCGGCCGGTGGACGATGATCGGGGGGAGCGCCGCTCCCGAATCGGCCAGCAGACGTGCGTGCGCCTGATCCTCGCCCTCGGTGCGTGGAGAGTCCGCGGACAGAATGGAGTCGATGGGAACCGTGGCGACCGCCGAGAGTCCCGGCTGCTGCACTTCGGTCCACGCCGACTCGGCCGCCCCCGCGGACCGTTGAGACACCACCAAGACGTTCTGGGTACTCATCATGCTCCGTATCTCCAGCTGATCTTGTGACTCCACCATAGACTTTTACATACGTTCGCGAACGTTTTTTTAGACCCTCTTTGGCCTTACTTGACCAGCACTGACAGCTCTGCAGCAGACGGCGAGGCCGTGAAATACATTCGCGGTGGTACGTTAGTGGGTCAACCGAGCCGTCACTGTTGACCTCATGCGGGAGCCGCCACGTGCATGCCCTTGAACCCACACCTGTCGGCGAGAAGCGCCCCGCCCGTCAGGAACCCAAGCAACAGCGGTCCATCCGTACCCGCGTCCAGATCCTCGAGGCGGCGGCCGTGGTCTTCGCGCGCAGCGGCTTCGCCGACGTGACCCTGCTCGACATCGCCGAACAGGCCGGGGTGACCAAGGGGGCCGTGTACTTCCACTACGCGAACAAGGAGGCCATCGCGATCGCGGTCTCGGAGGAGTACTTCGCCCGCCTGGGCGCCCTGTCCGTCGGCGTCAGGCGCCTGAAGGTGCCTCCCCTGCAGGCCACGGTCAAGCTCCTGAACCGGGTGGCCGTCGTCCTTCGCGACGACACCCTGTTCCAGGCCGCGGTACGGCTGCACCTGGACCGCCACCAGATCACCAGCGGGCTGCCCACCCGCCCGTTCGTCGACTTCATGACGCACTGCCAGGAACTGCTGGTGGAGGCGAAGGAGGTGGGTCAGCTCCCCGAGGACGCCGACCCGGAGAAGCTGGCCCGGGTGCTCGTGGCGGCCTTCTTCGGCGCTCAGCACATCTCCTGGGCACTGAACGACCGCGCTGATCTCATCGACCGCGTCCAGGAGACGATCGACGCGATCCTGCCCCGTCACTGGTACGAACCGGCCGACAACACCTGAGACACCGACGGGAGTTCAGCGTCCCCGGGACGGGACGACCCGAACTCGGCCGGCTCCGGTCGGCGGGGCGTGCGGTACGACGACGAGCGGCTGCGCTCGGGAGTGAGGTCGGGCCCGGCCCGGCGTGGGACAGTCGTGTTGTTGCGCCCGCAGAAGAGCGTGCCGGGCTGCTCCGCCTCGGACCAGACGTTCACGACGCCTTCGCCGGACGCCGCCCGGCCGGACAGCAGGCCGGGGGCCGCGCTCCTCGGTCCGGGCCTCAGGTGGCTGATCGTCGATACGAGAAAAAGAGCCCTGAGGGCGTCAGACGTTCACCGGGTCGGTCTCGACCTGCAAACCGGTTGGGTCCACACGGCGGCGCTGTCCGCGCGCCCGCCGCCGTCGCCGTCGCCGCATCCGCTGAACGAAAAAGCCCCAGGTCATGGCGAGAGGTGCCGGATGCCCGCTCACCCTGGCGCAGTGGCGGCGCGGCTCGGCAGGCTACCTGCCCATCGATGCCTCGATTCCCTGCTCAGTGCCAACAGGTTTCCTTGCCGCCGTCCCGCTCGGTGCCGACCGATACCGAGTAGGCGAGGCCCGTGCCGACCTCGGGCTCGGGCGAGAAGCCTCCGGGACGTAGGTCGACGTTGAGCAGCAGATGCCGGCCCTGCTCGGTCCCGGTCCAGCAGGCACCCTCCACGGCAGCGGGCGGTGCCTCGGGGGCGGGGTCCCCCTCGAACTTCCAGCCGGCGGCGGCGGCTGTCCTGGTGTAGTACGTGATGACGTCGTCGGGTCTGCCCGGGAACACGTACAGGCGATCCGCGTGCAGCCAGGGCGCTCCGCTGCTGACGTCGTCGCATCCGGTGGTGACGCCCACCCCGCGGTAGTTGGCGGGTGCCGAGGCCTGGGCGGGCGCTGATTCGAGGAGTGGCTGCTTGGCCAGTCGCTTGAGTTCTGCGGCCGTGTCGTGGCAGCCGTCGTCGCCGCCGAGGGCTGAGCACGCGCTGAGGAGAGCGGTCGGCAGCAGGAGGGCCGCCGCCAGTATGACGCGGGTGCCGACGGACGATGCTGTGGGGGACAACGGTGCTCCTGGGAGTACGGGTGGTCGTGGGTCCGGGGACTGGTGACCGGGCGCGGTCCCCGTCCAGGGGGACCGCGCCCGGTGTGTTGTTCGTTCAGGTCACTGCTGAGCGCTGACGGTGGTTAGCCCCAGAGATAGCCGTACCGGGACAGGCAGCTGCCGACCTGGTACAGATACTGGAACAGCAGTCCTCTGTTGAGCCAGTAGCGAGTTTGTCCGCGGTTGTAGCTGCTGCTCTCGAAGATCCGCGCCACGCGGTTGTTGTGCTGGTCCACCTTGGTCTCGCAGCGTCCGTGGCGAGGGGGCTTCCACAGAGCCGCCTTCGGGATTCGAACCCGAGACCTACGCATTACGAGTTGTCCGACCCCGCTCCAACGCCATCCACAGACGTCCGCCACGGAGGTGTTGCCCCTGCTCATCGGTCGACTAGGACTACAGCGGACTCGAGCGAACACCTGCAGATCAGGCAGCAACTGAGACTGGAACTGAGACCTCACGGCCGCACCGCAACAACCTCCGCCGGTCCGTGACCGTCGCCCCGCAAGTGCCGTTCGGCGCGCATGCGGCCCGCTATAACAACGCGCATGCCCGCGTTCCCGATATGGCGACGTCCCCCATTGCTGTCGTCGCCGGCGGCCAGGCAGGCTGCCCTCGTGGGAGCAGCCCTCCCGGAGTCCAGCAGTGACCGTGAGTTACGGCCGCGCTTCCAGCCTGTGACGCCTCTGCTTACGATCTGGCAATGTCACACACAAAATCACCGTAGATGGGGTATCGGTGGTGAATGCCTGCTCCCTCACCCTCCCCGCTTCAGTGGACCGAGTGTTCTCATATCACGGTAGTCGCTAGCCGCACCATTCAGTGTCGCGGGGAAGCTGTCGAACCTTACGCGGAGTGCCTGACGCATCTCTCAGAACGTGACCGCGCCAGGCATATGAACTCTATGCATGAACGACGCTCCGTCAGCTATCGCGGAACGACCATCGACTCCAGTCTTTTCCGACACATCACCGCAGTTCTTGGGCGCGGAGAAACGCAGGCCAGTTTCAGCTACTGCAGATTCACCGGCGAAGCATTGCGACCAGCGGGCACGTTCCGAAGCCCCATTTCGTTTGCGTCAGCAGTTTTCGAAGGAATGGCCTATTTCGTAGAGGTTCAGTTTCTGCAAGGTGTAGAATTTGATGGCGCCAAATTTCTCGAATCGGCATTTTTCGAGGATGTGAAGTTTCACGAGGTCGCATCATTCGACGGCGTGAAATTCGAAGACTGGGCCACTTTCGAACAAGCACATTTCGGCAATGACGTTTTCTTTCAAGAGGTGCAGTTCGAGAAAGTGGCATTTGATAACACGTCTTTCGCGGGATGGGCGTTGTTCAATGATGCGACCTTCTCCGCCGAGGCATCCTTCGCGAGGGCGCGGTTTCATAGCATCGCAGAATTCCAGAGGGTCACATTTGGCAACGTCGCCAATTTCAGTGAATCAGAGTTCATGAAGATTGCCCATTTTGACGACGCCACATCCGATGCGGACATAGTCTTCAACAGGGCCCGCTTCACGGAGCTACCGAGGCTGGGACCGATCCGCTGCAAAGGACACCTAGACCTGTCCCACACGCGCTTCGACCAGCCCGTTCTGCTCATCGCCGATGCGAGTAATGCACTCTTCCGGCACACCATTTTTCTGTCACACGCGTCAGCCCAACTCACGGGCGCAAATGTAGACCTGACGCACGCGGCACTCAATCAGCCAATGGACATAATCGGGACGCCCGCAACAATCAATTTCGAGACCGGTGCCATTCAATCAGTCTCCATATCGTCACTCCGAGGCGTTGACTGTGCAATGCTCACCCTAGCGAGCGTTTCTCTGACGAACTGCACTTTCAGTGGCGCAGTCCACCTTGATCAGCTACGCCTTGAGGGGCGTTGGCACTTTAATGCGAGCCCTCACGGATTCTCCTTGATGCCACCGTTCCGTTATACGAGACGGCAAGTTATTGAGGAGGAACGTCGCCGGCGCTCCCTTTCGGGCACAAGGAACTCCCTACGCATCTGGGGTAGTGCGCCAATCGATAGATCCACTCCTCGGCACGATGCATTGGCAATCATCTATCGGCAGTTGAGGAAATCACGCGAGGACGCGAAGGACGAACCTGGCGCCGCAGATTTCTACTACGGAGAAATGGAAATGCGACGCCTGAGTCGCAAATGGAGCACCTCCGAGCGTTGGCTCCTGCAGGTGTACTGGCTGCTATCGGGATACGGACTGCGTGCATCGCGTGCCCTCGGGTGGCTCTGCTTGGCGATGCTGACCACCATCCTACTTATGATGGGATTCGGACTGCCCCAGAATTCACCGAGGCAGGAGGCCACGGGAGTACTTCCTCCGAATGGTGGAAAGATTACATTTGAGATCGACAAGAAAGACGCCGAGAACCCTGACGCTGAACGATTCAACACCGGGCGGTTTGAGAAGGCCCTGAAAGTCACACTCAACTCAGTAGTTTTCCGTTCCAGTGGCCAGGACCTAACAACGTCTGGCGAATACATCGAGATGGCCTCCCGCTTCTGCGAGCCGGCGCTCATCGGTCTTGCCGTGCTGGCTATTCGTGGGCGAGTGAAGCGGTAGTAACGAGCCTCAGCGACTCACTGCGTTGACCCTCCGTCAAGCAAGAGATCGGTGATGGCCTCAGTCGACCAGTGGCCTGCTGCGCCAGGGCAGGCCGCGACGTACGAGGCGACGCCTTCAACGTCCCAAGCGCCGGCGGACAGTAGGCCCGATGCCAGAAAGCGCACGTAGGCGGCGGAAGGGATGACCCACTGAACATCATCCATGCCCCATGGGGCGGTGAAGGCCAGAACAGGCAAACCGTCGACCTGCCCGGCGCATACGAGCGTTTCGTAGCGTCCTTCCCCGAGCACAGCACGTCCCCGAGTCAACGCGTCGACCAGATCAAGATCGGTACCTGGCTCCCTGTACATTTCCTGAGCCGCGATGTCGGCGAACTGCTGCACGGTCACCAGGTGCGCCCTAGCCAGGACACGCCCGTTCGCATGCGGATCGTAGAAGGCCCTGCCACCTCCCCAGACGGGCGACTCGGTTGCGAAGTACATCGCGCCGTTGAGTTCCACGGGGATGGACCGATCGGGCATAGCCCGGTTGCGGCACCCCGGGTACTTCCTTGACGCCCCTGGCGGCTGACCGCCCTTGATATAGGCGGCCAGCCGGTCCAAATGCATGTTGGACCCGTAGGACGTGTACCAGACCCTGGCCGGGCGCCGGTTGCGCGGAAGCGTCGAGTCGATACTTCGTAGGGCCTTCACTCTGGTTTGCTCCTGTGGGACGTGCTCACTCTGCCGAAACGTCGTACCTGATGACATGACGGTCTCCCGGAAGGATCGTGATCATTACTCGTAGGGGCCGGTCGTTCTCGTCATAGCCCGTACGCATGTGCACGGCCACGGGAGTGGCAGAGGGCAGAGACAACTTCTCGATCTCCGCGCGCGTCGGCATCCGCACGGTGATCTCGTCGCGGTAGCGCGCCTGGACCAGGCCGACGCTGGCCAAGATCCCGCCAGGTGCTGACACGTCTTCCGGCAGCATGAGCGGGGTCCCTCTGACCAGCTCCTCCGGGAAGTAGGAGTCAGCCAGGGCATAGGGGTCCTGGTCCACTATGCGCACCCGTTCCCGGACGACGGTCAACGCAGTCTCGGCGTCGAGCTGGAGACGTTCGGCGACATCCGCTGGCGGGCGCCGGATGGATACACGCACTTCCTGCCGGGGCTGTCGACCACTTTCAGCCACAATGCTGGCCCACTGGTCGCCGTTGTTATCTGACTTGTGCCGGGCTCGCGATTCCAGCACTGACCAGTCCCAGACCGCTGGCGTCAAGCTGCGACGAACGAAGCTACCGCGCCCCTGACCAGCGCAGCCGCTTGAGGCGGACGTTGTTCCACTCGCGGTAGACGGCCGTGTCCAGTGCGTGCAGCCGCTTCAGCACCTCATCGGTGCGCATGCGGCGCCGCAGGCCGTAAGCCGACGGTCGCGGCGTGGATGGAGACCTACCTGACCGACATCGCGAGCCTGAAGCTCAAGCCGCGCTCACTCGACGACTACTGGTCGAAGACCCGGAACGACATCATCCCCGGCGTCGGCAAGCACCGCATCGACAAGTTGCAGCCCGAGCACCTGGAGCGGATGTACCGGGCCATGCTCGACGCCGGCCACGCTCCTTCCCACGTCGTGAAGGTGCACCGCATCCTGTCCCGCGCCTTGAAGATCGCCCACCGTCGGCGCATCGTCGGCGAGAACGTCGCCACGCTCGTGGACCCGCCGAGCATTGACGAGACCGAGGCCAACCCCTTCACCAAGGAGGAGGCGAAGGCCTTCCTCGAAGCCGCGGCGAAGCGTCCCACGTTCATGCGGTGGATCGTCGGTGTCGGCATGGGGTTCCGGCAGGGCGAGACGCTCGGGCTGCGCTGGTCGTACGTCGACCTGGAAGCGGAGCTGTTCCGCCCCGAGTGGCAGCTTCAGCGGCTCACGTGGCGGCACGGCTGCGCCGCCCCACACGCTTGTGGAGGACGTCTGCACCGCTTCGAGCCGTGCCTGCCCGACTGCACCACCCACAAGGGCTACAAGCGCGGCTGCCCGAAGCCGTGCGCCAAGACGTGCACCAAGCACGTAAGCGCCTGCCCGGAGCGCAAAGACGGTGGGCTCACCTTCACCCGCCCCAAGACCAAGAAGAGCCGGAACGCCGTGCCGATCCCGCCCGTCTTCATTCCCTTCCTGCTCGACCACAAGGCCCAGCAGGAAGCGGCACGGGAAGCCGCCGAGGAGCTGTGGCAGGAGCACGATGTCGTGTTCGCCCGGCCGGACGGCCGACCGCTGGACCCGCGCGCCGACTACGAAGAGTTCAAGGAACTACTCAAGGAGGCCGGGATCGAGGACCGCCGCCTGTACGACGGGAGCCGCCACACCGCCGGCACGATCCTGAACGAGCTGGGCGTCGACATGCCCACGATCATGGAGATCCTGCGGCACACGCAGATCAGTCAGACCCGGCGCTACGTCAAGGGCCGGTCCCACCTGTCCAAGGACGCCATGCGGCGGATGGGCGAGTTCTTCGTACCGCCGCCGTCTCCTCCGTCGGCCCCGATTCCGGGCCCCACTGAGACCAGAGGTGAGACCGCCGACACCCGCGCGGAGCGCGCCCGGCGCCGCCGCCGCATTCGCTGAACGAAAAAGCCCAGCTCAGACACTGTCTGGGCTGGGCTTCGAGTGGAGCCGCCTTCGGGATTCGAACCCGAGACCTACGCATTACGAGTGCGTTGCTCTGGCCATCTGAGCTAAGGCGGCGCGCCGTCCGCACCATGGTGCGGTCAGCAACGTCGGTAAGTCTACACAGTTTCCGGGGGTGCTCCGCACCAGCCCTCGGGGCACCCCGGACGCTCCGGTGACCGGGTCAGGAGCAGCGTTTTCCGTCCACGGGAGGGGTGCCGCGGAGCAGGTACGCGTTGATCGCGGAGTCGATGCAGGCGCTGCCGCGGCCGTAGGCGGTGTGGCCGTCGCCCTCGTAGGTGAGCAGGCGGGCCGAGGTCAGCTGGGCGGCCAGGGCGCGGGCCCAGCGGTAGGGGGTGGCCGGGTCGCGGGTGGTGCCGACCACGACGATCGGGCCGGCGCCCCGCGCCTCGATGCGGTGCGGCTCGCCCGTGGGCCCGACCGGCCAGTACGCGCAGCTGAGGGAGGCCCAGGCGAGGCCCGCACCGAAGACGGGGGACGCCTTCTCGAAGGTCGGGACGGCCTTCTCGACCTCCTCCGGACTGGCGTAGGCGGGCTGGAGGTCGAGGCAGTTGACGGCCGCGTTGGCGGGCATCAGGTTGCTGTAGCGGCCGTCGGCGTCCCGCTCGTAGTAGCTGTCGGCGAGGACCAGCAGCCCGGCGCCGTCGCGCTCCTTCATAGCCGAGCTCAGCGCCTCCCGCAGCTGCGCCCAGGAGCTCTCGTCGTACATCGCCGCGATCACGCCGGTCGTGGCGAGGGACTCGCCGAGTGTGCGGCCGTCCGCGTCACCGGTGGGGATCGGGTGCGCGTCGAGCTTGTCGAAGAAGGCCTTGAGCTTCCGGCCGACCTCCGCGCTCGGTGTGCCCTTCGCTCCGAGCGAGCAGTCCGGCTGCTGCACACAGTCCTTCGCGAACGACTGGAACGCCGTCTCGAAGCCCGCCGTCTGGTCGAGGTTCACCCGACGCGCGGACAGCGAGGGGTCCATCGCGCCGTCCAGCACCAGTCGCCCCGCGCGGCCGGGGAACAGGCCCGCGTACGTCGCCCCGAGGAACGTCCCGTACGACGCCCCCACGTAGTTCAGCTTCGCGTCGCCCAGCGCCGCCCGCACGATGTCCATGTCCCGGGCCGTCTCGACCGTCGACACATGCCGCAGCAGCCTCGTCGAGTGCGCACCGCACTCTTCCGCGAACTTCTTGTAGGCGTCGACGAGTTGGGCGATCTCTCGCGCGTCGTCGGGTGTGCTGTCCGTCTGGGTGTACGTGTCCATGTCCTGCCCGTCGAGACATTCGACGGGCTCGCTGCGGCCGACTCCGCGCGGGTCCACCGCGACCATGTCGTAACGGGCCCGTACCTCGGCCGGGTAGCCGATCCCGGCGTACGCCTGCACGTAGCCGACCGCCGAGCCGCCCGGTCCGCCCGGGTTCACGAACAGCGACCCGAGGCGCTCGCCCGGCCCGGTGGCCTTCTTGCGGGCGACGGCGAGCCGGACGTCCCCGTCGGCCGGCTTGTCGTAGTCGAGCGGCGCCTTCAGTGTGGTGCACTCGAAACCGGGAACACCGCAGCTGTGCCAGCGCGCCTTCTGCCCGTAGTACGGCGACAGGGCGGCCGGTGTCGACCGAGGCAGCGCGCCCAGGGCCACGTCGGCGGCCGAGGCGTCCGAACTCGTCGAGGCGCCCGAGGAGCAGGCGGAGACGAGCAGCGCGGCGACGGCGAGGAGGGCGCCGCCGGTGGTGCGGGTCGTACGGGTCGCGCGCGCCGATGTCTGTGCCGGTGCCTGTGCCCGACGCAGGGGAAGCTTCCGGCCGGCGTGGCGGGGATTTCGCCTGATGTGCATCGAGCGAGCCTAACTCTCCGCATTGGATCACATGCCCTGTGTGAACAAACCAGCTCGTACGAGTGACGCCGTCAAGGCGCGATCCCGCCAGGTTCTCAGCCCGCTCTGAGCGCCATCGTCATGGCCTCCACCGCGAGCAGCGGGGCCACATTGCGGTCGAGGGCCTCGCGGCAGGCACCGATCGCCTCGATACGGCGGAGCGTGGTCTCCGGGGAGCTGCCGCGGGCGAGCCGCTCCAACGCGTCTTCCGCGTCCGCGTTGGCGATCGCCACCCGGGAGCCGAGCTGGAGGGCGAGGACGTCACGGTAGAACGCGGTGAGGTCGGTCAGGGCCAGGTCGAGGCTGTCGCGCTGAGTACGGGTGCGGCGGCGCTTCTGCCGGTCCTCCAGGTCCTTCATCACGCCTGCCGTGCCGCGCGGCATGCGGCCGCCCTGGGAGGCGCCCATCGCGGCCTTCAGCTCCTCGGTCTCCTTGCCGTCCATCTCCTCGGCGAGCTGCTTGGCGTCGTCGGCCGCCGCGTCGACGAGCTCCTGCGCCGCCCTGAGACAGCCGCCGATGTCCTCGACGCGCAAGGGGAGCTTCAGCACGGCGGCCCGGCGCTCGCGCGCGGCCGGGTCGGTGGCGAGCCGGCGGGCCCGGTCGACATGGCCCTGGGTGGCACGGGCTGCGGCCATCGCGGCGGCCGGCTCGACGCCCTCCCGGCGCACGAGCATGTCGGCGACGGCCTCCACGGCGGGGGTGCTCAGGTTGAGGTGGCGGCAGCGGGAGCGGATCGTCGGCAGGACGTCCTCGATGGACGGCGCGCACAGCATCCAGACCGTGCGGGGGGCGGGCTCCTCCACGGCCTTGAGGACCGCGTTGGCCGACTTCTCGTTCAACCGCTCCGCGTCCTCGACGAGGATGATCTGCCAGCGGCCGGTCGCCGGCGAGGTGAACGACTTCCTGACGGTGTCCCGCATGTCGTCGGCGAGGATCTGGGTGCCGACGGCGGCTACGGAGGTGACGTCGGCGTGGGTGCCGATGAGTGCCGTATGACACCCGTCGCAGAACCCGCAGCCGGGCGCTCCCCCGAGAGCCCGGTCCGGACTGACGCACTGCAGCGCGGCGGCGAAGGCCCTCGCCGCCTGGTTCCGGCCCGCGCCAGGAGGTCCCGTGAACAGCCAGGCATGCGTCATCTTCGACGCCTCGGGCGGCGGGGCGCCGGTGGCGACGGCGGTGACCAGGGCGTCGGCGTCCCGAGCGGCGGCGGCGAGCTGCTCACTCACCCTCTCCTGGCCGACCAGGTCGTCCCATACGGTCATGGGTCACGCCGCCCTTTCGTCATGCTTCGTGCGTTGGGTCCATTGTGGGGGCGACCACTGACAGCGGGTGCGATACAGGCCTGCCCGGCCGCACCCGCCCAAGGGCGCGGGGAACTGTGCGACCCGCCACAACGCACCCGCACGCCCCCGCCCCCTCACCCGGAGTTCGGCCGCTACCGCCCCCGACGCCGCCCGCGGTCATCCCCGTACTCATCGTCGTGCGGCCCGAGCAACTCGTCGGCCAGCGTGGGCAGGTCGTCCAACGGCGTCTCCTCGGCCCAGTCCGAGCGAGCCCTCCGCCGAGGTGTCCCTTCCGCGTCGACCTGCGGCAGCTCCCGCGTCCGCTCCTCGTCCCGGAAGTACCCCGGCGGCACCCGGTCCGAAGGCCCCTCTCCCGGCGCCGGAGGCACCGGAGGCAGCACCGCCGTCTCATCAGCCGCACCCGGCGGTACGACCGGCGGCAGCACCGCGGTCTCATCGGCAGCCCCCGGCGGCACCGGAGGCAGCACCGCCGTCTCGTCCGCCGCCCCCGGCGGAACCGGCGGCTGCGGCAGCTCGGCCGTCACCTCGGAGTCGGAGGCGGTCCCACCGGAAACACCGGAAGCGCTGGGAGCACCAGAAGCACCGCTCCCGGAAGATTCCTCGTCGTCCTTCTCCATGGACACCCGGGGCAGCACGGCCGTCTCGTCCACCGGACCGCCCGACGCGTTGGTCGGAGTCACCACGGGGGTGGGCACGGTCGCCGCGTCCATTCCCGGCGCGGGAGTGGCGGCCTTCTTGGGCCCCGCTTCGGCCGCCGCGGCCGCGGACTCGGCGAGCCGCCGGGCCTGCTCCGCCCTCAGCAACGCCTCCTCGGCCTTGCGCTGCTTCTCCAGCCGCTGCTCCTCGGCCTCGGCGCGCAGTCGCGCCTCCTCCTCGGCCCGCTTGCGGGCGGCCTCCTCCTGGGCCTTGCGCCGTGCCTCTTCCTCCGCGCGTGCCTTCTCCTCGGCGAGGAGTCGTGCCCGCTCCTCCTCGGCCCGCCTGCGTGCTTCCTCGGCCCGCAGCCTGGCCTCCTCCGCCTGGCGTTCGGCCTCGCGCCGCTGGGCCTCCTCCAGCTCGCGCCGCTTGCGCTCCTCCTCCTCGGCCTTCAACCGGGCGAGCTGCTCCTGGCGTTCCCGCTCCAGGCGCTCCTCCTCGGCCTTGCGCGCGGCTTCTTCCTCGGCCTTGCGCCGCGCCTCTTCCTCGGCCTTGCGGCGAGCCTCTTCCTGCTCCCGGATCTCCTGCTCGGACAGCGGCAGCATCTGGTCGAGGCGGTGCCGTACGACGGTCGTGACGGCCTCGGGCTCCTGCCCGGCGTCCACGACCAGGTACCGCCCGGGGTCGGCGGCGGCCAGCGTGAGGAATCCGGACCGCACGCGCGCGTGGAACTCCGCCGGCTCCGACTCCAGCCGGTCCGGCGCCTCGGTGAACCGCTCGCGGGCGATCTCCGGGGACACGTCCAGCAGGACCGTCAGATGCGGCACGAGACCGTCCGTCGCCCAGCGGTTGATGCGGGCGATCTCCGTCGGGGACAGGTCACGGCCGGCGCCCTGGTAGGCCACCGAGGAGTCGATGTACCGGTCGGAGATCACGACGGCGCCACGCTCAAGGGCGGGCCTGACCACAGTGTCCACGTGCTCCGCGCGGTCCGCCGCGTACAGCAGCGCCTCCGCGCGGTGCGAGAGCCCGGCGCTCGACACGTCCAGCAGGATCGACCGCAGCCGCTTGCCCACCGGGGTCGCCCCCGGCTCGCGCGTCACCACGACCTCGTGTCCCTTGGCCCTTATCCACTCGGCGAGCGCCTCGGCCTGGGTGGACTTCCCGGCCCCGTCCCCGCCTTCCAGAGCGATGAAGAAGCCGGAGGAGGCGGGCACCGTCACCGGGTCGTCGCCGCCGAGCAGCGCGTCCCGCAGGTCGTGCCGCAGGGGTACCCCGGAGCGGTCGTCGACCTTGGCGAGCACCAGCGCGGCCACCGGGAGCAGCAGGGCGCCGACCAGCATCAGGGTGAAGGCGGCGCCGCCGTGCGCGAACACGAACTTGCCGTTCACCAGCCGGTGCGGCCCGATCGCCGCGGCCACCACGGGGGCGACCAGCGCACCCAGCGCCACGCCGACCCGCACGACCGCGTGCAGATGTTCGGTGGTGCGCGCCCGCCGGTATTCCTCGGTCTCCTGGTCGAGCAGGGTGTGCCCGGTGTTGGCGGCCACGCCCGCGCCGACACCGGCCAGCGTGTCGATCAGCAGCACGGTGGTGACGTCCGGGACGAGCCCGGCGGCCAGCAGGGCGATCCCGGTGAAGGCGATCGCCAGCGCGAGGAGCCGGCGCCGCGACAGCGCGACCAGCACCTTGGGCGCCGTACGGACACCGACCACGACACCGCCGGTCAGCGCGAGCACCATCAGCCCGTACAGCACCGGGCCGCCGCCCAGGTCCTTGGCGTGCAGCACGGCCACGGCCACGGCGGCCGCGATCGCCCCGGCGACGGCCGCGCAGGCGGGCACCAGCAGCGGGATCGCGCCGGTACGGCCCTTGTCGACGCCGGTGCCCGTCTTGGGCCGGCGCAGCCCCTCCAGCGGCGAACGCGCGCGCGGGGTGCGCGTGTCGGGAAGTTCCAGGAAGGTCAGCACGGACAGGGACGCGGCGAACAGTCCGGCCGCGACGTACGACGCGAGGGCCGCCTGGTGCTGGCCGAACCAGTCGATGCCGGAGCCCAGCAGGTTGTTGAGCAGACCGGCGGCGACGAGCGCGGCCCCGGCCAGCGGGATCGCCACGAAGGTCGTCCGCAGCGACAGACGGCGCAGTGCGTCCAGGTGGTCCGGCAGCGGTCGTACCGTCGCCCCCTCGGGAGGCGGAGCCGGCAGCAGGGCGGGCGCCGCGCTCTCACGGCACACGGTCCAGAAGCGCTCGGCGACCCCGGTCACGAAGACGGTCACCAGGAGCATCGCGAGCGCGTTGTCCGGCATCCAGTCGATCCACAGCGGCGCGACGATGAGCAGGGCAAGCCTGACTCCGTCCGCACCGACCATGGTCCAGCGGCGGTCGAGCGGCCCCTCCTGCGAAGTGAGCGCGGTCAGCGGGCCGAGCAGGACGGCGCCGAAGAGCACCGTCGCCAGGATGCGCGTACCGAAAACGGTCGCCACTGCGAACGCCACGCCCCGGTAGCCGCCGCTGAACGAGCCCTCGGCGATGGCCGCCTGAAGGGCCAGCAGCACCAGCACCAGGAGTGCGAGGGTGTCGCCGATCCCTCCGACGAGCTGGGCGCTCCACAGGCGTTTGAGCTGGGGCCTGCGCAGCAGGGCGCGGACGGCGCGCTCGCGGGAGTCCGCGACCAGGGCGTCGTCGGGGGCCGGGTGAAGGGCCGTTGGCTGCTCGGCACGGGTCATGCGTTCAGCCTATCGGGAGCCACCGACAGCCCGGGGAGTGCGTCCGCACGTGCGCACGCCCCGACACCAAAGTGATGCCGGGGTGTTCGCTTTGCGAAGCCTCGGTGGAGGAATCCGGCCCTCGGGGCCGAAGGAGGACCGGGATCAGTCCTCGGACGCCGTCTTGGCAGCCGTCGCCTTCTTCGCGGTGGTCTTCGCCGTCGTCTTCTTCGCGGCCGTCGTGGTCTTCTTCGCCGCGGTCTTCTTGGCGGCCGTCGCCTTCTTGGCCGGGGCCTTCTTGGCGGGCGCCTTCTTCGCCGTCTTCTTGGCGGGCGTCTTCGCCCGCTTCTCGGCGAGCAGCTCGAAGCCGCGCTCCGGGGTGATCTCCTCGACGCTGTCGCCGGAGCGCAGGGTCGCGTTGGTCTCCCCGTCGGTCACGTACGGTCCGAAACGGCCGTCCTTGACCACGACCGGCTTCTCGCTGACCGGGTCGGTGCCCAGCTCCTTCAGCGGCGGCTTGGCGGCCGCGCGGCCACGCTGCTTGGGCTGCGCGTAGATCTCCAGCGCCTCTTCGAGGGTGATCGTGAAGAGCTGGTCCTCGGTCTGCAGCGAGCGCGAGTCCGTGCCCTTCTTCAAATACGGGCCGTAGCGGCCGTTCTGCGCGGTGATCTCCTGGCCCTCGGCGTCGACGCCGACGACGCGCGGCAGCGACATCAGCTTGAGGGCGTCCTCCAGCGTCACCGTGTCCAGCGACATCGACTTGAACAGCGAGGCCGTACGCGGCTTCACGGCGTTCTTGCCGGTCTTCGGGGTGCCCTCGGGGAGCACCTCGGTGACGTACGGGCCGTAGCGGCCGTCGCGGGCGATGATCTGGTGGCCCGTCACCGGGTCGGCGCCGAGCTCGAAGTCACCGCTCGGCTTGGCGAGCAGCTCCTCCGCGAGCTCGACGGACAGCTCGTCCGGCGCCAGGTCCTCGGGCACGTCGGCCCGCTGGTGGTTCTCGGAGTCCTTCTCGCCGCGCTCGATGTACGGGCCGTAGCGGCCGACCCTGAGCACGATGCCGCTGCCCACCGGGAACGAGGAGACCTCGCGCGCGTCGATCGCGCCCAGGTCGGTCACCAGTTCCTTGAGGCCGCCGAGGTGGTCCCCGTCGCCGTTTCCGGCGTCGGCCGCTCCGCCGGTGGGCGTGCCCTCACCGAAGTAGAAGCGCCTGAGCCACGGCACGGACTGGGCCTGACCGGCCGCGATGCGGTCGAGGTCGTCCTCCATGCGGGCGGTGAAGTCGTAGTCGACGAGCCGGCCGAAGTGCTTCTCCAGGAGGTTGACCACGGCGAAGGACAGGAAGGAGGGGACGAGTGCCGTGCCCTTCTTGAAGACATAGCCGCGGTCGAGGATCGTGCCGATGATCGACGCGTACGTCGACGGGCGGCCGATCTCACGCTCTTCGAGCTCCTTGACCAGGCTGGCCTCGGTGTAGCGGGCCGGGGGCTTGGTGGCGTGCCCGTCGACCGTGATCTCCTCGGCGCTCAGGGCGTCGCCCTGGGCGACCTGGGGCAGCCGGCGCTCTCGGTCGTCCAGCTCGGCGTTCGGGTCGTCGGCACCTTCGACGTACGCCTTGAGGAAGCCGTGGAAGGTGATCGTCTTGCCGGAGGCGCTGAACTCGACGTCCCGGCCGTCGGCGGCGGTGCCACCGATCTTCACGGTCACGCTGTTGCCGGTCGCGTCCTTCATCTGCGAGGCGACGGTGCGCTTCCAGATCAGCTCGTAGAGCCTGAACTGGTCGCCGGTCAGGCCGGTCTCGGCGGGTGTGCGGAAACGATCACCCGAGGGGCGGATCGCCTCGTGCGCCTCCTGCGCGTTCTTGACCTTCCCGGCGTAGGTGCGCGGGGACGAGGGCAGGTAGTCGGCGCCGTACAACTGCGTGACCTGGGCGCGGGCCGCGGTGACGGCGGTCTCGCTGAGGGTCGTGGAGTCCGTACGCATGTAGGTGATGAAGCCGTTCTCGTACAACTTCTGGGCCACCTGCATGGTCGCCTTCGCGCCGAAACCCAGCTTGCGCGAGGCCTCCTGCTGGAGGGTCGTCGTACGGAACGGGGCGTACGGCGAGCGGCGGTACGGCTTGGACTCGACCGAGCGGACCGCGAACCGCGTCTGCTCCAGGGCGGCGGCCAGGGCGCGGGCGTTCGCCTCGTCGAGGTGGAGGGTGTTCGGGCTCTTGATCTGTCCCAGGGAGTCGAAGTCGCGGCCCTGCGCGACCCGCCTGCCGTCGACGGTCTGGAGGCGGGCGACCAGCGACGACGGGTCCGAGGGGTCCCCCGCGCGGCCGGTCGCGAAGGTGCCCGTCAGGTCCCAGTACTCGGCAGAACGAAACGCGATGCGCTCGCGTTCCCGCTCGACGACGAGCCGGGTGGCGACCGACTGGACGCGGCCGGCCGACAGGCGCGGCATGACCTTCTTCCACAGGACCGGCGAGACCTCGTAGCCGTAGAGGCGGTCGAGGATGCGGCGGGTCTCCTGGGCGTCGACCAGCTTCTGGTTCAGCTCGCGCGGGTTGGCGACGGCGGCCTGGATCGCGGCCTTGGTGATCTCGTGGAAGACCATCCGCTTGACCGGGACCTTGGGCTTGAGCACCTCCTGGAGGTGCCAGGCGATGGCCTCGCCCTCGCGGTCCTCATCGGTGGCGAGGAAGAGCTCGTCGGAGTCCTTCAGCAGGTCCTTGAGCTTCTTGACCTGGGCCCGCTTGTCGGCGTTGACGACATAGATGGGCTCGAAGTCGTGCTCGACGTCCACGCCGAGGCGGCGGACCTCGCCGGTGTACTTCTCGGGCACCTCCGCGGCGCCGTTGGGGAGGTCGCGGATGTGCCCGACGCTCGCCTCGACGACGTATCCGGGGCCGAGATAGCCCTTGATCGTCTTCGCCTTGGCAGGCGACTCGACGATGACGAGTCGGCGGCCGCCCTGTGCGGTCTCGCTGGTCGGGGACAACTTCGCTCTTCTCTCCGGTCGAGGCACTGGGGTCTCCCCAGGCCATGGTTCCCGGGGTCGGGTCATGCGGACGCTGCGGAGTGTGACGGTACATCCCGCCCCCGTGTCAAACGGGAAAAGCCCGCAACGGCCACTCGAACGGTAACCCGACTACCGCCATTCCTGCCGCCCGGAGTACCCACCGGCCTTTTCCGGCTCATCCGGAGGGTGATCTCCCCATTACCGGTCGACCCGCTTGCGACGACCTGCCAGGAGCCGTCCTAGAGGCGGGTGAAGCACCATGCGCCGAGGGCCAGCGTGAGGAGCCCGGCGAGAGTCGCGAGGGTCGCGGATGCGACGGGACTCACACCGTGGGCGACGGGCTCGCGATGCCGTACCCGGGCCGCGGTCCACACCAGCAGCCCTCCTCCGAACAGGGCGAACACCATTCCCGCGAAGATCGCCGGTCCGCTCTCCATGGTTTCCCGTGCCCCTTTTCTCCCGGCCGCGCGTGCGCCTGTGACGGAGACTGGCACGCGCGGGCGGCGGGCGGACGAACCCTGGGTGAACGCCGCGCCGACACGGCCGCGGACACCCCCTGACCGGCCCCCGGCCGACCGCCGGACCCGCCACCCCGGCCGCCCGCGACGCTCGCGGATCTCGTCCGGTTCTCGCCCGCTTCTCACCCGGATCCCGCACTTCTGCGACCGGCCCGCACCGGATCCGGCACGAAATCCGACCGGATTCAGACCGCGCCGACGGGGGTTTCCGCGCACACGATCTTGGTGAATCCCTGCTTTCGGTCGCGCTCATTCCGGCCGGGACCTGAACAGCGCCGATCACCAGGTCGGACTGGGTTCTCTCAACTTCACACCGGCCATGGAGAGGAGCTCATTTCCGGGGTGGTGCGGTCACGCCGGTTCCAGGAACCCCTGCTCCACCAGCACCCGGATCTGTGCGGGCGTACGGTCGCGCAGCATGACCGGGTCCTCGTCCATGAGCTGGGCGATCGCGTCGAGGATGCGGCCCGCGCTCAGCGAGCCGTCGCACACGCCGGCGAAGCCCGCGCCGACGGTGTCCACCTTGGTGGCCCGGCGCATGCCGCGGTGCTGGCGCAGCACCACGTGCTCCGGGTCCTCGGCGCCGGGCAGCCCGACCTGCTCCTGGACGATCTCGGGCACGAGTTTGAAGTGGGCCTCCAGCAGGGCCGCGTCGTCGTTGGCGCGCAGATAGTCGAGGCGCTCGAAGTGTGCCCGGACGGTGTCGCCGAGCGGCTGCTCGACCGGGTGCGGCCACTCCTCCACGGTGAGGGAGGGCACGGCGGAGCCCGTCCTGCGCAGGGTGATCCAGCCGAAGCCCACGGCCTTCACCTTGCGCGCCTCGAACTCGTCCAGCCAGGCGTCGTACAGCGCCTGGTACTCGGCCGGGTCGCCGCGGTGGTCACCGGCGTCCCTGAGCCACAGCTCGGCGTACTGCGTGACGTCCTGCACCTCGCGCTGCACGATCCACGCGTCGCACCCGCGCGGCACCCACGACCTGAGCCTGTCCTGCCAGTCCTCCCCCGCGACGTGCTGCCAGTTGGCGAGGAACTGCGCGAACCCGCCCTCGTTCAAGAGCTCTCCCGCCCCCTGAACGACCGAGCGGCACAGATCGTCCCCGCCCATCCCGCCGTCCCGATACGTCAGCCGCGCACCGGGCGAGATCACGAAGGGCGGGTTCGAGACGACGAGGTCGTACGTCTCCCCCTGCTTGACGGGCTCGAACAGCGAGCCCTCCCGCAGATCGGCCGCCGGGGCGCCGGACAGGGCCAACGTGAGCGCGGTGATGTGCAGCGCGCGCGGGTTGAGATCGGTCGCCGTCACGCGCGTGGCGTGCTGTGCGGCGTGCAGGGCCTGGATCCCGGAGCCGGTGCCGAGGTCGAGGGCGGAGCCGACGGGCGTGCGCACGGTAATGCCGGCCAGGGTCGTGGAGGCACCGCCGACGCCGAGGACGACGCCCTCCTCCCGGCTGCCGATGCCACCGGCGCCGCCGACGGCACAGCCCAGGTCCGACACGATGAACCAGTCCTCGCCACCGGGGCCGCCGTACGGCCGTACATCCACCGTCGCGGCGACCTCATCCGCACCGGCGCGCACCAGCCAGCCGCTCTCCAGACACGCGTCGAGGGGCAGGACGTCCGCCACGCGCGCGTGGAGCACCGGTTGCTGGAGGAGGAACAGGCGTACGAGCACCTCCAGCGGGGTGTCCCCGCGGGTCGCCCGGAGCGCGGGCACGGTCTCGCTGCGGGCGAGGGCCGCGTACGCGGGGGCGCCGAGCAGCTCCAGCAGCCCGTCGGCGGTGAAGGAGGCCCCGAGCAGGGCGTCCCGCAGCCGGGCGGTGACATCGGGACGGCCGGGAGCGGGCGCGGCGGGCAGCGTGGGCAGACTCGAAGTACTCACGCCCCCATTGTGGCCCGCGCCCGCCCCGCGGCACGCCTCACCGAGCGACTCGCGGCGCGGCTCGGCCACGAAGGCCGGCACGGGCGCGCAACGGCGCAACGGCGCGGCGCCGAGGGCGGCCGGGGCTGCCCAGCGAGGCGGCGTCCGCCCGGCGATGGCTCGCGCCGGGCGTAGCCATAGCCGGGCGTGCGGGCCTCTGCGCGGACCGTGCGCCGCGCAAGCGGGGTGACCTCCCGGTCAGCCGCCGGTGGCCCAGCGCCCGCTCAGCTGTCCGTCGCCGAGGCGGACGCCGCCGGCGACGTGGACGCCTGCTTGCAGCCCGACTGCTCGGACAGTGCCTGCTTGGTGTCGCCCGACTCCAGGTCCTTCAGCGCGTTGAGGGCGGTCTGACGCTGCGTCTCCACCTTCTTCATCTCGGCCGAGACGTCCTTGAGACCGGTCGCGAACTTCGCCTGGTCCTTGGTGTCGAGCCCGTCCACCTGCGTCTTCATGTCGGCGTACGACGCCGAGAGGGCCGTGAGCTGCTTGACGGCCTCCTGGAGCTTCTTCGCGCCGTCCTCGGCACCGGGGGGCGCCCCGGCGTTCTGGATGACCGTGGCCCGCGCCTTGTAGCCGTCGGACAGGTCCTGGAATGCCTGGGAGTCGGCCTTCTGGAGCTCCGCCGGGGTGCTCTCGGTGTCCTCGGCCGCCTTGGTGATCGCGTCGTAGGCCGCCGTGATCTTCTTGTTCTGGGCCGGTACCAGGTCACAGACCTTCTTGGCCCAGGCGTCGAGTTCCTTGTTGTCCTCGCTGCCACCGCATCCCGTCAGCGCCAGTACCAGTACCGCACCGCCGGACAGTGCGGCCGCGAGTTTCTTGTTCACCGGATCGGTCCCTTCCGTGGCCTCTCAGCCCCCGGACCTTACACAGCACACGCACCGCACCCGCACACCGAACATCACGAATAGAGCCTGTTTGTCATGGTTCGCACCACGCGAGAGAAGCCTCACGACTGAGCGGCGCGCACGCACAAGACGGGCGGGCGGCGCTTGAACGCGCGCCGCCCGCCCGCCCCTTGAGCTGGGCCTTGAGCCAGGACCTACGAAACCACCGCGGGATCCGCCGACTTGGCCACCTTCTTCTCGTTGTCTTCGTCACCCACGGCGATACCGCGCCGCTTGGAGACGTAGACCGCTCCGGCGATCACGAGGAACGCGAGGACGGCGATGAAGATCCGTACGCCGATGCTCTTGTCCTCGCCGTAGCTGAACTTGATCACCGCCGGTGCGATCAGCAGCGCCACCAGGTTCATCACCTTCAGCAGCGGGTTGATCGCGGGGCCCGCGGTGTCCTTGAAGGGGTCGCCGACGGTGTCGCCGATCACCGTCGCGGCGTGGGCCTCACTGCCCTTGCCGCCGTAGTGACCGTCCTCGACGAGTTTCTTGGCGTTGTCCCAGGCGCCGCCGGAGTTCGCCAGGAACACCGCCATCAGCGTGCCCGATCCGATCGCGCCCGCCAGGAACGAGCCGAGCGCGCCGACGCCGAGCGTGAACCCGATGAAGATCGGCGCCATCACGGCGAGCAGACCGGGCGTGGTGAGCTCGCGCAGGGCGTCCCGGGTGCAGATGTCGACGACCTTGCCGTACTCCGGCTCCTCGCTGTAGTCCATGATCCCGGGATGCTCGCGGAACTGCCGCCGCACCTCGTACACCACGGCCCCCGCCGACCGCGACACCGCGTTGATCGCCAGCCCCGAGAAGAGGAAGACGACCGCCGCGCCCGCGATGAGGCCGACGAGGTTGTTGGGCTGTGAGATGTCCATCATCAGGCTCATCGGCGCGCCGTTCCCGCTGAGCTTCTCGCCGACGTCCTGCGCGCCGGTCGTGATCGCGTCGCGGTACGACCCGAAGAGCGCCGACGCCGCGAGGACCGCGGTGGCGATGGCGATGCCCTTGGTGATGGCCTTGGTGGTGTTGCCGACGGCGTCCAGGTTGGTGAGCACCTGCGCGCCCGCGCCCTCGACGTCGCCGGACATCTCGGCGATGCCCTGCGCGTTGTCGGAGACCGGCCCGAAGGTGTCCATGGCGACGATCACACCGACCGTGGTGAGCAGGCCGGTGCCGGCCAGCGCCACCGCGAACAGCGCCAGCATGATCGAGGTGCCGCCGAGCAGGAACGCCCCGTAGACGCCGAGGCCGATCAGCAGGGCGGTGTAGACGGCCGACTCGAGACCGATCGAGATACCGGCGAGGACGACGGTGGCGGGCCCCGTGAGCGAGGTCTTGCCGATGTCCTGGACCGGACGGCGGGTCGTCTCGGTGAAGTAGCCGGTCAACTGCTGGATGACGGCGGCGAGCAGGATGCCGATCGCCACCGCGACGAGCGCGAGGATCCGCGGGTCGCCGTCCTTGCCGCTGATCGCCGTGTCGGTGACGCCGTCGAGGTCGGCGTACTTCCCCGGGAGGTAGACGAAGACGGCCACCGCCACCAGCACGAGCGAGATCACCGCGGAGATGAAGAACCCGCGGTTGATCGCCGACATACCGCTGCGGTCGGAGCGGCGCGGGGCGACCGCGAAGATGCCGATCATCGCGGTGAGCACGCCGATCGCCGGGACGAGCAGCGGGAAGGCGAGTCCGAAATCGCCGAAGGCCGCCTTGCCGAGGATCAGCGCGGCGACGAGGGTCACGGCGTACGACTCGAAGAGGTCGGCCGCCATGCCCGCGCAGTCGCCGACGTTGTCGCCCACGTTGTCGGCGATGGTCGCGGCGTTGCGCGGGTCGTCCTCCGGGATGCCCTGCTCGACCTTGCCGACCAGGTCGGCGCCGACGTCGGCGGCCTTGGTGAAGATGCCGCCGCCGACCCTCATGAACATCGCGATGAGCGCCGCGCCGAGACCGAAACCCTCCAGGACCTTCGGCGCGTCGGCCGCGTACACCAGCACCACACAGGAGGCGCCCAGCAGACCGAGCCCCACCGTGAACATGCCGACGACGCCACCCGTACGGAAAGCGATCTTCATGGCTTTGTGCGAGACGGCGATGAGATCCTTTTCCGGCTCACCTTCCGCCGGAGTGGCTTCTCGTGCCGCCGCGGCCACACGCACATTGCTGCGCACGGCGAGCCACATGCCGATATAGCCGGTGGCCGCCGAGAACGCCGCGCCGATCAAGAAGAACACGGATCGGCCTGCACGCTGATTCCAGTCGTCCGCGGGCAGCAGCATGAGCAGGAAGAACACGACGACGGCGAATACGCCGAGCGTGCGCAGCTGGCGTGCCAGATAGGCGTTCGCGCCTTCCTGGATGGCCTTTGCGATCTTTTTCATGCTGTCGGTGCCCTCGTCGGCCGCGAGCACCTGGCGCACCAGGACGCCTGCCACCACGAGCGCCGCCAGGGCGACGACCGCGATGACCGCGATCAGTACCCGGTTGTCGTCGGTGAGCACCGCGGCCGCGAGGGTTGTTGTGGGCTGGTCCAACTGATCAGGGGTAGAAAGCCCCGCCATTCGTCCTCCTTGACGCTTGGGCTGAGCTCAAGATGTGGACGGATTGTAGGTACCCCGCCCTGATCAAAACAGGGCGCGGTAATCGGAATTCGCCTTTACAGAACCTGAAAGCAGTAATGCCTCGAAGGCATTCATGGCCGATATCTTGATCGTGAACCAATTCACGAAACGCATCGCACCAGACCACTGTAGGCACAGAAAGCCCACGCCGACATGCGGAAGGGCCCCACCAGGGTGGTGGGGCCCTTCCGCATGTCGAACAGAAATCTGATGCGAACCGGGGAGAAAATCAGGGGAGTGCTACGGCCGGCGGCGTGGTCGGCCAGGTCATACGGATCTGACCGCCATGCTCCCCTGCGGTGACCTCGACGTCGTCGACGAGGCCGCTGATGACCGCGAGGCCCATCTCGTCCTCCTCGGTCTCCGGGTCGGGCTCCTCGCCCAGTGCGCCCGGCACCCGGTCACCCGGGACCGAACGCGGTGCCTCGTCGCCGACCTCGATGGAGAACTGCTTCTCCTCCTCGATCAGCAGCACCTTGACCGGCGCGGTGATGCCGCCGCTCTGGTGCAGTCCGACGGCACGGGTGCAGGCCTCGCCGACGGCGAGCCTGACCTCGTCGAGGACGGCCTCGTCCACTCCGGACCTGCGCGCCACCGCTGCCGCCACCAGTCGGGCGGTCCTGACGTGCTCGGGCAGCGCGCTGAAGCGGAGTTCAACGGTGGCCATGCATCCCCCTCGGAACTACGGGCGTGCTGTCGGGGGACCGGGCCGCCGAAAGCCCGGACCCCTTCTTTTTGCTTCTGCCGACGTCCTCCTGCCGATCCGGGCACGGGCCCGGGAACGGGTCAGTCGGTCGCCGCCACCGCTTCCTCGACCGAGGTGTGAATAGGGAACACCTTGGTGAGGCCGGTGATTCGGAAGATCTTGAGAATGCGCTCCTGGTTGCAGACCAGGCGCAGCGAGCCCTCATGGGCACGCACCCGCTTCAGTCCGCCCACCAGTACGCCGAGCCCGGTGGAGTCGAGGAAATCCACGCCCTCCATGTCGACGACAAGGTGGAAACTGCCGTCGTTCACCAGCTCGACCAGCTGCTCGCGCAGCTTGGGCGCGGTATATACGTCGATTTCGCCACCGACCCTGACGATCGTGCGATCGCCGACGGTCTCGGTCGACAGGGACAGGTCCACGGATCCTCCAGCACCTTGCTATCGAGCGGTCGCCCCTCGGGACACCTCGGCAGAGCCCCCGGGACGGTTCGCCAGCCGCGATGGCATTCAATCACTTACCGGCAGGCGTGCACGACGCCTTGGTCCCATTGTCCGTCACGCCAGTGACACACTCGGTGCCGATGGCCAAGAATCTCCGATCCGATCGACCCTCGACGGACGCCGGTCCCCGCCCCACGCCGAGCACGGTCCTGGACCGGCTCGCCGCCGGGCCGAGCCGGGCTGCGCGCATCACTCATACGGAGCACTTGCCCCCACGTGCGGGTCGCCATGCCGTCTGGCCCGACCGGATCCGTTCGGAGGTCATCTCGGCCGTCCAGGCCTGCGGCATCGAGCACCCCTGGGCCCACCAGGCACGCGCGGCCGAACACGCTCTGGACGGCGAGTCGGTCGTCGTCGCCACCGGCACCGCCTCCGGCAAGTCCCTGGCGTACCTCGTGCCGGTCCTCTCCACGCTCCTGGACGGCTCCGAGGCCCCGAACGGCCGCGGCGCCACCACGCTCTACCTGTCCCCCACGAAGGCCCTGGCGGCGGACCAGTGCCGCTCGGTGAAGGAACTTTCACAACCGCTGGCCAATTCCGTGCGC
The DNA here is from genome assembly GCF_040606575.1 of Streptomyces sp. NPDC005402. NCBI lineage: Bacteria > Bacillati > Actinomycetota > Actinomycetes > Kitasatosporales > Streptomycetaceae > Streptomyces > Streptomyces sp. NPDC005402. The sequence continues at coordinate 30,909 of NZ_JBEXFB010000010.1, forward strand.
CCCGCGGTCTACGACGGCGACACGCCGTTCGAGGAACGCGAGTGGATCCGCCAGTACGCCAACTACGTGCTGACCAACCCGGACATGCTGCACCGCGGGATACTCCCGTCCCACTCCCGCTGGTCCTCCTTCCTGAAGGCGCTCAAGTACGTCGTCATCGACGAGTGCCACACCTACCGGGGCGTTTTCGGCTCCCACGTCGCCCAGGTGCTGCGCCGTCTGCGCCGCCTCTGCGCCCGCTACGGCGCCTCCCCCGTCTTCCTGCTGGCCTCCGCGACCGCCGCCGAGCCGTCGGTCGCCGCCCGCCGCCTAACCGGCCTCCCGGTGGTCGAGGTCGCCGACGACGCCTCACCGCGCGGCGAACTGGTGTTTGCCCTCTGGGAGCCCCCGCTCACCGAGATGCAGGGCGAGAAGGGCGCCCCCGTCCGCCGTACCGCTACGGCGGAGACGGCCGACCTCCTCACCGACCTCGCCGTGCAGGGCGTGCGCTCGGTCGCCTTCGTGCGCTCCCGGCGCGGCGCCGAGCTGATCTCCGTGATCGCCCAGGAACGGCTGGCCGAGGTCGACCGCTCCCTGGCCCGCCGCGTGGCGGCTTACCGCGGCGGCTATCTCCCGGAGGAGCGCCGCGCCCTGGAACAGGCCCTCCACTCGGGAGAGTTGCTGGGCCTGGCGGCCACCACCGCCCTGGAACTCGGCATCGACGTCTCGGGGTTGGACGCCGTGCTGATCTCCGGCTACCCCGGCACACGCGCCTCCCTGTGGCAGCAGGCCGGCCGGGCCGGACGGGCCGGCCAGGGCGCCCTCGCGGTCCTGGTGGCCCGCGACGACCCCCTGGACACCTTCCTCGTCCACCACCCCGAGGCCCTCTTCGACCAGCCGGTGGAGTCCACGGTCCTGGACCCCGACAACCCGTACGTCCTCGCCCCGCACCTGTGCGCGGCCGCGGCGGAACTGCCGTTGACGGACGAGGACATGGAACTGTTCGGACCGGAGACCGAGAGCCTGCTGGGGCAGCTGGAGTCCGCGAAGCTCCTGCGCCGCCGCACCAAGGCCTGGCACTGGACCCGCCGGGAGCGGGCCGCCGACCTCACCGACATCCGCGGGGAGGGCGGCCGGCCCATCCAGATCGTCGAGTCCGGCACGGGCCGCCTCCTCGGCACGGTCGACGCGGGCTCCGCCCACACCGCCGTCCACGAGGGCGCGGTCCACCTCCACCAGGGCCGCACCTATCTCGTCCGCTCCCTGGACCTGGAGGACTCGGTCGCCCTGGTCGAGGAGGCGAACCCGTCCTACTCGACGGTCGCCCGCGACACGACCTCCATCACCGTCCTGGAGACGGACACCGAGATCCCCTGGGGCGACGGACGCCTGTGCTACGGCTCCGTCGAGGTCACCAACCAGGTCGTCTCCTTCCTCCGCAGACGCCTCATCACCGGTGAAGTACTGGGCGAGACGAAACTCGACCTCCCTCCTCGCACGCTCCGCACGCGCGCCGTGTGGTGGACGGTCACCGAGGACCAGCTCGACGAGGCCCGGATCAACCCGGAGATCCTCGGCGGCGCCCTGCACGCCGCGGAACACGCCTCGATCGGCCTCCTCCCGCTCTTCGCGACCTGCGACCGCTGGGACATCGGCGGGGTCTCCATCCCCCTCCACCCCGACACGCTGCTCCCCACGGTCTTCGTCTACGACGGCCACCCGGGCGGCGCGGGCTTCGCGGAGCGCGCCTTCCACACCGCCCGCGCCTGGCTCACCGCCACCCGCCAGGCCATCGCCTCCTGCGAGTGCGACGCCGGCTGCCCGTCCTGCATCCAGTCCCCCAAGTGCGGCAACGGCAACGACCCGCTGCACAAGAGGGGGGCGGTACGGCTCCTCACGGTGCTGTTGCGGGGAGCACCGGAGGAGGGGCTCCCCGCGGGGCCGGACGGGGGACATCCCGGGTCGCCGGAGGAAGGGCTCCCCGGAGTCCTGGAACCCGGTCTGCAAAAGCGGCCGGACCTCCAGCGGGCACCGGAACCCGGGACACCCCGGAAGGCGTCGCCGCAGAGCCGTCGAGAGCCGACGGAAGCGGAGCCTCCGACGGAACCGGCCCCGCAGGCCCCGCCCGGGCCCTGACCTCCGCCGTGAACGGCCCCCGTCCCGAGGCCGCCGTCACGTCGGAGATCTCGCCGACCATCGCGCACCGCACGAGCCGCGCACCCTGGTCCCGCGCCACCTCCTCCGCCCGGGCGCAGGCCACCGCGGACCCGTCGGCCCAGTGGTCCGCCGCCGCGAGCGCCGCGAGATCCGCGCCACCGGCAGCCCGATGCCGTACGACGACGGCCTGCCCGAGGGCCAACACGGCCCCGAACACCACACACAGCACCGCGATGGCACCGACACTCCAGACGGTGGCGGAACCCCGGTCCGAACGATCGGCGGCGACATGAGCGCCGGCGAACCGGACGGCAGCACGACGGACATCGCCGAACCGGCCGACAGTGCGGCGGGCGTCGGCAAAATGCCGCTCACCGCCGGCGCGGGCCACCACGAACCGCCCCGCCTTCACGAACCGGGCCCTCGCCCACCGCACGGCGCCGAACCGGACGTCGGCGAACCGCCCGCTCGGGTGACGCCGTCGCGCGGACCGGCCCACCACTGACCGCCCGGCGGCGACCCGCGCTCCGAAGCACCACCCCTCACCCCCCTTCATCGCTCGTCACCACCGTCGCCTCCACCAGGGCCACGGCCTCCTCCCGCACCTCGAAGGGCAGGCCGTGCAGCGCGGGTGGCTTCGCCACGACCACGACACGGACCCGGTCGCCCTCCCGGGCGACCGTCACCTCCGCGTCGCGCGGTGCCGTGTCCCGAGCCACCCGGACGACCGCCTCGTCGGGGTCCTCGCGGGCCGCCGCGCGGGCGCCCGCCCTGGCCGCGTCCACACACTGGATCTGCGCGGCCACCACGAGCAGCCCCCACACCAGTGCCATCGCGAACATCACCAGCACGGGCAGCACCATGGCCGACTCCGCCGTCACGAACCCCTGGTCCGCCGCCCGTTCACGCCTTCGCATCGAGGGCCCGTTTCACGATGGCCTGGAGTTCCGCGCTGACGGCCCCGCTCGTCACCACCTTGTAGAGCACCACCGCGAACGCCACCGCGGCGACGATCCCCATCGCGTACTCGGAGGTGACCATTCCCTCGTCCCCGCGCATCGACCGCACCCGGCACATCGTCCTGCACACCAGGGCACGCATCCGCGCCCGTACCGTCCTGTACATCTCAACCCCCATAAGGATCAGTCCTGTTGATCACTGTCTGACTGCTCGTCCGACTGCTCGTCTGTTGACGTGTCGGCCTGTTCGTCCGCCTGCTCGTACGCCGGTTCACCGACCGCCGGCCGTCATCGCGCACCCCCTCCCAGCACCCCTCCCGCGAGCCCGACCACGATCGGCAGCACGCCGATGGCGATGAACGCGGGCAGGAAACACAGCCCCACCGGCGCGGTGACCAGTACGGCGGCCTTCCGTGCCCGTGCCGTCGCGGCTCGCCCCCAGTCGGCCCGGGCGTCCGCCGCGAGCCCGGCGACCGGTCCGGCCGCGGGCAGGCCGGTCACATCGGCGCGTTCCAGCAGCCGGGCCAGCGCTCCGGCGCCCGGTGTCGAGGCAAGCCTTCGCCAGGCGTCACCCGGTTCGCCGCCGAGCCGTACCTCCGCCGCCCCGCGCGCGAGTCCCTCTCCCACAGGGCCGCCCAGGGCCTCGCCCACGGCCTGTGCGGCGATCACGGGACCGGCGCCCGCCGCGATACAGGCGGCCAGCAGGTCGGCGGCGAGCGGTAGTTGCCGGGCCGCCTCGCGCGCGTCGGCCTCCCCGACACCCACGCCGGCCGTCTGACGTAGCCGCCACCGCCACAACCCCGCCGCGACGGCCAGTCCGACCACGGCACCGGCGACCCCGCCGACCAGTACCCACCCGGCGCACCCGACGCCGAGCACGGGCAGCCACCGCCGCGCGAACTCCCGCGCCTCGAACCGCGGGCCCTCGGCCCTTGCCTCCGCGGCGGCCAGCAGCTCTCCGAGCCGCCGCCGCAGGATCCGCTCACGCCGCGCCGCGGCGGCCCACCGGGCGAGCCAGGCGACCACCAGTGCGGTCCCCAAAACCGCCCCCAGCCTGTGGACAACTTCCGCGCTCATGCCGCCTCGGCTCCCCGTACGATCCGCGTCGCCCACCACATCCCGACGCCCTCCAGGAGGCCGCCGACCAGCAGGCAGCCCAGCCCGGTCCCGGTGTGCAGAAGGACGTGCAGGGGATCGGCGCCGAGGGCGGCACCCAGGCTCAGCCCGAGCACGGGCAGCGCGGCGAGCATCCACGCCGTGGACCGCGCTCCCGCCAACTGGGCGCGCAGATCGGCCCGTTGGTCCCGCTCGGCCCGCAACGCCCCTTCGAGCCGGTCCAGCCCGGCCGCAAGCCCCGCGCCCTGGTCCACGGCCACCCGCCAGCACGCGGCGAGCCCCAGCAGCCCCTCGGCACCGGGCCGCCGGGCCGCCGCCGCGAGCGCCGTCGGCACATCCCCGCCGAACCGGGCCGCCGCCAACACAGTGGCCTGCGTCTCCCCGAGCCCACCGGATTCCGGCGCTCCAGGGCCGGGCCCACCCGAGCAGGCCCCACCGTCTCCCGCCCCCTCGAAGTCCCGCACGGCCCCCACCAGCGCCTCCCCCGGCTGGCGACCCGCTCGCACCTCCCCGGCGACCACCGCGCACAGCGCGATCACCGCGTCCGTCCGCCGCTCACGCACCCGGCGCTCCTCCCGGGTCAGCCGCACCCGCCGCAGCAACGGCACCCCGGCCGCCCCCGCGACGACCGGCAGCACCGAGGCCCCCAGTACGGCGAGCACCAGCCCGGCGGCCGCCGCCCACCACTCGAACCCCAGCCGCCCACGAACCCGCCGCAGCTCCCGCACCAGTCGCCGCCACGGCGGAGGCCCCACTCCCGCCATCCCGCCGCCGGCCAGCAGCAGCTGCGCCCGCCGCATCCCGGAACGCCGTCCGCCCCACAGCCACACGGCCGCCCCGAAACACCCCACGGCCACTCCCGTCGATCCCACCGGCATCTCCCCCATTCCGATCACCACGTCCTCTCACCGTCCGAGCTCTCTCGTCGCCGTCCCGTCGCTCCCGGCCCCTCCGAGTCATCCGCCCTCTCCCGGGCCCCGCATCGCACCCCCGAGCAGCCCTCGCAGCCGCTCCCACCCCCGCTCGTACGCGAACGCCTCCGCTCCCCACCGCAGCGCCGGCACCGTCCGCACCAGCCCGGTGGAATCCCGCTCCAGCACCCGAACCTCGTCGATCCGCCGCCGGCCGGCCCGGTCGCGCACGAGATGCAGCACGACCGACAGGGCGGCCGCCAACTGGCTGTGCAGCGCGGCCCGGTCGAGTCCGGCAGCCGTGCCCAGCGCCTCCAGACGGGCCGGTACGTCGGCCGCCGCGTTGGCGTGGACGGTCCCGCACCCGCCTTCATGGCCCGTGTTCAAGGCGGCCAGCAGATGCACCACTTCGGGCCCACGCACCTCGCCCACGACGAGCCGGTCCGGCCGCATCCGCAGGGCCTGACGCACCAGGTCCTCGAGCGTGACGAGTCCGGCGCCCTCCTGGTTGGCGGGTCTCGTCTCCAGCCGGACGACGTGCGGATGGTCCGGCCTGAGCTCCGCCGAGTCCTCCGCGAGCACGATCCGCTCACCCGGCCCGACGAGCCCCAGCAGCGCACTCAGCAGCGTTGTCTTCCCCGTGCCCGTCCCGCCGCTGATGAGGAAGGACAACCGCGCGTCGAGCAGCGCCCGCAGTACCCGGTCCCCGCCCGGCGGGACCGTGCCGGCCGCGACCAGTTCGTCCAGCGTGAAGGCGCGGGGCCGGACGACCCGCAGCGCCAGACAGGCACAGCCGACGGCGACCGGGGGAAGCACCGCGTGCAGCCGCGTTCCGTCGGGCAGCCGGGCGTCGACCCAGGGCCGGGCGTCGTCGAGGCGCCGCCCCGCCACCGCGGCGAGTCGCTGCGCGAGCCGTCGTACGGCGGCCGCGTCGGGGAAGGCGACGGCGGTCAGTTCGAGTCCGCCGCCCCGGTCCACCCAGACCCGGTCCGGCGCGGACACGAGGACGTCCGTCACCGACGGGTCGGCTAGCAACGGTTCCAGGGGCCCGCTGCCGACCAGTTCGGACCGCAACAGCTCGGCCGCGCCCAGCACTTCGGTGTCCCCGAGGACCCGTCCCTGCTCGCGCAGCGCCTGTGCCACCCGCGCGGGCGTCGGTTCGGCTCCACTCTCGGCCAGCCACTGCCGTACGCCGGCCAGCAGCCCGGGGGCCATGTCCGTACCGGCTGCCGCGACCGCCGTAGGCACACCCGCCAGGGCTGACCGCGGCCGTCCGACGGTGCCGACCGGTGCGTCACCCGAGCGCCGTCGCTCAACGGAACCCGCGGTCGGCTCACCCGTCCGCCGCCCCCTGGCAGAACCACCCTCCGCGCCGTTCACCCCTTCGAACCCTGAGAACACGCTCATGCCGCCCCCGCCCCCGCCTCCGTCAACGCGCGCTCCCAGAACTCCTTGCAGAACCGCGCCAGCGGTCCCCGTACGGCCGCCCCCGGCGGTGATCCGCTCCCCTGTGGCCGCTGGAGCGCCGACTCGACCGGGACCTCGCCCACCAGGGGCAGTCCGAGCAGGCGGGCCACCTCGCGGTCGTCGAGGCCGGGTGCGTACGGGCCGCGTACCGCCACCCGCAGGTCGCGCAGGACCATGCCGACCGCTGAGGCCACGCGGCCGGCCGCGGCGACGGCGCGCAGCTCGGCGGGGACCACGAGGATGCCGAGGTCGAGCTGGGCGAGCGCCTCGGCGACGCCGTCGTCGAGGCGGCGCGGCAGGTCGACGACGACGGTGCCGCCCCGGCGCCGGGCCGCTGCGAGCACCGCCCGTACGGCCTGGGGCGGGACGGCGATGCGGTCGCCGCGGTCCCAGCTCAGGACCCGCAGCGAGTGCAGCCGGGGCAGCGACTCCTCCAGGGCCCCGCCGCCGACCCGGCCGCGCGACGCGGCGAACGCGGGCCAGCGCAGCCCCTCGGTGCTCTCACCGCCGAGGAGTACGTCCAGTCCCCCGCCCAGCGGATCGGCGTCCACCAGGAGTGTGCGCAGGCCCTCACGCGCGGAGGTGACGGCGAGGGCACACGCGAGCGTGGAGGCTCCGGCCCCGCCGCGGCCGCCGATGACACCCACGGTGAGAGCGGGCCGGCCGACGCCCTCGGTGACGTCGGCGATCCGGTCGACCAGCCACTGCTCACCGTCGGGCAGCATCAGGACGTGATCGGCGCCGATCTCGACGGCTCGCTTCCACACCCCGGAGTCGTCCTGGTCCCGGCCCACGAGCACCACTCCGCGCCTGCGGGCGGCCCCGCGCACCCGCCGCGCGGCATCGTCGCCGACCAGGATGAGCGGAGCGGCCTCCCAGCTGCCCCTGGGCTGAGGCACGCCGTGATGGACCTCGGCGGTCGCCCCTGCCGCCGCGCACAGCCGCAGCAGGTCGTCGAGCAGGTCCTCGTCCTCCGTGACGATCAAAGGCCGGCCCGGACGCCCTCCGGCGGCCGGCTGTCCCTCGTGTGTGACGGCTGCGGTCACGGTCTCCATCCCCCTTCACCGCGCCGCGCGAGGGCCCGTAAAGGGCCCGCGCGGCGCCTCTCCCACGAGGCCCCTTCGGCCCCGCGATTCCCAAACATGTGAAGAACCGGCAACCGGCCTCCATATGAACGGCCGATACGAACCGGCCAAACACACCCGACAAACCAGAACCGGCCATGAAGTCGGCCGGAGCGGGACGTGTGGGAATCACGGTGCAGCGATCCCGGAAATCGTGTGGATCTTGGTCGATAACTGTGGACAACTCGGCGGTTGTGAATATCGCCGTCACCCATACCGGTGAGCCCGTGCCACCTGTGCACGACTTCCGCAGAGCAGCGCCACGACTACACTCAGTGACGAATCATGGGCATGCGGAAGAGGCGGCCGAAGCCGCCTCGAAGCGGTCGCAGAACTGCGTACGGAAGAAGAAAAACCCACCCGGACATGCGACGACCCCCACCGGGGGGGAGAGTGGGGGTCGTCTCCACGGGCCGACTCGGGGGGGGGAGGAGCCGGACCGGGTTAGCACGGTCGCGAACGATCCGTGACTTCCATGGTGTACCCGAGAGCCCTCTCAGGCAAACCCACACGCCTCACCTTACGCCGAATGGGCTGCGCCTATGCTCGGGGTCGTGGAAAACCACTCCTTGCCCCGCACAGCTGCCTTCTTTGACCTGGACAAGACGGTCATTGCGAAGTCGAGCACCCTCACCTTCAGCAAGTCCTTCTACCAAGGCGGGCTGATCAACCGCCGGGCCGCCTTGCGGACCGCGTATGCCCAGTTCGTCTTCCTCGTCGGCGGTATGGACCACGACCAGATGGAGCGCACCCGCGAGTACCTGTCCGCGCTCGTGCGCGGCTGGAACGTCCAGCAGGTCAAGGAGATCGTGGCCGAGACCCTCCACGAGTTGATCGACCCGCTCATCTACGACGAGGCCGCCTCCCTCATCGAGGAGCACCACACCGCCGGCCGGGACGTCGTCATCGTCTCCACCTCGGGAGCCGAGGTGGTCGAGCCGATCGGCGAACTCCTGGGCGCCGACCGGGTGGTGGCGACCCGCATGGTCGTGGGCGAGGACGGCTGCTTCACCGGCGAGGTGGAGTACTACGCCTACGGCCCGACCAAGGCCGAGGCGATCAAGGAACTGGCCGAGTCCGAGGGGTACGACCTGGAGCGTTGCCACGCCTACAGCGACTCGGCGACCGACCTGCCGATGCTCCAGGCCGTGGGCCATCCGCACGCGGTCAACCCCGACCGGACGCTGCGCCGCGAGGCCCTCGCCCGCGGGTGGCCGATTCTCGATTTCCACCGGCCGGTCCGGCTCAAGCAGCGGCTGCCCGGATTCGCCGTACCGCCCCGCCCGGCGCTCGTCGCGGTCGCCGCGATAGGAGCGGCGGCAGCGACGGCAGGGCTCGTCTGGTACGCGAATCGACGGCGGTCGACAGTGGCCTGAGTCGATTCCACCTACTTGGCGCCTATTTGAGGATAAAAGTAAAGAACGGCGGCCAGGGGTTCCGCTTGCCCAGGTCCAGGAGTACAAAGGGGTTAGCGGCCCGCGAGACCAAGGACATCCGAGAGGATCACCTTAAAAACGCATTTGGCCCCACGGACCGAGCATGGACACCGAGCACCCACGCGACGTCGACCCGTCGATTACGGGCCAGCCGCACCAGGTGACGGGCGAAGTTCCCGACCTGATGGGCAATATATCGAGGACGCTTGGTAACCCGGTGAACATGCCAGCGGCGGTACGAATCCTTTCGTACCGCCGCAACCCTGTTCCAGGGAGTTCACGCCGCGCCGCGCTGGAGCGCCTCGCACACCGCCGTCGACTCGCGCGCGCCCAGTTCGATCGCGCTGCCGCAGTGGGCGATCCAGGCGGCCATGCCCTCGGGGGTGCCGGAGACGTATCCGTCGAGCGCCGCCAGATAGGCCGCACGGCCCAGTTCGGCGTGACCGACCTCCGCCGGGCAGACCGACTTCGGGTCGAGACCGCTGCCGACGAGAACGATCCGCGCGGCCGCGCGCGCGACCAGGCCGTTGTGGGAGACAAAGGGCCTGAGGGCGAGGAGCTCGCCCTGCACGACGGCGGCCGTGACCAGGGCGGGGGCCGAGCTGCCCGCGATGACCAGTTCGGACAGGCCCTCCAGTCGGCCCGAGACCTCGGCCGCGCTCGGCAGGGGCAGCTCGATGAGCGGCTCGTCGACGCCATCGCCGGCTTGTCGGGGACGCCCGATCTCGTCCTCGTCGGTCGCCGCGGCGACCAGATGGAGCCGGGCCAGCACCCGCAGGGGTGACTGCCGCCAGATGGACAGCAGCTGCCCGGCTTCAGCGGTCAGTCTGAGGGCCGCGCCCATGACCCGCGCCTCGTCGTCGACGCCGAAGTCCGAGCGCCTGCGGACCTCTTCGAGGGCCCAGTCCGCGCCGGACAGCGCGGCCGAGCCGCGGGCGCCGCGCAGGGCGGCCTCGGAGGTGATCTCATTGCTGCGGCGCCGCATGACACGGTGCCCGTAGACCCGGTCCACGGACTTGCGCACGGACTCCACGGAGTCGGCCACCCCGGGCAGCGAGCCCAGGGCCGCGAGCGGATCGGCGTTCGCGCCTGTCGTACTCATGAGTACGACCCTACGCAACCCAGCCGCGCACCCCTCGATGGAGTGGTCTTCTTCACGCACTCCTGCCACATACAGCTATCGTCCGACTACTCTTGGTGAACATGAAAATTGCTTTCGTCGGGAAGGGCGGCAGCGGCAAGACCACCCTGTCCTCCCTGTTCATCCGCCATCTCGCGGCGACCGGAGCGCCGGTGATCGCCATCGACGCCGACATCAACCAGCACTTGGGGCCGGCGCTCGGCCTGGACGAGGCGCAGGCGGCCGCGCTGCCCGCGCTGGGCGAGCGGCTGCCGCTGATCAAGGAGTACCTGCGCGGCACCAACCCGCGGATCGCCTCAGCCACGGAGATGATCAAGACCACTCCGCCCGGCGCGGGCTCGCGGCTGCTGCGGGTGCGCGAGGACAACCCCGTCTACGACGCCTGCGCCCGGCCGGTGGAACTCGACGGCGACATCGTCCGTTTGATGGTCACCGGCCCCTTCACGGACGCCGACCTGGGGGTCGCCTGCTACCACTCCAAGACGGGAGCGGTGGAGCTCTGCCTGAACCACCTGGTGGACGGGCCGCGCGAGTACGTCGTGGTGGACATGACGGCGGGCTCGGACTCCTTCGCCTCCGGCATGTTCACTCGCTTCGACATCACGTTCCTCGTCGCCGAGCCGACCCGGAAGGGGGTCTCCGTCTATCGCCAGTACAAGGAGTACGCCCGCGACTTCGGCGTCGTCCTGAAGGTCGTTGGCAACAAGGTGCAGGGTCAGGACGACCTCGACTTCCTCCGCGCCGAAGTCGGGGACGACCTGCTGGTGACGATCGGGCACTCCGACTGGGTGCGCGCCCTGGAGAAGGGCCGGCCACCCCGGTTCGCACTCCTGGAGGACGTCAACCGCCACGCCCTGCGCCGGCTGCGGACGGCCGTCGACGCCACGTACGACCTGCGCGACCAGGAGCGCTACACCCAGCAGATGGTGCACTTCCATCTGAAGAACGCGCGGTCCTGGGGCAACGAGCGCACGGGGGCCGACCTGGCGGCGCAGATCGACCCCTCGTTCGTCCTCGGCGAGAGCGCGGTGACCGCCGCGGGCGTCTGACGGCCACGACTGCCCCGCCGCTCCCCTGACCGCTAGCGCTGCCTGGCCGCCGGTGCCCCCGGTACGCCCTTCGGCGCCGGGGCGGGCCGGCCGGACAGGAACTCCTGCCAGCCCTGCTTCGGTGTCTCGCCGACCCCCAGGGCACGCAGCTTCTCGAGGGTCTTCGGGTCCTGGGCGTCCAGCCAGTCGGCGAGCTGCCGGAAGGAGACACAGCGCACGTCGGGCTTGTTGCACACCTGCTCGACGGTCTCCTCGACGGCGCGCATGTAGGTGCCGCCGTTCCAGGACTCGAAGTGGTTGCCGATGATCAGCGGCGCGCGGTTGCCGTCGTAGGCCCGGTGGAAGCCCTTGAGCAGGCCGTCGCGCATCTGGTCGCCCCAGAACTCGTACTTGCTCGGGTCACCCTGGGTCCTGGTGCCGGACTGGTTGACCATGAAGTTGTAGTCCATGGTGAGCTGCTCGTAGGAGTGCCCGGGGAAGGGCACGAGCTGCATCGACAGGTCCCACAGGCCCTGCTTCTTCTTGGGCCAGAGCTGCTCGTTGACGCCGCTGGTGTCGTAGCGGAAGCCAAGCTCGCTCGCGGCCCTCATGAAGTTCTTCTGGCCCTCCAGGCAGGGGGTGCGGGCGCCGATGAGCTCCTTGTCGTAGTCGAAGGGCAGGGGGGAGGCCTTCGTCATCCCGGTGTTGGTCTTCCAGGACTTCACGAACTTCTTCGCCTGGGCGATCTCGTCCTTCCACTCCGCGACCGACCACTGGCCGACCCCGCCGCCGCTGCCGCAGAAGTGGCCGTTGAAGTGGGTGCCGATCTCGTTGCCCTCCAGCCACGCGAGGCGCAGCTGCTTGACGGTGTCGGCGATGCCCTGCTCGTCGTTGAAGCCGATGTCGGAGCGGCCCGGGGAGTGCTGCGGCGGCTTGTACTCGTCGCGCTTCTCCTCCGGCAGCATGTACACGCCGCTCAGGAAGTACGTCATCGTCGCGTGGTTCGCCTTGGCGACCTTGCGGAAGTGGGAGAACAGCTTCTGGCTGTCCTCGCCGGCGCCGTCCCAGGAGAACACCACGAACTGCGGTGGCTTCTCGCCGGGCTTCAGGCGGGTGGCTCTGGGCAGGTGCGGCTGCGCTCCGGTGTACGCGGTGGAGCCGTCGCCGATCAGGCGGAACACCTGCTTGGGCGGGGCCTGGGCGGGCTTCGCCTTCTGGGGGCCGGCGGCTCCGCCCTCGGCGGTGTCGGCACCGGTCGCGCAACCGGCGAGCGAGGCGGCGCAGACCGCGGCGACCACGGCTCCCGCGGCAATCCTGTGGGTGGCGGCCATGTTCCGCCCACCTTCTTCCTTCTCTCGGGGCAACGACAGCGCCGCCAAGCTCGCACGAGGCCGAGAAGGAATTAGTACGACAAGCCGATGAAATTGCCACTTCACCCGTTCAGGTGAGTTATTGACCTATTTGCCGGGAAAGTCTATGCCTGTCCTTTACTCTGCATTACGATCCATTTACCGAGCGTTGATTCATCCCGCCGCTGCACGCCGTGACCCACGGCCGCGACCCGACCCCCGTCGTCGACGGGGGACCACCTGTTCCGCGACCGCGCTGCCCCGGAGGAGACGGGAAAAATGTCAGCCTGTGTTCCCACCCGCGCCACCGACCCGAGCGACTCGCACCACACGAGGCGCATCCACCCATCCCACAGCCCCCCGCCGACCCCGCCCCGCCGCTTCCGTATCGCGGGCGCCGACGTGTCGGCCTCGATCGCGGTCTTCCTGATCGCCCTGCCCCTGTCCCTGGGCATCGCCCTCGCCACCGGCGCACCCCTGCAGGCCGGCCTCGTGGCCGCCGCCGTCGGAGGGATCGTCGCCGGCCGGCTGGGGGGCTGCCCGCTCCAGGTCAGCGGCCCCGCCGCCGGCCTCACCGTGGTCACCGCCGACCTGATCCACCGCTACGGCTGGCGGACGACCTGCGCCATCACCGTCCTAGCCGGAGTGGTCCAACTCGGCCTCGGCTGCCTGCGCGTGGCCCGCACCGCACTGGCGGTCAGCCCCGCGATCGTGCACGGCATGCTCGCCGGCATCGGCGTCACCATCGCCGTCGCCCAGTTGCACATCGTCCTCGGCGGCACCCCGCAGAGCGTCGTCCTGGACAATCTCCGCGCCCTGCCCGCCCAGTTGGCGCGTCTGCAGCCCGCCGCGGTCTCGGTGAGCGTGCTGACCCTGGCCCTGCTCCTCCTCTGGCCGCGCATCCCCGGCCGGGCAGGACAGCTCCTGCGCAGGATCCCGGCCGCGCTCGTGGCCGTCGCCGGCGCCACCACCGCCGCCTGCCTCGCCGGACTGACCGTGCCCAGGGTCGATCTGCCGTCCTGGAGCAGCCACGCCCTGGCCGGACTGCCCGAGGGACCCGTGCTGGGCCTCGTCGCCGCCGTGCTCACCACCACGCTGGTGTGCAGCGTGCAGTCGCTGCTCGGCGCGGTCGCCGTCGACAAGCTGGCGGCCGGGCGCCCCGACCTGATCGCCGCGAGCACCGTTCCGGGCCGCGGAGTCCGGGTCGGCCGCTCCGACCTGGACCGCGAACTGCTCGGGCAGGGCGCCGCCAACATCGTCTCCGGCGCCCTCGGCGGCCTGCCCGTCGCCGGTGTGGCGGTGCGCAGTTCGGCCAATGTCCAGGCGGGTGCCGTCAGCCGGAACTCCACGATGCTGCACGGCGTTCTCGTAGTGATCGCCGCGCTGCTGATGGTCCCGGCCCTAGAGTTCATCCCCCTCGCCTCGCTCGCCGCCCTGGTGATGGCCGTCGGCATCCAGATGGTGTCCCTGCACCACATCCGCACGGTGACCCGCCACCGCGAGGTCCTGGTCTACGCCGTCACCACCCTCGGCGTGGTCGTGTTCGGCGTCCTGGAGGGCGTGGCGCTGGGCATCGCCGTCGCCGTCGGGGTGGCCCTGCACCGCCTCACCCGCACCCGGATCACACACTGCGAGAGGGAAGGAGTCCATCACGTACACGTACGAGGGCAGTTGACCTTCCTCGCGGTGCCCCGGCTCAGCCGGGCCCTGCATCTCGTCCCCCAGGGGGCGGACGCCGTCGTGGAGCTGGACGGGTCGTTCATGGACCACGCGGCGTACGAATCGCTGCAGGACTGGCAGAAGACGCACACCGCGCAGGGCGGTTCCGTCGAGCTGACCGGGCGCAGACCGGGGACGCACATCACCGAGCCGTCCGATTCCGCCCACTGCCGCTGCCGCCCCTGGACGGCCTGGCGCAACCACCAGTGCGAGCGCCCGTACACCGCGCAGGCCGCCGGACCCGCCGGTGCGCCCGGCGCGCCCGGTGCCGAGCGGGATCCGGGTTCGCCCCGCGAGTCGAGCGGGCATGAACTGGCGCGTGGTATCAGCGCGTTCCAGCGCAACACCGCGCCGATCGTGCGGGGCGAGCTGGCCCGGCTGGCGCGTGAGGGCCAGCGACCTGACCAGCTCTTCCTCACTTGCGCCGACTCGCGGCTGGTCACCTCGATGATCACCTCCAGTGGTCCGGGCGACCTGTTCGTGGTGCGCAATGTGGGCAACCTCGTCCCGCTGCCCGGTGAGGAGAGCGGGGACGACTCGGTGGCGGCCGCGATCGAGTACGCGGTGGACGTGCTGAAGGTGCGCTCCATCACGGTGTGCGGGCACTCCGGCTGCGGAGCCATGCAGGCGCTGCTCAACTCCGAGCCGGGCGGCGCCCGGACCCCGCTGAAGCGGTGGCTGCGGCACGGACTGCCCAGCCTGGAGCGGATGGCCGACGGCAGCCGGCCCGGCGCCAGGCTGGCCGGTCGGGCGCCCGCCGACGCGGTCGAGCAGCTCTCTCTGACCAACGTGGTGCAGCAGTTGGAGCATCTGCGCGCCCATGACTCGGTCGCCCGGGCCCTGCGGGACGGGAAGCTGGAGTTGCACGGCATGTACTTCCACGTGGGCGAGGCCCAGGCGTACCTGCTCATGGGGGCGGACGGGGACCGACTGTTCGACCATGTGGAGGCGGCGGCGGACCTGCCGACGTGAGCCTCACGGGTGTGCGGCCCCTCCTGGAGGGGCCGCACACCGCCGGAGGGGCACTAGGCACGCTGGGACTGGTCCGGCTTCGGCTTCACCGGGACGCACGGCTCGACGTCGGCCTCGGTGGGGTAGACGTCGACCTTGTGCGGCTCTGTCCCGTCGTTGAAGTTCACGAAGACCAGCACGTTGCCGCGGTGCAGGGTGATCTTCCGAGCCCAGTGGATGGTGAAGATCGGGTCTCGTCCCCCCTCAGGGGTGTGTGCCCAGAGCACCGTGTCCCCCTCACAGCCATAGCCGGGGCGCAGGATCTGCACCTCCACCTCGATGCCGTTCGGGCGCAGCTGTCGTGCGAGTTCGCGCTGGTCGTCGACGTCGATGTACTGCTCCTTGGCGGTGAGCGTGACGGTTCCGTCGTCATGGCGCTCCAGCGCATACGCCGGAGACTCCGCCGGCGTCCCCGGCGACAGCACCACTGCGAGCCCGGTCGCTGCGCAGAGCCCTGCGGCCATGACGAGCCGGCGGCCCGTGAACAGAGGGCGCCGTGCGGCGGGCGCCGAAGCGGACTCCCGGCGCTCGATCTCCCCCTGCAACTCCGCCAACAGGCGGTCCTCGAACGTTGTCCTCGTCGTCATGCCTCTCCCCCGGTTCCTTCCGTGACGTACGACAGGAAGGTGCCGTACGGCTCCCCACCCGGTGATTCCGCCTGCTCCCGCAGCGACTTACGCGCCCGGTGCAGCCGTACACGCGCCGCGACCTGGCTGATCCCCAACGCGGTCGCGGCCTCGCCGACCGTCAGTTCGTCGACCGCGACCAGTTCCAGGACGGCTCTCTCCCCCGCGGGGAGCCGTTCCAGTGCGGCCAGGGCGCGGCGGCCCGGGCTCTCCGCGTCGAGCTTGTCCTCCAGGCGGGCGATGTCGTCGGGCTCCAGCAGTCGCCGTCCCGAGATGCGCCGGTCGCGGTCGGTCTCGCGGGCGACCCGCCGGCGCTCCCCGGCGACCACGTTGCGCGCGATGCCGTACAGCCACGCCCGCTCGCTGCCCCGG
Organism: Streptomyces sp. NPDC005402; assembly: GCF_040606575.1. Taxonomy (NCBI): domain Bacteria; kingdom Bacillati; phylum Actinomycetota; class Actinomycetes; order Kitasatosporales; family Streptomycetaceae; genus Streptomyces; species Streptomyces sp. NPDC005402. Next base: position 47,304 of record NZ_JBEXFB010000010.1, read on the forward strand.
GACGGGCGGTAGGTGTGGGCGGAGTCCAGGACCGCCAGGAAGATCTCGGCCGTCAGGTCGGCGACTGATGGGGGTCCCCCCGCTCGAGCGAAGCCGAGAGTGGGGGAGGGTCCGCGACACGCCGGGCCACGAAAGACGTCATCGCGTCCACATGGCGCCGGTAGAACTCCTCGAAGAGCTGTGGGTCGCGCGCCGCGGCCCGCGGTCCGCCCCGTATGCCGTCCACTCGGGCTCCCTTCTCGTCGGGCGCCGGTGCGTCGACGGCGCTTCACCCGTACTTGGGCGGGAGTGTGAAAGGCGTTACAAGTGCTGAACTCTGCCTGGTCGGCGTACGTGGGTACGGATGACCATGGTCGGCCGACTCGACCCCCACAGGTCTAAACCAATTTCCGGTCGACCCTTGTCATCGCACCCCCGGTCTGATGAGCTGTGGCCTGGGACACAACGGACACCCTGGGAAAGGCAGATGCCGTGAGCAACGAAAGCCTGGCCAACCTGCTCAAGGAAGAGCGCAGGTTCGCACCCCCCGCCGACCTGGCCGCGAACGCCAACGTCACGGCGGAGGCGTATGAGCAGGCCAAGGCTGACCGGCTGGGATTCTGGGCCGCGCAGGCCCGCCGGCTGAGCTGGGCCAAGGAGCCGACCGAGACACTGGACTGGTCGAATCCGCCGTTCGCCAAGTGGTTCCAGGACGGCGAGCTCAATGTGGCCTACAACTGCGTCGACCGGCATGTCGAGGCGGGCAACGGCGACCGGGTCGCCATCCACTTCGAGGGCGAGCCGGGCGACAGCCGCGCGATCACCTACGCCGAGCTCAAGGACGAGGTCTCCAGGGCCGCGAACGCCCTGCTGGAACTGGGCGTCCAGAAGGGCGACCGGGTCGCCGTCTACATGCCGATGATCCCCGAGACGGCGGTCGCGATGCTCGCGTGCGCGCGGATCGGCGCGGCGCACTCCGTCGTCTTCGGCGGGTTCTCCGCGGACGCCCTCGCCACGCGCATCCAGGACGCGGACGCCAAGGTCGTCATCACCTCCGACGGCGGATACCGGCGCGGCAAGCCGTCCGCGCTCAAGCCGGCCGTCGACGAGGCCGCGGACAAGGCCGGCAATGTCGAGCACGTGCTCGTCGTCCGCCGTACCGGCCAGGAGGTCGCCTGGGACGACAGCCGGGACGTGTGGTGGCACGAGATCGTGGAGCGGCAGTCGGCCGAGCACACCCCCGAGGCCTTCGGCGCCGAGCAGCCGCTGTTCATCCTCTACACGTCCGGTACGACGGGTAAGCCCAAGGGCATCCTGCACACCTCCGGCGGTTACCTCACCCAGACCGCGTACACCCACCACGCCGTCTTCGACCTCAAGCCGGAGACCGACGTCTACTGGTGCACGGCCGACGTCGGCTGGGTGACCGGGCACTCGTACATCGTCTACGGCCCACTCGCCAACGGTGCCACCCAGGTCATGTACGAGGGCACGCCGGACACCCCGCACCAGGGCCGCTTCTGGGAGATCATCCAGAAGTACGGGGTGACGATCCTGTACACGGCGCCGACGGCGATCCGTACGTTCATGAAGTGGGGCGACGACATCCCCGCGAAGTTCGACCTGTCCAGCCTGCGCGTCCTCGGCTCGGTCGGTGAGCCGATCAACCCCGAGGCGTGGATCTGGTACCGCAAGCACATCGGCGCCGACCGCACCCCGATCGTGGACACCTGGTGGCAGACCGAGACCGGCGCGATGATGATCGCCCCGCTGCCCGGGGTCACCGCGGCCAAGCCCGGTTCCGCCCAGACGCCGCTGCCCGGCATCTCGGCCACCGTGGTGGACGACGAGGCTCGGGAGGTTCCCGACGGCGGTGGCGGCTACCTGGTCCTCACCGAGCCGTGGCCGTCGATGCTGCGCACCATCTGGGGCGACGACCAGCGCTTCCTCGACACGTACTGGTCCCGCTTCGAGGGCAGGTACTTCGCCGGTGACGGCGCGAAGAAGGACGACGACGGCGACATCTGGCTGCTGGGCCGCGTCGACGACGTCATGCTGGTCTCCGGCCACAACATCTCGACGACGGAGGTCGAGTCGGCGCTCGTCTCGCACCCCTCCGTCGCCGAGGCGGCCGTCGTGGGTGCCGCCGACGAGACGACCGGGCAGGCCATCGTCGCGTTCGTGATCCTGCGCGGCACGGCTAACGCCGAGGACGAGAGCCTCGTCGCCGACCTGCGCAACCACGTCGGCGCCACCCTCGGCCCGATCGCCAAGCCCAAGCGGATCCTGCCGGTGCAGGAACTGCCCAAGACCCGTTCCGGCAAGATCATGCGCCGACTGCTGCGGGACGTCGCCGAGAACCGCCAGCTCGGTGACGTGACCACGCTGACGGACTCCACGGTCATGGACCTCATCCAGGCCAAGCTGCCGGCCGCGCCCAGCGAGGACTGACGTCATCCTGACGGGGCACCCGGTCGCGGAGGCGCGCCGGGCGCCCCTTTTAGGTAAACTAAACAAAGCAGCGTGACCCTCAAGGTGTGCCGGGAAGTCTGGTCGGCAAGCAGCACTGCCGTGCCCACCGACCGGAGGTCCCCCCGATGCCCGCGCCCACTCGTAAGGTCCTCGGACGACTCTCCCTCCCCGAGCGCACCTTCGTCGCGGACGCGCTGCGCACCGAGACGGTCGGCGGTGTGCTGCTGCTCATCGCCGCCATCGCCGCGTTGGTCTGGGCAAACGTCCCCGCGCTGCACGGCAGTTACGAGAGCGTCAGCCACTACCACCTGGGCCCCGCGGCCCTCGGACTCGACCTGTCGATCGAGCACTGGGCCGCCGACGGACTGCTCGCGATCTTCTTCTTCGTAGCCGGCGCCGAGCTCAAGCGCGAGCTGGTCGCCGGTGACCTGAAGGACCCCAGGGCGGCGGCGCTGCCCGTGGCCGCGGCCCTGTGCGGCATGGCCGTACCGGCACTCGTCTACACGCTCACCAACCTCACCGGCGGCGGCTCCCTGGCCGGCTGGGCCGTGCCCACCGCCACCGACATCGCCTTCGCGCTCGCCGTCCTCGCTGTCATCGGCACCTGGCTGCCGAGCGCGCTGCGCGCCTTCCTGCTCACCTTGGCCGTCGTCGACGACCTCTTCGCGATCCTGATCATCGCGGTCTTCTTCACCGCCGACATCGACTTCGTCGCGCTCGGCGGCGCCGCCCTCGGCCTCGCGCTCTTCTGGCTGCTGCTGCGCAAGGGCGTGCGCGGGTGGTACGTCTACCTCCCGCTCGCGCTGGTGATCTGGGCGCTGATGTACAACAGCGGCATCCATGCCACGATCGCGGGCGTCGCGATGGGCCTGATGCTGCGCTGCACCAGGCGGGAGGGCGAGAAGCTCTCCCCGGGCGAGCGCATCGAGCATCTCGTACGACCGCTCTCGGCGGGCCTGGCCGTCCCGCTGTTCGCCCTCTTCAGCGCGGGTGTCTCCGTCTCCGGCGGCGCGCTCGGCGACGTGCTCACCCAACCGGAGACGCTGGGCGTGGTGCTCGGGCTGGTCGTCGGCAAGACGCTCGGCATCTTCGGCGGGACCTGGCTCACGGCCCGCTTCACCCGGGCCTCGCTCAGCGACGACCTGGAGTGGGCCGACGTGTTCGCGGTGGCGACCCTCGCCGGCATCGGCTTCACCGTGTCGCTGCTCATCGGGGAGCTCGCCTTCGACGGCGACGCGACACTGACCGACGAGGTCAAGACCGCCGTACTCCTCGGCTCGCTCATCGCGGCCACCCTCGCGACCGTGCTGCTGAAGCTGCGCAACGCCAAGTACCGCAGGCTGTACGAGGCCGAGGAACGTGACGACGACCTTGACGGCATCCCGGACGTGTACGAGGAGGACGACCCGGCCTACCACCTGCGGATGGCGGCGATCTACGACCGCAAGGCCGCCGAGCACCGCCGGATCGCCGCGCTCAAGACCGCCGAGCGGCTTGCCGAAGTGGCGGGCGGGGCAGGCGAGGAGGACGACCGTCGGGCATGATCTGACGGGACGGTACAAAAGACACGGCCCATACAGAGTCACGGCCCATACAGAGTCAGTGAAGAGGGAGACCGCGATGAGCGCACCCGACGGCAGCCCGGTCGGCGCCGAACGCAGCATCGGCCAGCTGTTCGCCACGGCGACGACCGAGATGTCGGCCCTGGTGCACGACGAGATCGCGCTGGCGAAGGCGCAGCTCAAGCAGGACGTCAAGAAGGGTGCGATGAGCGGTGGCGCGTTCAGCGTGGCCGGCGGGGTCCTGCTGTTCTCCCTGCCGATGCTCAACTTCGCGCTGGCGTACGGCATCCGGACCTGGAGCGACTGGAACCTCGCGGTCTGCTTCCTGCTGTCCTTCGCCGCCAACGTCCTCGTCGCGCTCGTCCTCGTGCTGATCGGCGTCGTCTTCGCGAAGAAGGCGCAGAAGGGCAAGGGCCCGCAGAAGGTCGCCGCGTCGGTGAAGGAGACGGCGGGCGTGCTGCAGAACGCCAAGCCGCATCCCCGGCCCGACGGCGACGCCAAGGTCCTCGAGGAGCGGGTCCGAAACACGAAGGCCATCGAGGCTGTGGCACGCTCGTCGTCATGACCGACCCCGCCGCCCCTTCGGCGCAGCAGCCCGCCTCTCTCGTGCGGCCCGACGGTCCCTGGACGCACCGGGACGTGGCCGCCAACGGCGCGCGCTTCCACATCGCCGAACTGGGCGACGGACCGCTCGTGATGTTCCTGCACGGCTTCCCCCAGTTCTGGTGGACCTGGCGCCACCAGCTGGAGGCGCTCGCCGACGCCGGCTTCCGGGCCGTGGCCATGGACCTGCGCGGCGTCGGCGGCAGCGACCGCACCCCGCGCGGCTACGACCCGGCCAACCTCGCCCTCGACGTCACCGGCGTCATCCGCTCCCTCGGCGAGCCGGACGCCGCGCTGGTCGGCCATGACCTGGGCGGCTATCTGGCGTGGACGGCGGCCGCGATGCGTCCCAAGCTCGTACGACGGCTCGCTGTCGCCTCCATGCCGCATCCGCGGCGCTGGCGCTCGGCGATGCTCTCGGACGTCAAGCAGACGCGTGCCGGTTCCTACATCTGGGGGTTCCAGCGGCCCTGGGTTCCCGAGCGCCGGCTGACCGCGGACGACGGCGCGCTGGTCGCCGAGCTGATCCGGGACTGGTCCGGCCCGCGGCTGCCGGACGACAAGGCAGTGGAGACGTACCGCGCGGCGATGTGCATCCCCTCCACGGCGCACTGCTCGGTCGAGCCGTACCGCTGGATGGTGCGATCGATGGCCCGTCCCGACGGGATCCAGTTCAACCGGCGCATGAAGCGGCCCGTCCGCGTGCCGACCCTCCATCTGCACGGCTCGCTCGACCCGGTGATGCGGACCCGCAGTGCGGCCGGGTCCGGGGAGTACGTCGAAGCGCCGTACCGCTGGCGGCTGTTCGACGGTCTGGGGCACTTCCCGCACGAGGAGGATCCGGTCGCCTTCTCGACAGAACTGATCAATTGGCTGAAGGATCCCGAACCCGATCGGTGATCGTCGTGTCGCGCCCGGTGTCCTGATCTGAACACCTGTCCTACGAACGGCCACTTGCCCGGCGCATAGGCCAATTGGGGGGCGTGGGGGCGGTTATCGACCTTGGGGCAGGGGCACACGTCCGGGTATGGGCTGGACGCACGACTACGGTGACGCAGCACGCAATCGACGCTCGGGCGCTGCCCTGAGCTCCCGCCATCAGGGTGGTTCCCCGCAACTGGCGGGGGGCACGGACCTGAGGGTGGGCATTCCGCGCATCCTGCGCCGCCGGGCCCGCTGGGTCTCGGTACGGCTGCGTCACCCCCGAGGCTGACGCGCCGGTCCTGCGGCACCCCTCACAGCGCGCAGCTGTCGCTGTCCACCTGCTGGTTCGCGGTACGCCCCTTGGCGATGTCCTCTTGGATCTCGTCCGCGGTGAGCGCGTACCCGGTGTCGGCGTCGTCGAGCGACTTCGCGAAGACCACGCCGTACACCTTGCCCTCCGGGGTCAGCAGCGGGCCGCCGGAGTTGCCCTGGCGGACGGTCGCGTACAGGGAGTAGACATCGCGGTCGACGGTGCCGCGGTGGTAGATGTCCGGTCCGTGGGCGTCGATGCGCCCGCGCACGCGCGCGGAGCGGACGTCGTACGAGCCGTTCTCCGGGAAGCCCGCGACGATCGCGCTGTCCCCGCTGGCCGCGTCCTCGGACGTGAACCGCAGCGCGGGCGCTTCCAGATCGGGCACGTCCAGGACGGCGATGTCGCGCTGCCAGTCGTACAGGACGACCGTGGCGTCGTACTTCCTGCCCTCGCCGCCTATCTGGACCGTGGGCTCGTCGACGCCGCCGACGACATGGGCGTTGGTCATGACGCGGCGGTCGCCGAAGACGAAGCCGGTGCCCTCCAGGACCTTGCCGCAGCTCTGCGCGGTGCCCATGACCTTGACGATGGAACGCTGGGCGCGGGTGGCGACCGCGCTGTGGGCCAGCTTGGGGTCGGGCGGCTGGACCTCCTTGATGGGCTCGTCGGAGAACGGGCTGAAGACCTGCGGGAAGCCGTTCTGCGCGAGGACCGAGGTGAAGTCCTTGAACCAGGTGTCGGCGGCGCCCGGCAACGCCTCCTGCACCCCCAGGAGCACCTTGGAGCTGCGGACCTCCTTGCCGACGGTCGGCATGGTGGTCTGGGCGAGGGCGGAGCCGATCAGCCAGGCGACCAGGAGCATCGCCAGGACGTTGACGAGGGCGCCGCCGGTCGCGTCCAGGGCACGGGCCGGGGACCAGGTGATGTACCGGCGCAGTTTGTTGCCGAGGTGGGTGGTCAGGGCCTGGCCGATGGAGGCGCAGACGATGACGACGACCACGGCGACGACGGCGGCGACCGTGCCGACCTCCGCGTGGTCGGTCAGCGCGTCCCAGACCACGGGGAGGGTGTAGACGGCGACGAGACCGCCGCCCAGGAATCCGATCACCGACAGGATGCCTACGACGAAGCCCTGGCGGTAGCCGACGATCGCGAACCACACGGCGGCGACCAGCAACAGGATGTCCAGCACGTTCACCGGTTCGAGCCTCGCCTCATCACTTCGCGTTCACCACAGGTCGGCCGGTCGGGGGCTGTCCCCGGAAAGACACAGCACGGACGCCACCCTGTCATGCGCGCCAGTCGAGCGGGACCTGCTTCTCACGGTCCCAGGGGCGCTCCCAGCCCGCGTAGTGCAGGATCCGGTCGATGATTCCGGCGGTGAAGCCCCACACCAGGGCCGATTCGACCAGGAATGCCGGACCTCGGTGACCGCTGGGGTGAACGGTGGTCGCACGGTTGTCGGGGTCCGTGAGATCCGCCACGGGAACCGTGAAGACGCGGGCGGTCTCGTTCGGATCGACGACGCCGACCGGGGTCGGCTCGCGCCACCAGCCCAGCACCGGGGTCACCACGAAGCCGCTGACCGGGATGTACAGCTTGGGCAGGACGCCGAAGAGCTGCACGCCCGACGGGTCGAGGCCGGTCTCCTCCTCGGCCTCGCGCAGGGCGGCCCTGAGCGGCCCGTCGCCCTTCGGATCACCGTCCTCCGGGTCGAGCGCGCCGCCGGGGAACGACGGCTGCCCGGCGTGCGACCTGAGCGAACTCGCCCGCTCCATGAGCAGCAGCTCGGGTCCGCGCTCGCCCTCGCCGAACAGGACCAGCACGGCCGACTGCCGTCCCGCGCCGTTCGCCGGCGGCAGGAAGCGGCTCAGCTGGAGCGGCTCGATGGTCTCCACGGCGCGCACCACCGGGTCGAGCCAGCTCGGCAGGCCGTCCTTGCTGACCGTCACGCCCTTCGTACGGCTCACCCGCGTCATCGCCACCCCCGTCGTCCTGCACTGCCCAACGCCTGACGGGCCCTAGATCGTTCCATCCGGGCACCACACGCGCCCGGCACCCGCGGCCCGCCCACGGAGCGGGGCCGGCCCGCCGGGCACGAGGCCCCGGCGCGACCCGACGATCCGGTCGGCCCTGACGTGCCGGTCCGGCTGAGCACTCCGGTCCGGCCTGGTCCGTCCGTCCAACCGGGCACTCTCACCCGACCTGACATCTCACCCCGGCCCAGCTCTTCCTCCCGGCCCAGCGCTTGCATCCCGCCCAGCGCCACCGCCCAGCCGGGCACTCCGGCCCGGTTCAACTCTCCGGGCCTGCCTGGTTCTTCCGCCCGACCGGGCGCTCCCGCCCGACCCGACACCTCAGCCCAGCTCAACACTCCAGCCCAGCCCAGCGCTCTCGCCGAAGCCAACGCCTCCGCCCGGCCTGTCGCTCCGGCCCAACGGGACGCTCCTGCCCGACCCGACATCTCTGCCCAGCTCAACACTCCAGCCCAGCTCAGCGCTCTCGCCGAAGCCGGCGCCTCCGCCCGGCCTGTCGCTCCGGCCCAACCGGACGCTGCCACCCGACCCGACACCTCAGCCCAGCTCAACTCGCCCACCCAGCCCAGCACTCCCGACCGACCCGGCCCTCCGGACCTACCAGGCACCCCCGCACGACGGCAGCACACGCCCACCCGGTCGCACCACCGGGTCCGACCGAAACGCGACTCCCACCCGCCGGCCCAGCCGACCCGCGCCGGTGTCCGGGCCCCGCGGGGCTCGTCCCGTCGCCCGGGTGATCCGACCGGCCGCACCGCGCGGGCGAACCCCTTGGCCCGATCCGGCCCGTCGACCCGATCCGGTCTGCCCGGCCACGCCGTCCGCAGCCTCACCCGGTGGCCCCCAGCGGCGGCGCGGCCTTTCCGCCCGCGTCCAGATAGGCCTGCGGTGGGTTCAGCCGCTGGCCCGGGAAGCCGCCCTTCTCGTACTTGAGCAGCTTTCGCGCCTTCTCCGGGTCCGTCTCGCCCTCGCCGTAGGCCGGGCAGAGCGGGGCGATGGGGCAGGCGCCGCAGGCGGGCTTGCGGGCGTGGCAGATGCGGCGGCCGTGCCAGATGACGTGGTGCGACAGGTCCGTCCAGTCGCTCTTGGGGAAGAGCGCCGAGACGGCGGCCTCGATCTTTTCGGGGTCGGTCTCGTCGGTCCACTGCCAGCGCCTGACCAGCCGCATGAAGTGCGTGTCAACGGTGATGCCGGGCCGCCCGAAGGCGTTGCCGAGGACGACGAAGGCGGTCTTGCGACCCACACCGGGCAGCGTGACGAGGTCGTCGAGCCGCCCCGGGACCTCGCCGCCGAAGTTCTCCACCAGCGCCTTGGACAGCCCTATGACCGACTTGGTCTTGGCCCGGAAGAACCCGGTCGGCCGGAGGATTTCCTCGACCTCCTCGGGGTTGGCCGCGGCCAGGTCCTCGGGCGTCGGGTACTTGGCGAACAGCGCGGGAGTCGTCTGATTGACCCTCAAGTCGGTGGTCTGCGCGGACAGGACCGTCGCCAGAATCAGTTGGAAGGGGTTCTCGAAGTCCAACTCGGGGTGGGCGTACGGGAACACCTCCGCGAGCTCCCGGTTGATACGCCGGGCACGACGGACGAGGGCGGTCTGCGACTCGTTCCTCGGAGGCTTCGCGGCAACCGTCTTGATGGCCGAGGCCTTCTTCACGGCACCCGCCGCCTTCTTGGGAGCGACGGTCGCCTTCTTCACGGCGGCCACCTTCTTCACGGCGGCGGCCTTCCGCACGGGAGCCGTCTCCTTCGTCGCCTTCTTCGCCGAAGTCCTCTTCTCCACCGGAGCCTTCCCTGCCGCTTTTGCCGTTTTCTTACCGCCCCCGACGCCCTGTTCGCCCACAGCGGAATCTCGGCGGGCAACCACCCGTCCAGCCCCCTTGGCCTGTGCTCTCACCGGCGTTTTGGACACCCGGCCAGCCTAGAGCCCGGCACTGACATCCGCCCCGGACCCCGGAGACCGGCCCCCAATTGGACCCCTGCCGCTTACCCCGGGACATGTGTGCGGCATCCTTGTGACAGATCACACTGTTTGGACCGTCCGGCAAAATGGGCACCGGGTTCCCCTGGTACCAAGGGGGAACAAGATCCCCTGAGCAGGTCGACAAGGAGAGAACTCGTGGACGACGTTCTGCGGCGCAACCCGCTCTTCGCGGCACTCGACGACGAGCAGTCCGCGGAACTGCGCGCCTCCATGAGTGAGGTGACTCTCGCGCGTGGCGACTCCCTGTTCCACGAGGGCGACCCCGGAGACCGGCTCTACGCGGTCACCGAGGGCAAGGTGAAGCTCCACCGCACCTCCCCCGACGGCCGCGAGAACATGCTGGCCGTTCTCGGCCCCGGTGAACTCATCGGCGAGCTGTCGCTCTTCGACCCGGGCCCGCGCACCGCGACCGCCACCGCGCTGACCGAGGTCAAGCTGCTCGGCCTCGGCCACGGTGACCTCCAGCCCTGGCTGAGCGCGCGTCCCGAGGTGGCCTCCGCGCTCCTGCGAGCCATCGCGCGGCGTCTGCGCAGGACCAACGACCAGATGTCCGACCTGGTCTTCTCGGACGTGCCGGGCCGCGTGGCGCGCGCGCTGCTCGACCTCTCCCGCCGCTTCGGCGTGCAGTCCGAGGAAGGCATCCACGTCGTCCACGACCTCACGCAGGAGGAGCTGGCCCAGCTGGTCGGCGCCTCCCGTGAGACGGTCAACAAGGCCCTCGCGGACTTCGCCCAGCGCGGCTGGCTGCGCCTGGAGGCCCGCGCGGTGATCCTCCTGGACGTCGAGAGGCTCGCCAAGCGCTCGCGCTGAGCGCGGATCGTCGTACGACGTCGAAGGGCCCTGCCGCACGGCGGGGCCCTTCCCGTATCCCCAGGGGTGGGCATGCACGAGGACAGGGCGCCGGAGTCGGTCTGGCGGCATTCGCGGTGGCGGGGATCGGTGCGGCGGCTGTGGACGTCTCCCTGGGAGACCGACCTCCGTGACAAGCCGCTGGCCCTGTGGGCGACGGACGACGCCGTCGTGGACGTCCGCTTCGACCGGGTGCGGGCCTTCCGGATCCCCACGGGCGCTCCGGTGTGGACGTGGCGGCCACCGGGCGAGGAGGTGGTCGTGGTGGCGTCGTCCGACGTCCGGGAAGGCCTCGGGGTGGTACTGCACCACGATGACGGCGCCGCCGACGCCGGTCACATCCGCGTCACCGCACTGGACCTGACCACGGGCGAGGTCGCCTGGAGCCGCCCCCAGCGCCGGGACGGGCTCGGTCCCCTCACCCGCCGCACCGGCGGCACGGCCCTGGCCGGGGGCCGGATCGCGGCGGTGGACGGCCTGGCGCTGCGCGCCCTGGACGCACGCACCGGAGAGCCGGCCTGGGAGGGCACGATCACGGACGAACGCGTGGAGAAGGTGTCCGTCCTGCTCGCCGAGCCCTTCGTGGTACGGCTGGACGGCCGGGGCGCGCGCGGCAGACCCCGGCTCCGCGTGGCCCGCTCGGACGTGGCGCTCACACCGCCGGAGGGGTACGCGGACTTCGGCGGGAAGCTCGCCGTGGCCGGTGACACCCTCGCGGTCGAACTGATACCTCGCGACACCCCGCAGCGGGATGACCGGCATCGGGACGACCGGCATCGGATCGGGGCGTTCTCCCTCTCCTCCGGCAGGCTGCTGTGGACATGGCAGGGCGGCGAGGTCTCCTCCTGCACCCTCCTGGCCCACCGAGGCTGGTTCCTGGTCCTCCACCGCCGGGGCGACCACCTCGCCGTCCTCGACCCCGCCGACGGCCGGCTCGTGGCCCGTCGCCGGCTGGGCGGCGTCGGATCCGACCTGCTGGCCGCCGCGTCCGGTGACGTGATCGCCACCGCCTGCCGCTCCCACAGCACCTCGCGCCGCCTGCGCGTCTTCCGGTGGCGGTGACCACGTTCGGCCCCACACGGGCCACCCAGGGCCGTTAATGAGCTGCCTCCGGGTCCGCCCCCGGGCACAGTGATCCCATGGCCGCCGAAACCGTTCCCCCCATCGCCCCCAAAGGACTCGACGCCGAGGGTTACATCGAGCGCGAGGGCTCCCTCGTGCGGATCCCGCAGCCCTTCCGCCCGGTCGTCGCCGCCGCCCGCGACCGGGTGCTGGACCTGTTCGGGCCGAGGCTGCACAGCGCGTACCTCTACGGCTCGATTCCGCGCGGCACCGCGCGCGTGGGCCGTAGCGACCTCGACCTTCTCCTCGCCCTGGGGGACGAGCCGACCGACGCGGACCGGGAGGGCGTACGGGAGCTGGGAGAGGCGCTCGACAAGGAGTTCCCGCAGATCGACGGCGTCGGAACGCTGCTCTACAGCCGCGATCTCCTGCTGAGCGACCTGGAACGCCACGACCTGGGCTGGTTCGTGGCCTGCCTGTGCACCCCGCTGCTCGGCGACGACCTGGCGGAGTACCTCCCCCGCTACCGCCCCGACTCCCTCCTGGCCCGCGAGACCAACGGCGACCTCGCCGTGCTGCTCCCCCGCTGGCGCGAGCGGATCGAGACGGCGGACTCGGACGAGACCCGGACCCGCCTCGTCCGCTTCATGTCCCGCCACCTGGTCCGCACCGCGTTCACCCTGGTCATGCCCCGCTGGAACGGCTGGACGAGCGACCTGGAAGAGATGGCACAGGTCTTCGCCGCGTACTACCCGGAGCGCGCCGACCAGCTGAGAACGGCGGCCGCCCTGGGCCACGCCCCGACCGCCGACAACGCCGTACTGCGCACGTACGTCGACGACCTGGGCCCCTGGCTGGCGGACGAGTACGCGCGCGTGCACGGCACGAAGACTCCTAGATGAGCCCGTGCCCCTCCAGATACTCCAGCTGGGCCCGCACCGACAGCTCGGCCGCGGGCCAGAGCGACCGGTCCACATCCGCGTACACGTGTTCCACGACGGCACCGGGCGTCCGGTGTCCGTTCTCCACGGCCGTCTCGACCTGGGCGAGCCGGTGGGCACGGTGGGCGAGATAGAACTCGACGGCACCCTGGGCGTCCTCCAGGACGGGCCCGTGGCCCGGCAGGACGGTGTGGACGCCGTCGTCGACCGTCAGGGACCTCAGCCGCCGCAGGGAGTCCAGATAGTCGCCCAGGCGGCCGTCGGGATGGGCCACGACGGTCGTACCGCGCCCCAGGATGGTGTCACCGGTCACGACGGCCTGATCGGCCGGGAGATGGAAGCACAGCGAGTCGGCGGTGTGCCCGGGCGTCGGGACGACCCTCAGCTCCAGCCCGCCGACGCGCACCACGTCCCCCGCGCCGAGCCCTTCCTCCCCCAGCCGCAGCGCGGGGTCGAGAGCGCGCACCTTGGTGCCGGTCAGCCCGGCGAACCGGACGGCGCCCTCGGCGTGGTCGGGGTGGCCGTGGGTGAGCAGCGTGAGCGCGACCCGCTTGCCGGCCGCCTCGGCGGTGTCGACGACCGCGCGGAGGTGCCCCTCGTCGAGCGGACCGGGATCGACCACGACCGCCAGCTCCGAGTCCGGCTCCGACAGGATCCAGGTGTTGGTCCCGTCCAGGGTCATCGCGGAGGCGTTGGGCGCGAGGACGTTGACGGCCCGCGCTGTGGCGGGGCCCGAGAGGACCCCGCCCCGTGGCTGGCCGGGGAGGGCTGCGGCGTCGGTCATGCGGAGGCTCCACCGGTCGGGATGTGTTTGGTGAACTCGTCGTGCCCCGGCCAGGAGAGCACGATCTCGCCGTCCACCAGCCGGGCCCGCGCGAGCACCGGGGTCAGGTCACGGTCGGGCGCGGCGGCGAGCGCGGCGGCGGCGGTGCCGTACGCGGTGAGCTGCCGCAGCGTGGCGATGGTGGGTGGCATCATCAGCAACTCGCCCTTGTCGTAGCCGTCCGCCGCGTCCTGGGGCCGGATCCACACCGTACGGTCGGCCTCGGTGGAGGCGTTGCGGGTGCGCTGCCCCTCCGGGAGGGCGGCGACGAAGAACCACGTGTCATAGCGGCGGGGTTCGAACTCGGGCGTGATCCAGCGCGTCCAGGCCCCCAGCAGATCCGACCGCAGCACGAGCCCCCGGCGTTCCAGGAACTCCGCGAAGGACAGATCCCGGGCCACGAGGGCGGCGCGGTCCGCCTCCCACTCCGCGCCCGTGGTGTCACCGACCACCGACTCGGCCGTCGGCCCGGCGAGCAGGACGCCCGCCTCCTCGTACGTCTCCCGCACCGCCGCGCAGACGATCGCCTGAGCCGTCGTCTCGTCCACCCCGAGCCGACGCGCCCACCACGCGCGCGTGGGACCCGCCCAGTGGATGTGGTGCTCGTCGTCACGGGGGTCGACGCCACCGCCGGGATAGGCGTACGCACCGCCGGCGAACGCCATGGAGGCCCGCCTGCGCAGCATGTGCACGAAGGTGCCGGTCGCCGTGTCCTTCAGCAGCATCACGGTGGCGGCCCGTCTCGGCTCGGCCGGCCGCAGCGTGCCGTCCGCGAGCGCGCGGATACGGTCCGGCCATTCCGCTGGGTACCACTGCCCGTTTGCCATGGCCGGAGGCTAACTCGTGGAGGGCGGATGTTCGAGGGCCGGGCGCGTGAGGGGGCACCGGGTCGGGCGGTCGGGCGGGTGCGGGCCGGTGGGGGCTGGTCGCGCGGTTCCCCGCGGGCCGCTGCGCCGGGCCTCGGCCGGGGCGCCTACGGGGTGCCTCGCTGGTGTCGTCGGGCGGCTGCGGGCCGGTGGGGCTGGTCGAGCATGTCCCCGGCGGGCAGCTGCCTGAGCCGGACGCCCATGAGGGTGCCTCGCTGGGGCGTCGGGGGCGGCTGCGGCCGGTGGGGGCTGGTCGTGCAGTTCCCCGCGCCCCTGACGAGTCGCAGGCAGCCTGTGCCACGATGGGCCGTTTGCCGTTTGCCGCGTACGGCACGAAGGGAAGGGGGTGGGGGCCTCCGCCCGCAGCGCACCCCGGCCCCGCCCACGACGTAACGAGCCCGCCGCAGGCGTTCAGGGGCGCGGGGAACTGCGCAGAACACCCGCCCCCACCGAACCCGTACAGGCCGCCGCAGGCATCACGCCTCGGTCAGCTCCACCTGCACCTCGACCTCGACCGGCGCATCGAGCGGCAGCACAGCCACCCCCACCGCACTCCGCGCGTGCACACCCGCCTCACCGAGCACCTCGCCCAGCAGCTCGCTCGCGCCGTTGATCACGCCCGGCTGTCCCGTGAAGTCCGCGGCGGACGCCACGAACCCCACGACCTTCACCACGCGCGCGATCCGGTCCAGGTCACCGGCGACCGACTTCACCGCCGCCAGCGCGTTCAGCGCGCACGTGCGGGCCAGCGCCTTCGCCTCCTCGGCCGTGACCTCCGCGCCCACCTTGCCGGTGACCGGAAGCTTGCCGTCGACCATGGGCAGCTGGCCCGAGGTGTACACGTACACACCCGACTGCACGGCCGGCTGGTACGCCGCCAGCGGCGGCACGACCGCCGGCAGCGTCAGCCCCAGCTCCGCGAGCCGCGCCTCGACCGCCCCGCTCACGCCGCCTTCTCCCGCTTCAGGTACGCCACCAGCTGCTCGGGGTTGTTCGGCCCGGGCACGACCTGCACGAGCTCCCACCCGTCCTCGCCCCAGGTGTCCAGAATCTGCTTCGTGGCGTGGACGAGCAGCGGCACGGTCGCGTATTCCCACTTCTTGGTCATGCGGCCGACTTTAGCCGCTGCTCAACCCCGGCTTTCAGCCGCTGCTGCCCACAGCCGGTGCCCGCGTTATCCACAGCCTCCTGCTTAGGTTCGCCGCCGACTGGTTACGCTCGAATACGTGAGCAGGCTCCAGGTCGTCAGCGGCAAGGGCGGGACCGGAAAGACGACGGTCGCCGCAGCCCTCGCGTTGGCCCTCGCCACCGAGGGGAAGCGGACGCTTCTCGTCGAGGTGGAGGGTCGCCAGGGAATCGCGCAGCTCTTCGAAACGGAGGCGCTGCCCTACGAGGAGCGGAAGATCGCCGTCGCTCCGGGGGGCGGGGAGGTGTACGCACTGGCCATCGACCCCGAACTGGCCCTTCTGGACTACCTCCAGATGTTCTACAAACTCGGCGGAGCGGGACGCGCCCTGAAGAAGCTCGGCGCGATCGACTTCGCGACCACCATCGCGCCCGGCCTCCGGGACGTCCTCCTGACGGGCAAGGCGTGCGAGGCGGTCCGCCGTAAGAACAAGTCCGGCCGCTTCGCCTACGACTACGTCGTGATGGACGCGCCCCCCACCGGCCGTATCACCCGCTTCCTGAACGTCAACGACGAGGTCGCGGGACTCGCCAAGATCGGCCCGATACACAATCAGGCGCAGGCCGTGATGCGGGTGCTGAAGTCCAAGGAGACGGCCGTCCACCTGGTGACCCTCCTGGAGGAGATGCCCGTCCAGGAGACCGCGGACGGCATCGCCGAACTCCGGGCCGCACAGCTGCCCGTGGGCCGGATCGTCGTGAACATGGTGCGCCCGGAGGTGTTGGACGGCACCGATCTGGAACTCGTACGGACCACCCCGCGTGCAGCCGTGGCGAAGGCGCTGTCCTCGGCCGGGCTCGGCGGCGCCCGCCGCGGGGGCAACGCCGAGAAGCTGGTCGACCCGCTGATCCGGCAGGCCGAGGAGTACGCCGAGCGGTACGACCTGGAGCACGAACAGCGCTCGGTCCTCGGCGAACTGGGACTGCCGCTGCACGAACTGCCCTTGCTGACCGAGGGCATGGACCTGGCGGGACTGTACGAACTGGCCACCGAGCTGCGGAAGCAGGGGATGTCATGAGCCCGGACGCCGACCGGCACAACCGAACTCCCCAGAATCCGCGCCCGGACCGCCCCCACCGCCTCTCCCCCGCGGGGGTGCTCGACCTCGACCCCCTGATCGACGACCCGAAGACCCGGATCGTGGTCTGCTGCGGCTCGGGCGGCGTCGGCAAGACCACGACCGCGGCGGCCCTCGGCCTGCGTGCCGCCGAGCGGGGCCGCAAGGTCGTCGTCCTCACCATCGACCCGGCCCGCCGGCTCGCCCAGTCCATGGGCATCGACTCGCTGGACAACGTCCCACGCCGGGTGAAGGGCCTGGACGACTCCGCGAGCGGTGAGCTGCACGCGATGATGCTCGACATGAAGCGCACCTTCGACGAGATCGTCGAGGCGCACGCGGACGCCGATCGGGCGGCCGCGATCCTGAACAACCCCTTCTACCAGTCGCTCTCGGCGGGCTTCGCGGGCACGCAGGAGTACATGGCGATGGAGAAGCTCGGGCAGCTGCGGGCCCGGGACGAGTGGGACCTGATCGTCGTCGACACACCCCCCTCCCGCTCCGCCCTCGACTTCCTGGACGCGCCGAAGCGGCTCGGCTCCTTCCTCGACGGAAGGCTCATCCGCCTACTCACCGCCCCGGCCAAGCTCGGCGGACGGGCGGGGATGAAGTTCCTGAACGTCGGGATGTCGATGATGACCGGCACGCTCGGCAAACTGCTGGGCGGTCAACTCCTCAAGGACGTCCAGACGTTCGTGGCCGCGATGGACACGACCTTCGGCGGGTTCCGCACGCGCGCGGACGCGACGTACAAGCTGCTCCAGGCACCCGGGACGGCGTTCCTGGTGGTCGCGGCCCCGGAGCGGGACGCGCTGCGCGAGGCCGCGTACTTCGTGGAGCGGCTGGCCGCGGAGCGCATGCCGCTCGCCGGCCTGGTGCTCAACCGGGTCCACGGCAGCGGCGCCGACCGGCTCTCGGCCGAGCGGGCGCTCGCCGCCGCGGAGAACCTCGAGGCTGCGGAAAATCTTGAGACCGCGGAGAATCCCGAGGCTGCGGAAAATCTTGAAGAGCCCCGCATTGTCGATCAGGAGGGCGGGAAAGCTGGACTTCGTAACTCTCCCGACACGTACGGCAGTTCAGAATCTCCCGCTTCCGAGGCACCGGCTCCTGACGAAGGCTCCCCCGCCGACCTGGAGAACCAGAGCTCGGAGCGCACGGAGAAGGAGCGGTCCGCCCATCCGGCTGACCGGTCCGTCGACCAGCTCACCGCAGGCCTGCTGAGGCTGCACGCCGACCGTATGCAACTGCTCTCCCGCGAGCAGCGCACACGTGACCGCTTCACCGCGCTCCACCCCGAGGTGGCGGTGGCCGAAGTGGCCGCGCTGCCCGGCGATGTGCACGACCTCACGGGGCTGCGGGACATCGGAACACGGCTCGCGGCCGGGCGGCAGGAGCTGCCCGAGACTGTCGCGGACTGACCCGTGCCCGACGCTGCCGTCGACCGGCGGCCCGTGCCTGACTTGGCGACTGTCCCCCGAGGGGTGTCCCCACCGTCCCGAGGGGCGTCCCCCCTCAGCCCACCGCCGCGTAGTTCTCGTAGATCTCGTCGTCTTCGAGGGGCAGGATGCCGACCCCCCGCTCGTACTCGACGCGCGCCGTCTCCAGCAGCCTGCGCCACGACGTGACCGTCGGGCGCCGGCGCAGCAGGGCGCGGCGCTCGCGCTCTGTCATGCCTCCCCACACGCCGAACTCGACGCGGTTGTCCAGCGCGTCGGCGAGGCACTCCGTGCGCACCGGACATCCCGTGCACACCGCCTTCGCCCGGTTCTGCGCTGCTCCTTGAACGAACAGTTCATCCGGATCGGTAGTGCGGCAGGCCGCCTGCGCACTCCAGTCGACTACCCAGCCCATACCGGCGCCGTCCTCTCCCGAATCGAGGCTCCCCCACGGCGGCAGCGGCATATTCACCGCCGCCAGTTGAGGACGTTACGGAAGGCAGGCACAGCGCAACACCCCCTTCGGGCCCAATCTTGAATGGCCCGAACGGACTATGCGTAAGCGGCAGATCACCCGGGGGAGTGAGCCCGCGACATACATGACTATCCCGGCAGACCAGGACACTTGTCTTGCGTCACAACGGGCACCTGATGACACACGAGGCGGATTCGGACACGTCCCCACCAAAAAAGTTGGGGACCGACCGCAACGATTCGGGATCGGCGGACGTATTGATACGTGGCCCTACTGCTGTGACAGTTGAGAGCAGCTTAGGCCAACGCCTGTGCGCGTGTCCGGCGAATGAGAAGGTAGTGCGCGCTCCTGCCGCCATGCCCGCTCCCACGCGGTCGTGCCCGCTTCCGTCGCCATGCCGTGACATGGGCTCCCCCTGAACGCTCATGAGGACGGATTAGGCTGCCCCCTATGTCGAAGAAGCGCTCGGGTGGCGGTCTGTCGCCCACGCAGCAGGCCGCCAAGTTCCTCGGTGTCAGTGTCCTCGCGGGAGCGGTGATGGCCGGCATCGCGCTGCCCGCGGCCGGCGCGCTCGGGCTCGCGGCCAAGGGGTCGGTGGAGAGTTTCGACGAACTCCCGACCAACCTGAAGACCCCACCGCTGAGCCAGCGCACCACGATCCTCGACAGCGAGGGCGGCACCATCGCCACGGTGTACTCGCGCGACCGTACGGTGGTCGACCTCAAGAACATCTCGCCGTACATGCAGAAGGCGATCGTCGCGATCGAGGACTCGCGCTTCTACCAGCACGGCGCGGTCGACCTGAAGGGCGTCCTGCGCGCGCTCAACAAGAACGCCCAGAGCGGCGGGGTCGCCCAGGGCGCCTCCACGCTGACGCAGCAGCTCGTGAAGAACGTCGCGGTGGAGGAGGCCGGTGACGACCCGACGAAGGTCGCCGAGGCCACCCAGCAGACCATCGGCCGCAAGATTCGCGAGCTGAAGTACGCGATCCAGCTCGAAGAGGAACTCGGCAAGAAGAAGATCCTCGAGAACTACCTGAACATCACCTTCTTCGGCCAGCAGGCGTACGGCGTCGAGGCCGCCTCCCAGCGCTACTTCTCCCGGCACGCCAAGGACCTCAACCTCGAGCAGTCGGCTCTGCTCGCGGGCATCGTCCAGTCCCCGAGCCGCTACGACCCGGTCAACGACGAGGCCGAGGCGACCAAGCGGCGCAACACCGTGCTCCAGCGCATGGCCGAGGTCGGTGACGTCTCCCAGGCGGAGGCCGACAAGGCCAAGGAGCAGCCGCTGGGCCTCAAGGTCAGCAAGCCGAAGAACGGCTGCATCACGGCGGTCAAGGGCGCCGGCTTCTTCTGCGACTACGTCCGTGAGGTCTTCCTGACCGACCCGGTCTTCGGCAAGACCCAGGAGGCCCGGGCCAAGGTCTGGAACCAGGGCGGCCTGACGATCCGCACCACGATGGACCCGCAGGCCCAGAAGTCGGCCCAGAGGTCCATCAAGGAGCACGTCTACCAGAAGGACGACGTGGCCACCGCGGCCACCATCGTCCAGCCCGGCACCGGCAAGATCCTGGCGATGGGCCAGTCGCGGCCGTACGGCATCAACACCAAGAAGAACGAGACGACGCTCGACCTCTCGGTCGACCAGGACATGGGTGGCGGCGCGGGCTACCAGCCCGGTTCGACGTTCAAGGCGATCGTGGCCGCGGCCGCGATAGAGGGCGGTATGCCGGCGACGAAGATGTACTCCTCGCCGTACAAGATGGACTACCCGAGCCCGGTCCAGCTCTGCAACGGCAAGGTCTGGAACGAGAAGGGCGTCTCGCTCACCAACGAGAACGAGTCCGAGGTCGGCCCGTACTCCATGAAGGAGGCGACCGCCAAGTCGGTCAACACCTACTACGTGCAGCTGATCAGCGACATCGGCGTCTGCCCGGTGACGGAGATGGCCGCGAAGATGGGGGTCGAACGCGCGGACGGCGGCAAGCTGCAGCAGCGGCCCTCGATCGCCCTGGGCACCCAGGAGGTCTCCCCGCTGACGATGGCGAACGCGTACGCGACCTTCGCCTCGCGCGGTATGTACTGCACCCCGGTCGCCATCGAGTCGATCACCCAGCGGGTCGGCGAGAAGTCGAAGTCCCTGCAGGTGCCGAAGTCGACCTGCTCGCGGGCGATGTCGGAGACCACCGCGGACACCATCAACACGCTCCTCAAGGGCGTGGTCGAGGACGGTACGGGTACCCAGGCGGGCCTCAGCGGCCGCGCCAGCGCCGGTAAGACCGGTACGACGGACGAGCGCTACGCGGCCTGGTTCGTGGGCTACACGCCGAACATGGCCGGCGCGGTCTGGGTCGGCGACCCCGCGCACAAGCGCAAGATGCAGAACATCACCATCGGCGGCGTCTGGCACTCCAAGGTCTTCGGCGGTGAGGTCCCCGGACCGATCTGGCGCGACATGATGAGCGGTGCCCTGGAGGGCAAGGACGCCCCGGGCTTCAACCTCGTCAACATCCCGGACCCGCCGAAGGACAAGGGCGACGGGAAGGGCGACGGCAACGACAACGGCGGCAACAACAACGGCGGGCACGACAACGGCGGCAACGACGGCGGTGGGAACGACGGCGGCAACGACGGCAACACCACCTTCCCGACGCCGTCCTTCTCGATCCCGGAGGGCTTCATCCAGGGCACGAGCAACGGGAACGGCAACGGGGGCGGCAACGGGGGCGGCGGCGGGCGCGGCTGACGCCCGGAGACCCACCCACGGATGAGAGCCCGGTCCCGCTGCATGCGGGACCGGGCTCTCGTACGACCGGCAGGTGCTGTTTCTCAGCCGGCCAGGAGCTTCTTCACCGCGGCGGCGACCCGGCCGCCCTCGGCCAGGCCGGCCACCTTCGGGTTCACGATCTTCATGACGGCGCCCATGGCCCGCGGCCCCTCGGCACCGGCCGCCTTCGCCTCCTCGACGGCCTGGGCGACGATGTCGTTCAGCTCCTCGTCGCTGAGCTGCTTGGGCAGGTACTCGGCCAGGACCTCGCCCTCCGCCTTCTCCCGCTCGGCGGACTCGGCGCGACCACCCTGGGCGAAGGCGTCCGCGGCCTCGCGGCGCTTCTTCGCCTCCTTGGTGATCACCTTCAAAACCTCGGCGTCGGAGAGCTCGCGCTTCTCCTTGCCCGCGACCTCCTCATTGCTGATCGCGGCGAGCGTCATCCGGAGCGTCGAGGAGCGCAGCTCGTCGCGCCCCTTGATCGCGGCGTTGAGGTCTTCCCGCAGCTTGGACTTGAGCGTGGTCATGGGGTTGATTGTCGCAGGTGCGGGGTGGGGGGTGCGCGCGCATTTACGGGGGTATCGCGAGGCGGCGGGCGTCCGGCATCACCGGGTGGGGGCGCCCGGCGTCACGGGGCGCGGGTGCGCGGCGTTACGGGCGGCGGGTGCCCGGCATCACGGGGCGGCGGGTGGGCGTCGTAACGGGGTCGCGGGCGCCCGGTCAAGGATGTCCTCGTGATCTGACACGATGGAGGCATGCGCGCGCGATACGGAGTCCCCCTGGGAATCGCGGCGGTTGGCGCCGCCGGCCTCGTCTACTCGGCGGGTTTCGAAGCCCGTTCCTTCCGGCTGCGACGAGTGACGGTCCCCGTCCTGCCGCCCGGCATGCGCCCACTGCGGGTGCTCCAGGTCTCCGACATCCACATGGTCGGCGGCCAGCGCAAGAAGCAGCGCTGGCTGCGCTCCCTGGCGGGCCTGCGCCCGGACTTCGTGATCAACACGGGCGACAACCTCTCGGACCCGGAGGGCGTGCCGGAGGTCCTGGACGCGCTGGGTCCGCTGATGGAGTTCCCGGGCGCGTACGTCTTCGGCTCCAACGACTATTACGGCCCCACATTCCGCAACCCCGCGCGCTACCTGTACGAGAAGGCGCAGGGCCGCCACGGCCTGAACGGCAACGCGCCCGCCGTAGGGGTCATCCACAACCCGTGGGAGAACCTGCGGGACGGCTTCGACGCGGCGGGCTGGCAGAACCTCACCAACACGCGCGGCATGCTGAAGATCGAGGGCGTGTCGGTGGAGCTGACCGGCGTGGACGACCCGCACATCAAGCGGGACCGCTACGCCGAGGTGGCCGGCGGCCCGTCGGGCGCGGCCGACTTCTCCATGGGCGTCGTGCATGCCCCGTATCTCCGCGTCCTGGACGCCTTCACGGCAGACGACTACCGACTGATCCTCGCCGGCCACACCCACGGCGGCCAGCTCTGCCTCCCCTTCTACGGCGCCTTCGTCACCAACTGCGATCTGGACACCGACCGGGTGAAGGGGCTGTCCCGGCACACGGCGGAGGGCAGGACGTCGTACCTGCACGTGTCGGCGGGATGTGGCACGAGCCGCTATACGCCGGTGCGGTTCGCGTGCCCGCCGGAGGTCACGTTGCTGACGCTGGTGGGCCGGGAGTAGGGAGCGAGCGTCGGGCCCGGGGGCGACGGCGCAGGGGACCTTGGGCGCAGGGGACGTTAACCCGCACGGCCCGCCCGTATCGCCCGTTTTGCCTGATATGCCTAACGTAAGGGCATGACCGCGCCAATACCGAGGGACATCCCGGACCTCCCCGCCCTCCCGGGCATGCCCGCATTCCTGCCCTCGCCCGTCCCCGCCACGGCGGTGGTGGCTCCCGTACGCCATCCCGTGGCCGCCGCCTACCGCGTACTGGTGGCACTGGTGGCCGCGGGGGCGGTGACCGTCGAACTGCTCCTGAGCAGCGCGATCCGCACCCTGAGCTACTTCGCGATCCAGAGCGCGATCCTGCTGGCGATGGTGCTCCTGCTGTCGGCCCGCAGGGCGTGGACCGCCCGCCGCCCCCTACCCTCCGCCCTGACGGGCGCGGCCCTTCTCTACGTCACGATCACGGCCCTGGTGCACCACGTGCTGCTCGCGAACGCGGCGAGCCCCTTCGTCCTGACGGGCGAGGCGGCGAATCCGACGGGCTGGCACGCGGTGACCGCCCACCTCCTGCACACGGTGATCCCCGCGGCGGCGCTGGCGGACTGGCTTCTGCTGACGGCCCCCGGCCGCCTGCACCTGCGCCAGGCGGCAACCTGGCTGCTGTACCCCCTGGCCTACCTGCTGTTCTCCTTCACCCGGGGCGAACTGATCCTCCCGGGCACTGGCGGCCGCTACCTCTACCCCTTCCTGGACGTGGATCTCCACGGCTACAAGAACGTCCTCGGCAACGCCCTCCTCCTCGGCCTCTCCTTCTACGCCCTGGCAATCCTCCTGATCGCCCTCGACCACGCCCGCCCGAACCCCACCCGCCACCGCGCCAAAACCGGATTTCGTCTCCAGCCACCGGTGGGCTAAAGTAAACGACGTCGCCGCGACGAGCAGCGACGATCGGGGTGTAGCGCAGCTTGGCAGCGCGCTTCGTTCGGGACGAAGAGGTCGTGGGTTCAAATCCCGCCACCCCGACGCAGGTCAGAGGCCCATTCGCTTGATCGCGAATGGGCCTCTTTCATGCCCCGGGGGTCTAAACAGGGCCATCTTCCTGATCTTTGGCGAAGATGTCATCCATCGCTTCGGCGCCCTCCGTGATGACTGGCCCGGAGCTGCTCCATGGAGTTGCCGAGGCAAGCGACGAGCAGGTCTTTGCTGTGGTGGAACGCGTCGTCATGGCCCTGAGCGGGGTGAACGACGTCCCCAAACGGCAGCGCCTTCGAGACCGGCGAGCGTGCGGAGTTGTGCGACTACGTCGACGAGTCGGTGACCGAGTGCGGCGTCGATGTAGTCACAATGACGGCCCGCCACGGGCTGGGGCGGTACGAGCTCACAGACCAGTGGCGGAGGTGGTAGGCGCGCGCACCGACGTGACCCGGACACCGCACCAGAGGTGCACCAGATCGAGCGGGGTACAACGGTGAAAGCCGCCGAGTCCAGCGGGCCCGCACCCCAGCCGTCACCCAGGTCAGCGACCTGGCCGCTGACCAAATGCCCGCAGCTTCCCAAGTTCAGTGTGCGGACGGTGCTGACGCAGGCGATGCCCTCCGATACGGTCCCGGCCATGGCGAACGACGCTGTGCCTGAGAAGGTGGCGTGGGTCCTGGTACGGGGTAGCCGGGTGTTGGTGACGCGTAGTCACGGCAGAGATCGTTTCTACTTCCCGGGCGGTCATCGTGAGCCGGGCGAGTCCGACAGCGAGACCCTGGTGCGGGAGATCGACGAGGAACTGCAGACCGCGATCGACTCCGGCTCCATGGTGCACTTCGGCACTTTCGAGATCGGCGAGGGTCATCCGGAGCATGACCCCTTCCGGATGATCTGCTACACCGCCGATCACCGCGGTGAGCTGACTCCGTCGCGGGAGATCGCCGAGAAGGCGTGGTTCCGTTACGCCGACAGGGAGCGGGTCTCGGCCGTCGACGCGATGGTCTTTGACGCGCTTCACCAGGCCGGGCGGCTTTCCTGATCCCGTGACTGCTGCACAGCAGCGAAGTACAGCAATCGCAATGACCTCCCCGCCGGGAGTTCGGGACGAAGGTGACTGCTGCGGGGCGTCCGCTCAAGCGGGCGAGGTCGTGTGCTTCCCACGCGTCGGCGGGGCGAGCCGAGCATCGCCCTGCCGGATCAACTCCCCCTCATACCGGGGACGTCGGGCGTCGGGTGGTCGAAGAGCACCGGGTGTCCGGGGTCGATGCGCAGGTCCCAGGCCGGCCCCGGCGGTCTGCGGCGGAGCCGGGACGCCGAGCACTGCGTCATGTCCGTCCAGGCGGCCCACGATCGACTGGAACCCGGTCGGACGCGGGTCAGCACCCTGCAACCTCGGCCACCCCACCCAGCCGGCGCACACCGACACCCCGGCCACACGCACCGGCTCCCGTCGACGCCCCCGCCAAGACGCCCCGCACCCGACCCCGCCGCCCGGGCCGGTCTCACCGCGCCGCAGGTCCCGTGGGCCGGTCGAGGGCGGCCGCGTCGCGCAGTGCCGACAGGAGGGTGCGCAAGGCGGGCTGGTCGAGGGCGGTTTCGCGGGCGATCGCCGAGATCACGCGGACCGGTTCGGGGTTGCGGACCGGGCGTACGACGACGCCGGGGTGGCCGCCGCGCAGGCCCAGCCTCGGCATCAGACCGACGCCGAGGCCGGCCGCGACGAAGCCCTGTGCGGTGGCGTAGTCCTCGCTGCGGATGGCGAAGTCGGGGGTGAACCCGGCCGCCGCGCAGGAGTCGAGCACCGGTTCCAGGCAGGGGCCGGGCGGTTCGCTGCCGACCCACTGCTCCCCGGACAGCTCGTTCAGGTCGATGACCTCCCGGTCCGCGAGCGGATGGCCCAGAGGCAGGACGGCGGCGTACGGGTCGTCGAGCAGATGGACCAGGCGGAAGCCGTCCGCGGCCCGGCCCCGCGCCTGCACGACCACCGCCAGGTCGGCCCGGCCGCGCACGACCTCCTGGAACGGGTCCTCCGGGTCGGCGAGTTCGAGGTCGACCCGTACGCCCGGGTGTTCCGCGCGGAGCCGGGCCAGGGCCGGGGCCACCAGCGTGGAGCCCGCGGTGGCGAAGTAACGGACCGACAGGGTGCCGATACGTCCGGCGCGTAGGTCGGCGAGGGCGGTCTCCGCCTGGGCGACCGCCGAGCTGATCAGGGCCGCGTGCTCGGTGAGCAGCAGGCCTGCGGGGGTGGGCCGTACCCCGCGCCCGACCCGTTCGAGCAGCGCGGTACCGGCCTGCTTCTCCAGCGCCGCCACCTGCTGGCTGACGGCGGACGGTGTGTAGCCGAGGTGGGCCGCGGCCGCGGTGACCGTCCCGCTGGTGACCACCGCGCGCAGGACCTGGAGGCGCCTCACATCAAGCATGTAGCTCAGCTTAACAGTATGGGTAGAACCCTTTGCTTGTCCTCACAGGTCGACTGGGGCATCGTCGAGGAACGGGCCGGAATGGACCACGTACCGGGCCGTACGTCGGCCTGATGGAGGGAAGCAACGTGAACGGTGGGACACGGAGCCTGCGGGGCGGAGTGCGGGTGGCCGTGCTCGCCCTGCTGTGGGGCTCGACCTTCCTCTGGATCGAGCTGGCGCTGCGCGGTCTCTCCCCGCTCCAGGTCACGTTCGTCCGCTGTCTCCTCGGCGCGCTCGTCCTCACCGTCGCCTGCTACGCGTCGGGTCGGCGCATGCCCCGCGGCCGGGCCGTCTGGCGGCACATCGTCGTCGCGGCCTTCTTCTGCAACGCGCTGCCCTTCGCCCTGTTCAGCCTGGGCCAGCAGACCGTCGACTCCGGCCTCGCGGGGGTCCTGAACGCCACGACCCCACTGTGGTCGATCGCCCTCGGTCTGGCCCTCGGCTCGGAACGCGGACTGCGTCCGGCCCGTCTGGCGGGCCTGCTGCTCGGCTTCGCCGGCACGATTCTCATCCTCGCCCCGTGGCAGTCGGCCGGGGCCACCGGCTGGGGAGCCCTCGCCATTCTCGGCGGGGCCGCCAGCTACGCCGTCGCCTTCACCTACATGGGCCGCACCCTGGTGCGCCGGGGCACCCCCACCATCTCGCTCTCCGCCGCCCAACTCGTCGCCGCGAGCGGGCTGACCGCCGTCGCGATGCCCATCGGCGGCCTGGAGTCGATCGATCCCGGCCCGGCGGTCGTGGTCGCGGCCCTGGTCCTCAGCGTCTTCTGCACCGCGATCACCTTCCACCTCACCTACCGGATCATCAACGACGAGGGCGCCACCAACGCCGCCGTGGTCGGCTACCTGCTGCCCGTCGTCTCCGTGCTCCTCGGCGCGGCCGTCCTGGGCGAGGCCCTGAGCGTGCGGGTCGTGCTGGGCATGGCCGTCGTCCTCGTGGGGGTCGGGCTGACCCGGCGGAAGGACGCGGTGGCCACGGCGCCGGCCCGGGCCGACGAGGAAACGGCCGAGAACCCGCCCACCGAGACCCCGTCGGCCACTCGCCGCGCGGCGCTGGAAAGCGCGGGCGGCGCTGGATGCGCGGGATGACCTCCGGCGAGTCCCGCCTGCGGTCGGCGTCCGCCGGCGGTGTTCCACATCACCGGCCGGGTCCGTCAGGGCATCGCATCGGGCATCGGCCCCCGGGACGATTGCGCAACCTCTAAACTGTCGCCGTGGACGCAGCGGAGACAGTGGAGACGGCCGACGTGACCGGGTGGGAAGTCGCCGTCCTCGACGGCGGACCGGCCGACGGAATGCGGGTCAAGGTCGCCGACCGGCCCCGGGTCGTGCAGGTCGCGTACCCCTGCCGGGCGGAGGGCGCGCCGACCGGGGTGCGAGTGGAGGGCGTCTACGTCTACCGGCTCGATCACGGGGTGACGGACGAACCCCTGCGGTACGGCTTCGACATCGCCTGCCCCTGAGACGTTCAGCCGCCGGATCGCGCACGCGTGCGGTGGCGCTCGTGGCGCGTCCTCGCCGCCAGCAGGCCTACGGCGTACAGGGCCAGGACGGCCACGAGCAGCCCGTAGTACACGCCGGGCAGTGCGCTCAGGCCCAGGGCCGGGCCCAGCGGGGACGCGGGCAGGAGCAGCCCGGTCGCGGCCAGCACGGCGGCGGACCAGGTCACTGGGCCCGGCCGCCGGCCACCCCTGCCGAGCGACCCGAGCGACCCGAGCGAGCCGAGTGACAGCAGCACCATCACCACGGCCTGCGTCAGCAGGTTCTCCGTGAACCAGCCCGAGTGGAACAGCGCCTCGTCGTCGCCCGGGCCGCGCAGGGCGAAGGCCAGGACACCGAAGGTCGCCAGGTCCGCCACGGCGTTCAGGGCGCCGAATCCGACGATGAACCGGAGCAGCTCCCGGGGGTCCAGGACGCTCGGGCGGCGCAGCGCGGACGGGGCGGGACGGTCGTAGGCGAAGGCCAGTTGGGCCGCGTCGAAGCACAGGTTCTGGACGAGGACCTGGGCCGGGAGCATCGGCAGGAAGGGCAGGAGCAGGCCCGCGGAGAGCATCGCGATCACGTTGCCGAGGTTGGAGGAGAGCGTGATGCGCAGATACGTGGCGATGTTGCCGCCCGCGTGACGGCCGGCGGCGACCGCGTGGCCGATCGCGGTGAGGTCCTTCCCGGCGAGCACCAGGTCGGCGTTCTCCCTGGTCACCCCGGCCGCGTCGCGTGGGGCGATGCCCACGTCGGCGGTGCGCAGGGCGGGCAGGTCATTGACGCCGTCGCCGAGCAGGCCGACCGTGTGGCCGCCGGCCTGGAGGGCCCGGGTGACGCGGGTCTTGTGCTCGGGGGTGCAGCGGGCGAAAACGGTCGTACGGCGGACCAGTTCGGTGAGTTCGGGGTCGGTGAGGGTGTCGAGGCGGTCAGCGGTGAGGACACCGGCCACCGGAACCCCCAGTTCACGGCAGGCCCGGACCGCGGTGCCCGGGTGGTCGCCGGTGAGGACCTTGACGGTGACGCCCTGCGCGGCGAGTTCGGCGAGGGCCTCGGCGGCGGACGGCACGAGGTCGTCCCTCAGGGTGACCAGGCCGCGGAAGGTGAGGCCGCGTTCGTGGGGGCGGGTTCCGGCGGGGCGGGTTCCGGCGGGGCGTTCGGCGGTGGCGACCGCGAGGACCCGCAGCCCGTCCGCGGCCTGTGCGTCGGCGAGGTCGCGCAGGCGGGAGCGCTCCTCGTCGGACAGCGAACAGCGTGGCAGTACGGCCTCGGCGGCGCCCTTGGTGATCAGGGTGTGCGTGCCGAGCCGGCCCGGGGTGCGGACGACCACGGTGGCCAGGCGGCGGGCCGGGTCGAAGGGGAGGGCCCGGACGCCGTCGTACGACATGAGGACGTCCTCCTCGTTGTCGGCGGCGGCGAGCAGGGCCTCGTCGAGGGCGTCGGGGGCCGGGAGGTCGGCGAGCTGGAGCGACCACCAGGCGGCGGCCGCCGCCCAGCGCAGCACCTCGGGGTCGTCGCGCCCTTCGGCGTCCAGTGCGCGGTGGACGACCGGGCGGTCCTGGGTGAGGGTGCCGGTCTTGTCCACGCACAGGACGTCCATGGCGCCGATGTCGTGCAGGGCGGGAAGCCGCCGCACGATGACGCCGTGCGTCCGGGCCAGGAGGGCGGCGCCGCGGGCCAGGCAGGTGGTGACGAGGACCGGCAGCATCTCCGGGGTCAGCCCGACCGCCACCGCGACGGCGAAGGGGAGGGTCTCCAGACCGCGGCCGCGCAGGGCGGCGTTGGCCATGAGCACCAGGGGCGGGGTCAGCAGCGCGAACCGGATCAGGATCCAGGAGACGCCCTGGACGGAACGTTCGAAGGTGGTCGTCGGGGGTTTCCCCGTACGGCGGTGCGCGGCGGCGAACCGGGTGTCGCCGCCGGTCGCGGTGACCACGGCGGTGGCGCTGCCGGAGGCGACACTGCTGCCCTGGAAGCAGAGCCGGGGGTCCTGGAAGAGCGGGGGGGCGTGGGGGACACCGCCGTCCCCGTCCCGCGGGTCCTCGCCCGCGGACTTCTCCACCGGTGCGGACTCCCCGGTGAGTGCGGCCTGGTGGACGGTGAACCCGGCCGACCGCAGCAGTCGTACGTCCGCGGGGACCAGGTCGCCCGGGCCCAGCCGTACGACGTCGCCGGGGACGAGTTCCTCGACCGGGATCTCGCGGACGGCCGGGGCCGTGTCCTCGTCCACCCGGCGCTG
Organism: Streptomyces sp. NPDC005402; assembly: GCF_040606575.1. Classification (NCBI taxonomy): domain Bacteria; kingdom Bacillati; phylum Actinomycetota; class Actinomycetes; order Kitasatosporales; family Streptomycetaceae; genus Streptomyces; species Streptomyces sp. NPDC005402. Next base: position 77,459 of record NZ_JBEXFB010000010.1, read on the forward strand.
GACCGTGACGGTGGTCGCCACCAGGCGGCGCAGTTCTGCCGTGGAGCGGTCGGCCCGGTGTTCGCCGGAGGCCCGCAGGACGCAGCTCACGGCGACCAGCAGGAGGATCACGGAGGCGGTGCCCCAGGCGAGGACGGCGGCCGACACGAGTCCCAGACAGAGCAGCACCGCGGTGAAGGGGTCGCGCAGACTCCGGGCGAACAGGCGGAGCCGGGAGGGGTCCTGGGCATCCGGGATCACGTTCTCGCCGAACCGCGCCAACCGCTCCCCCGCCTGCACCTCGGTCAGCCCTCGCGGCCCACTGCCGAGTCGCCGGAACACCTCGTGAAGGCTCGCGGCGGGGGCGGCGGCATCCTGGCGGGGTCCGCAAGGGAAGCCGGGGTCGGCCGCGTCACCACCCAGGTCCACGTCCGCACCGGCCGCGGGAGGAACAGCACGCAGCACCGAAGGACCGGATGACCCGGATGACGGGGAAGCGGGCGCGGTGTCGGGGCCGGCCGGAAGCGCGGGGGCGGGGGTTGACGCAGCGGGACCCGGTGGGGCGGGCGCGTGGGGCACCGGGGAGGGAGCGGACGGGCCGCCCGTCAGCACGGCCTCAAGAGCGGGCGCAGGTGAAGCCGCGGCGGTGAAGGACCCGGACGCCGAACGGATCGGACCCGCGGGCGCAGCCGGGGAATCCGGCCCGGTCGAGGGCCCTCCTGGAACAGCAGGCTCGGCAGTCGCCCCAGCAGGGCCGGTGGACGCGAGTGTCGAACGCCCCGGAAGGACGGACACGGCCGTCGGCCCGTCCCCGGCACCCGGCGCGGACACCGCCCCGCCCCCGGCACCCGGCCCTGCCACCGGCCCGGCCGGTTCAGCCGGCAGCCCGTCAGGCCCGGCGCTCCCGTCAGGCCCGGCGCTCCCGGGTACCACCCCATCCGCCCCGGCACCCCCGGACACCGCCCCCTCCGCAGCAGCAGGCGCGGTGGACAGGGTTCCGTTCTCGCCCCGCGCCTCCGACTGCTCAGACACCGGCCTCGCGCAGTCGGTCCGATGTTCCGGAGGAGGTCTCGCGGGCTGTCAGTTGGCCGACCATGACGCGGACGACGGTCACGATGTCGGGGTCGTCGACGTAGTAGATCTGCCGACGGCCCTCGCGGCGGGAGCGCACGAGCCCGGCGAGTTTCAGCTTCGCCAGGTGCTGGCTGACCGCGGGCAGCGCGCCACCGACCCGGTCGGCGAGGTGGGTGACGTCGCTCTCGCCCTGGGACAGCGCCCACATGATGTGCAGCCGGGCGGAGGAGGCGAGGAGTCCGAAGACGGCGGCCGCCTCGGCGAGCACCTCCGCCGACGGGTCCTGGAAACCGCCGACGACCTTCGCCACAGCCCTCTCCCGTCCTCTCGGGTCAACCGCATCGATCACACCGAAGCGCCGGCCCCAGTGTAGGGGCGGCGCAGTGATCGTCCCGCTTCGTCCGGTACCGGTCCCTCCCCTCGTGGGGACCGGTACCGGAGGAAGCGGGTGACCATGGGTGAATGTGGCCGAGAACGTACGGCGCGCTGGTTGGCATGCGGGGCGCCGGGCTGGTGGCCTGTCATGGCGCCGCCCGTTGGCTGCGCCGCAGGGTCGTGATCCTGCCAGCCAGGGGGCCCGCAGAGGAGGTTCCGGTGCCGGGAGCAGTGCGTTACCGCAGGTCAGCCATATAAAGTGAGTTTTCCGGTCCGGATTCAACCGCGAGGGAAGTAAGGGGTGGAAGACCTTGAGCTCCGACTCAGGAGCACGCACGGCCTTCGCGGAGCGTCTCGCACTGTTGTACAGAGAGGCAGGGAATCCGCCCCTCAAGCGGGTGTCCGAGGGAGTCGGCCGGCTCCAGCGCGTGGACGAGCGGGGACGGCCCGTCCGGGTCTCCGCGCAGCGGATCAGCGACTGGCGGCGGGCCCGGAACGTGCCCGCTCAGTTCACCGCCCTCGCGGCCGTGCTGCATATCCTCATTCCCGAAGCCCGGCGTATCAGTCCCACCCCCGTCTCGGCCGGTCTCTACGACCTCGGTCAGTGGCAGCGGCTGTGGGAGCGCGCGCTGGCGCCGGACGAGGACGAAGGCCCCCAGCCGGAGCCCCCCGCCGGGGTCTGCCCGTACCGCGGCCTCGCCTCCTACCGGCAGGAGGACGCGCGCTGGTTCTTCGGCCGGGAACGGAGCACGGAGGCCCTCGTCGAGCTGCTCCGCTCGGCGGCCGGGACCGGCACCGGCGGTCTGGTGATGCTCGTGGGCGCCTCGGGCGCGGGTAAGTCCTCGCTGCTCAACGCGGGTCTGGTGACCGCCCTGGAGGAGGGCGCGCTCGGCGGTGCCGGCGAGGACGGCGGCCGCACGATCGTTCAGCTCGTGCCGGGCGCCGATCCGCTCACGGAACTGACCGGCCGAATACCCGAGCTGAAACCGCTCGTCTCCGGCACGGAGACCGGCGGACCGGACATCGACCACCCTCCCGAATTCGCGCACGCCGTCCGGGAAGCGGTCGCCTCGTGGGCTCAGCGCGAGGCCGCCGCCACCCGGCCGGTGGTGATCGTCGACCAGTTCGAGGAGGCGTTCACGCTCTGCTCGGACGAGACGGCCAGGCGTACGTTCGTCCAGCTGCTGCATGCCGCCTGCACGCCCGCGGGACCGGACTCGCCGGCGCCCGCGCTGGTCCTCCTCGGCATCCGCGCCGACTTCTACGAGCGCTGCCTCGACCATCCCGAACTGGCCGACGCGCTCCAGCGCCGTCACATGGTGCTCGGGCCGCTCACCGGCGGGGAACTGCGCGAGGCCGTGACCGGTCCGGCCCGGGCCGTGGGCCTGGAGCTGGAGCCGGGGCTCGCAGAGCTGATCGTGCGCGAGGTGAGCGCCGACGGCCCGCGCGGGGCCCACGACGCGGGCGTGCTGCCGTTGCTCTCGCATGCCCTGCTCGCGACCTGGCAGCGCCGCAAGGCGGGCCGGCTGACCGTGGCCGGCTATCGCGCGGCCGGCGGCATCCAGGGCGCGGTCGCGGCGACCGCCGAGCGGGCCTGGTCCGGTCTGGATCCGGCGGCGCGTACGGCGGCCCGGCTGCTGCTGTTGCGTCTGGTGCGGCTCGGCGAGGACACCCAGGCCACCCGCCGGCGCGGCACCCGGCGCCAGCTGGCCGCCGAGTCGACGGACCCGGGCAAGACGGAGGAGTCCCTCGAAGCGCTGGTGCGGGCCCGCCTTGTGACGCTGGACGCGGAGACCGTGGAGATCACCCACGAGGCCTTGCTGACGGCGTGGCCGCGGCTGCGCGAGTGGATCGACGAGGACCGCAGCGACCATCTGCTGCGCCAGCGTATCGAGGAGGACGGCCGTTCCTGGGAGGGCTCGAACCGCGACTCCTCGCTGCTGTACCGGGGCTCGCGGCTCGAACAGGCGCGCACCTGGGCGAAGTCGGCCGGGGACACCTATCTGACCCGCAGCGCGGTGGAGTTCCTGGCCGCCTCGGTCCGGCTGCGCCGGCGTACCGTCCTGATCGCCCGGGGCGCGGTGTCGGCGCTGGTCGTCCTCGCGATGGTGGCCGTCGGTTCGGCGGTGGTCGCCTGGCAGCAGCGCAACGACGCCGTGTTCGAGCAGGTCGTCGCGGAGGCGGACCGCGTCCAGTACACGGATCCGTCGCTGTCCGCCCGGATCGACCTGGTCGCTCACCGGCTCCGGCCCGACGACGAGGGCACCAACACCCGGCTGATCTCCATCGTCAACGCGCCGCTGGCCACCCCGCTCACCGGCCACACCGGCGCCGTCTACCTCACCTCGTTCAGCCCGGACGGAAAGCTTCTGGCCACCGCCAGCTACGACCGGACGGTACGGCTGTGGGACGTCAGCGACCGCCGGCATCCCAAGGCGCTGGGCGAACCCCTCGCCGGTGGCACGAGCTGGGTGAGCAGCGCGGTCTTCGGCCCGGACGGCAGGACGCTGGCCAGCGCCGGGGACGACGGGAGGATCCGGCGCTGGGACCTCGCCGACCCCCGCCACCCGAAGCCCCTCGGCGCTCCCCTGACCGGTCATCGCGGCACGATCTACCTGATCGCGTTCAGCCCGGACGGCAAGACCCTGGCCTCCGCCGGTGAGGACAGGACCGTACGGCTCTGGGACATGCGCGGCACGAACAGGCCGCCCACCACGCTGTCCGGTGCCGGTGCCGCCGTGCGGTCCGTGGCGTGGAGCCCCGACGGGCACACGCTGGCGGCCGGTGGTGACGACAACACGGTCCGGCTGTGGAACACGACCGATCCGCGCCGGCCCCGGGCGTACGACAGGGTGTTGAAGGGGCACACGGGTCTGGTGCACTCGGTCGCCTTCAGCCCGGACGGGACCGAGCTCGCCAGCGGCAGCGCGGACAACAGTGTCCGGCTGTGGGACGTGAGCGACCCGGCCGACCCGGCTCCGGTCGGCTCGCCGCTCACCGGCCACACCGGTCCCATCTGGTCCGTGGCCTTCAGCCCCGACGGAAGGATGCTCGCCGCCGCCAGCGCGGACAGCACGGCGAGCCTGTGGAACGTGAGCGACCCGGCGTACCCCTCGCAGGTCGGCGAACCCCTCGCCGGGAGCAGCGGTGAGATGTACGCGCTGGGCTTCAGCCCCGACAGCCGTACGCTCGCGACCGGCAGCGGCGACAGCAAGGTGCGCCTGTGGTCGATCCCGGCGGGAGACCTGGTGGGCAGCAGCGGGGCGTTCCGCCGGGACGGCGAGGTGCTCGCCACCGCCGGGCGGGACGGGCGGATCCGGCTGTGGAACGTGACGGACCCGGCCCGGCCCGTGGCCCTGAGCAAACCGTTCACACCCGTGGTGCGCGATCCGGACTCCCAGGTGCTGTTCTCCCCCGACGGCGGCACTCTCGCGGTGCTCACCACCGGCCGGGTCCACCTGTGGAACGTCACCGACCCGGCCCACCCCGTCCCCTACGGTCCGGCGCTCGTCCTGCGCTCCCGGTTCATGGGTCCGGACGCCCTGGCGTTCAGCCCCGACGGACGCACCCTGGCCACCGCCTACGACAGCCGCAGCCTCCAGCTGTGGGACGTCACCGATCCGGCTCACCCGGTTTCCCACGGCCCGATCGCCGGCCACAAGGGCTATATCGACGGCCTTGCCTTCAGCCCGGACGGCCGGACCCTGGCCAGTGGCAGCGCGGACGGCACGATCCGGCTGTGGAAGGTGACGGACCCGGCCCGTCCGGCCTCGCTCCGCAAGCCCCTCACCGGGCACACCGGGCCCGTCAACGTGCTCGTCTTCAGCCCGGACGGGCACACCCTGGCGAGCGGCGGCAACGACGACACGGTCCGGCTGTGGGACGTGACCGACCCCACGCACGCCGAGCAGACGGGCGCGGCGCTCACCGGGCACACCGAGGCGGTCGTGTCGCTGACGTACAGCCGTGACGGCTCCACGCTGGCCAGCGGCGGCAACGACAACACGGTCCGGCTCTGGGACGTGGCCGACCCGTCCGCGGCCGGCCCCATCGGGCAGTCGATGAGCCCCAGCGCCAAGACCGGCAGCTTCCTCTCCTTCAGCCCCGACAGCCGCATGCTCGGGGTCTCCAGCGGCGCGGACACCATCCGGCTGTGGGACCTGGACGTCGACGACGCGATCAGCCGCGTCTGCGCCACGACGTCGAACGTTCTGACCCGCCGGACCTGGGAGGAGTACCTGCCGCGGCTCTCGTACGACCCTCCGTGCGACTGAAGCGCATTACGTGATCCCGCTCACAACTCCTCCCCGCAGCCGAGCAGGTTGCTCCCGCTGTTCCTGCGGCCTTGTTAGTCTTGGCCACAGCCCGACCGCTGGTGCATCCCCCGTCGCCAGCGGTCGGGTCTTTTCATGCCTGGTCACGTTGTGATCAGGCATTGCACATAACGATCAACACGGCCGTCCACGCCCCGTCCGCCTGTCTCCTGCCGGATGCCTTGACCGGGCAGGCGGCGCAGGTGGCCCGGTATTGCGGGCGGTCCGAGGAACGGTGACGCAGGCGCGAGCGCGAGCGCCGGCCGCCCTCGACCGGAGCCGCTGACCGGGCTGACGGGGCTAACGGGGCTGACGGGCTACCGGTCGAAGCCGAGCTCCAGCATCCGGATCGCGTTGCCCCGCAGCAGCTTGTAGGTCACGTCCTCGGACAGCCCGGCCACGTGCTCCCACGCGACCTTCTTGGTGTGCGGCCAGGTCGAGTCGACGTGCGGATAGTCGGTCTCGAAGGTCGCGTTGTCCACGCCGACGGTCTCGATGGCCTCGATACCGTGCTTGTCGCGGAAGAAGCAGCAAAAGATCTGCCGGTAGTAGTACGTCGACGGCGGCTCCGGGATCAGGTCCTTGACCCCGCCCCAGGCCCGGTGCTCCTCCCAGACGTCGTCGGCGCGCTCCAGTGCGTACGGGATCCAGCCCATCTGGCCCTCGCTGTACGCCAGTTTGAGCCGCGGGAACTTCACCAGCACCCCGGAGAACAGGAAGTCCATCATCGACGCCATGGCGTTGTTGAAGGACAGCGAGGCCTGGACGGCGGGCGGGGCGTCGGGGGACGCGGCCGGCATCTGCGAACTGCTGCCGATGTGCATGTTGACGACCGTCCCGGTCTCCTCGCACGCGGCGAAGAACGGATCCCAGTAGCCGGAGTGGATCGACGGCAGCCCGAGGTGGGTCGGGATCTCGCTGAAGGTGACGGCCCTGACGCCCCGTTCGGCGTTGCGCCGGATCTCCTGCACCGCCAGCTCGACGTCCCACAGCGGGATGAGACACAGCGGGATCAGCCGGCCCCCGCTGTCCCCGCACCACTCCTCGACCATCCAGTCGTTGTAGGCGCGCACGCAGGCGAGCCCGACCTCCTTGTCCTTGGCCTCGGAGAAGGTCTGCCCGCAGAACCGCGGGAAGGTGGGAAAGCACAGGGAGGCCTCGACATGGTTCATCTCCATGTCCTCGATGCGGGCCTTGGGGTCCCAGCAGCCCCGCCGCATCTGCTCGCGGGTGATCCCGTCGAGGGTCATCTCGTCCCGCGAGAAGCCGACGGCCGCGATGATCCGCTTGTACGGGAAGAGGTCGCCCTCGTACTCCCACCAGTCCGTGAGCTGGCCCTCCGGATCGGTGGTGAACCGGTACTTGCCGCCGACGTACGCGAGGTCCCCGATGCCGGCGGTGAGCGGTTTCGGCCCCCTGTCCCGGTACTTGGCCGGGAGCCAGGTCTCGAAGAGGTGCGCGGGCTCGATCACGTGATCGTCCACGCTGATGACTTTGGGGATGTCCCTGCTGCCCGGTCCCGGTCCGGTTCCGCTCTCGGTGGTGACGGCCATTGCCTGCCCCCTAGCCGGTATCTGATGGATCGTCAGATTGCAGGCTAGGGGGAGGGGGTTGAGACGGCAAGAGAGACGCCTCTTCGGCGGTGTCGGCGATACATCAGTGGGCCCGACACGCCGCGTCGATGGCGGCGAACGCTTGGGACGGTGAGGTATCGCGGTGATATTTTCGCTTGCTCATCGTTGCTCTATTCGCATCACATACAGAGGGCTTCCGCGCCTCGGGAGGCGGAGGCGGACATGAGGAGTGGGGCATGTCAGGCGGGACGGACCTTGACGATCCGGCGGCGTTGAACCGCGCGGGCAGTGGCGCGCACGAGTTGGCGGGCCGTACGCGTACCGCCGGGGCCCACCCGGTCGACGAGACCCGTTCGGCGTCCCGGGACTTCGGCAGCGGCAACTGGGACGGCGGGCTGGGCGGAGCGCTCGGCGGCCTCGCACAGACCTGGTCGAGTCAGGTCTCGTCGCTGGCGGAAAAATGTGACGGCCTTTCCCGGCAGTGCGGCGGCTCGGGCCTGCTGTACCGGAACACCGAGACGACGAACACGCAGACCATGCGGTCACTGTCCGGCCGGCCGTCGCCCTTCGGGTAGACCGGGCCGGCCACGACCGCGGACAGCGCCGTCCGACGAGACACGCGAGACACGGGGGGACCCACCGCAGCCATGCCGACGTACGAGCAGCTCTACCACCTCAACCTCAGCAACCTCAAAGCCGCCGCCGACCGCTGGGAGGAGACCGCGACCAAGTTCAAGCAGCTGCACACCGGGTTCGGTGACGAGGTCGCCCGGCCCTTCAAGCAGGCGGGCTGGCGGCAGCCGGTACTGACCGCGGCCAAGGCGGACAGCGACGTACGCGCCGCCCACCAGGAGTTCTCCGACGCCCACGCGGAGGCGACCGGCATCGCCGGTGTCCTCAGCACCCTGCACACCGCGCTGCAGAAGGCCAAGAACGACCTCCACCACCTCGCCGACGTCGAGGCCAAGAAGCAGGACCTGCACGTCAGCGCGACCGGGATCGTCACCCCGCGCAACGACCTCTCCCACGGCGCCGCCCGCCACGACCCCGACGGCCAGGCCCTCATCCGCGAGCAGCAGCAGGCCTGCGACGCACTGGTCCGCCGTATCGAAGCCGTCCTGCAGCAGGCCGCCGACGCCGACGAGAGCGCCTGCTGGGCGCTGCGCCGCGATCTGGGCGGCCGCTCGGACGACTTCAACGCCAAGGTCGTCACCTCCCTCGACGCCGCCGACGCCACCCACGCGGCCGAGCTGATGAAGAAGGGCGACAAGCTCACCGACACCGAACTGACCGAGCTGAACCACCTGATGAAGTCCAACCGGGGCGACGCGGAGTTCTCCACCGACTTCTACCAGCAACTCGGCCAGAAGGGCAGCCTCCAGCTCTACGGCCAGCTCGCCCTGCAGACCTCCGACGCGAGCGACGAACGCAAGGCGCTGCTACGGGAGATGCAGCGCAACATGGGCAACACGCTGGCCACCGCGACCGACCCGGACAAGAAGCCACACCTGTCCGAGCAGTGGACCGCGGAGTTCCGCCGGCTCGGCACACAGCACGTCAAGCTGTACCCCGACAGCATGAACGAGGGCCCCTACGGCTACCAACTCCTCGGCGGCATCCTCCGCTACGGCGACTACGACTCCAGCTTCCTGACCCCCATCGCGGAACACGTCACCCAACTCCACGCCAAGGACCCGTACTTCTTCGCCGGCACCAAGGCCGACTTCGGCGACTCCATGTACGGCTTCAACCCCTCGGGCAAGAACGGCGCGGGCTACGACCCGATGAACAGCGTCCTGGAGGCACTGGGGCACAGTCCGCAGGCCGCCACGGACTACTTCTCCCCGCCCTGGCAGGAGTACGCCGAGGACGGCACTCCCAAGGGCGGCGAGCGGCAGGCAATCGAGGTCGGCGGCGCCAACAGCTACCTGGACTACCTGGTCAACAAGGACTACGAGTCGTTCCCGGACATCACGGGGCACGATCCGGACGCCGCGGGAAAGTCGACGAAGGACTTCCCGGACGCGCTGGGGCATGCGCTGGAGGCAGCCACGACCGGCCGCCCGTGGGACGGCGACCACAACGCCGACTCTGTTTCACACACCGCCGACCAGGCCAGTCTGGCCCGTCAGATCGTGGACAAGTTCGGCGGCGACGGAGGCTCTGAACTCCTCAACGGTAAAGACGGCGCGCCCTATGAGGCCACCCGCGACAGCCTCGGCAACATCGCCGCCGAGTACATGGGCGATGTTCAGCGGGCCGTCTCCACCCAGGAGAGTTTGCCGGTCTTCGGCTCCGCTGCAGAACTCAATCCCGCGCACACTGAGGCGTTTCTGTCCCAAGTCGGTCAGGATCCCGATGCATACGCGGCGATCACCGCATCACAGCAGGCGTACACCACGGCTGAGGTCGACCGGGCCATGAACGCCGACACCGACTCCACCGTGTCCGCCGAGGCTCGGGCGTCCAACGCTGTCCGTCCCGGCGCTACCGTCGCCGGCATCATGAGTGAAGCCCGCGCGGATGCGATCTTCGAAACCCATCGAGCCAAGGACGCGGATTTCAACGAATCGGCTGAGACAGCCAGCAAGTGGGTCGGCCGGGGTCTGGGCTTGGCCACAGGTGCCATCAAGGTGCCCGTCGTCGGCGACGTTGCAGGCTGGGCGATCGAGGACATTCAGTCGAGCGTGATGGACAGCATCCAACGGGACACGACCACTCAGGCTCAGGACGAAACAAGCCGGGATTACACCAACGGTAGTCAACAGGCGCAGAGGTCGGCGCAGGCCGCTGTCGAGCAGGCAGCACAGCGTGGCAGCTACAACGCCGACACCGTGCGCGACATCAAGAACGAGGTAGCAGGGGAGGCCTTCCAGAGCCATGCCGCCGGAGCCAAGTGGGAGGATGCGCGCCATGGATGACTGTCGGCGGATTCCGAAACGGCCAGTCTGGGCGCTCCTAGGCGTGTTGGCACTTCTGCCCGGATGCTCAACCGAGCAGCAGGTGGAATACACACTGCCGGAAAGTCTCTGCGGAGTATCGGTCAGCCGGGACGTGATTGAACCACTCTTCCCCGCTGGGAAAGAACTCACACAGACCGGCGCGCCCCTTGCGGACGGCCAGGACCAGTCCGCCTGTTCCTATCTGGTAGACGGAAATACCGCGCTCAGTTTCTCGGACCAGCGCTACCAGAAGAAGCTGACGGCCCAGGAAGTCCTCATGAAATCCGTCCCCGACAGCCAGCACAACGAGGTTACGGTCGCCTCTTCCGGCCGCATCGCTACGTACAGGGGACATGCGGTAGGCGTGGCGGAGTGCTCGGGGCTTCCGTCGGATGTTGACGGCGAGGAAGCCCACAGCTACGCGATAACGGCGAGCATCGGAAATCCTAAGAACTGGCAGGAAGCGCAGACCAAACTCACTCACTTTATGAAGAAGTTTCTTCCCGCAGCCGCAAAAGCTGACGGATGTTGAACATCCCCCTGCGTCGACTCGGCTGCGTAGTGCTGTCACTCTCCACACTTTTACTTACAGCCTGCTCTGGTGAGAAGAAACCCGAAGTCGAATACGCCTTGCCTGCCACTTTGTGCGGAGCGCACCTCGGGAAGGGAGTCATCAAGCCCTTCTTCCCACCCGGCGGCAACCTGACGAAAACGGGCAACGCCCTCGACAACGGCAAATATGCCTCTGGGTGCGACTACGCAGTCGACGGCACCAAGACGCTCCTGGTGAGTAACTTCTTCCACGAGGACACACCGACTGCCCGCCATATAGCACAGGGGAGGGCCACCCAGTACGGGCGCGGAGATACGAAGGTCACAGTCGCCGCCTCGGGCGATGTCGCCGTGTACTCCCGCGGTGCTGTGGCGACGGAAGCGTGTCCCGGCCACCCGTCGGACACGGACGGTCTGCCACGGAAGAGCTTCTCTGTGGAGGTCGTTGCGTACTACCCCAAGGACCTGTCCTCGGAAGAAAAGTCGCTCACGCAATTGCTGAAAGAGATCGTCCCTGTCGTGGCGAAAGCCAACGGCTGCTAAGGCAAGGATCGACGGGTAGCTTCAGGTACTCCTCCCACCGCGCCTGCCGATGGTTCGTCAGACCCATTCCAGTCACCCGGCTTGTCGAACCACCGACTTCTGAGACAGGAGATCCTCGACCAAGCCCGTCAGGCCGCGGCCAGCTCACACCATACGAACTTCCCTCGGTTGCCGTCTCTCGACAAGGGCTGCCATCCCCACAGGTCGGCGCAGGCCCGGACCATCGCGAGCCCCCTACCCGCCTCCAGTTCGGTGATCGTCTCCAACTCCCTTGGAGGTGCCGGCGGTTCCGGGTCGGCATCCCATGCCCCGATCCGCAGAGCCCCCGCCGACCAGCGCACCCTGAGGGCAGCGGGCCCCTTCGTGTGACGTACCGCATTGGTGACCAGCTCCGCCGCGAGCAGCTCCGCGACGTCGACGAGGTGGATCAGGCCGTGCATCGTGAGGATCAGACGGAGGGTGCGGCGGCTGATGGTGACGGCTCGGAGGTCGTTCGGGACGTACAGCGTGTACTCCCAGGAGTCGTTTTCAGGCATGCGTCAGCTTCCGTTCGGTGATCGGGGTTTCGGAATCAGCGAATGACGGGCGGTGGCAGTGCCGCAGCCGTCATGGCAGGACGGGGCGGTGCGCTTCCGGGGCTCCCGAGAATTCCGCAGCGTATGCGTCGCGTCACTGACGGTAGGTCTATATCTACATGTCTCGCAAGTCGGTCACGTAATCTGACCCCCGAACGAGTCGCGCACACAGGCGCGTTGGGAGCAGGGAGCAGTCAATGGCCTTGAGGCGCGAGCCGACAGCACGTCAGATGCGTTTGGCGGTTGAGCTGCGCAGACTGCGAGAGGCCGCAGGCCTGAACGCCCGCCAGGCGGCGGCTCTGCTCGGTGTGAGCCCTGCGCAGATCACTCACATCGAGTCAGCCCTCGCGGGAGTGAGCGAGAAACGACTTCGCAGCCTTGCCTCTCACTACGTCTGTACGGACGCGGAGTTCGTCGATGCCCTGGTCTCCATGGCGACTGACCGGACACGTGGCTGGTGGACCGATTACCGGGGTGTGCTGCCCGCGCCCTTTCTCGACCTCGCCGAGTTGGAGCACCACGCCTCGTACCTGAGGGAGGTGCAGTTCCTGTTCATCCCTGGCCCGCTCCAGACGGAGGACTACGCCCGCGCAATCTTCGCGTACCGGGTGCCTGAGCTGCCCCAGGAGGAGCTTGAGTTGCGTGTTCGCCACCGGATGCAGCGCAAGGTGATCCTTGAAAGCACTCCGTACGAAGCGGTCATCCACGAGGCGGCCCTACGCATCAACGTCAGCGATCGCGCCGCCGCACGAGCGCAACTCGCGCATCTTGTCGAACTCTCCGAAGCCGACAACACCACCGTACGGATCATCCCCTTCGCACTGGACGGTTTCGCCGGCGCCGCGAGCGCCATGGTGTACGCGGGAGGCGCCGTACAGAAGCTGGACACCGTCGTACGCGACGCACCGCACGGCACAGCCCTCATCGATTCCGAAGCGCAACTCGGCGCTTTTCGAACGCTCTTCCGTAAGGTGGAAGGCGCGTCACTCGACCCCAAGGGTTCGCGTGACCTCATCCACGGACTGACGAAAGAGCTGTGAGGCGCTTCATGAGCACCCCCGACAATTGGCGGAAGTCGTCCTACTCGGGTCCAGGTGACGGCAACTCCTGCGTGGAAGTCGCGAACGACCTAACACAGGTGGCGATACGCGACTCGAAGACACCGACCAGGGCAACCCTCAACTTCCCGACCGGAGTCTTCGCCACCTTCGTAGGCAGCCTCAAGACGCGCGCCCACCCCACCGCCATAGGCTCCTCCAGAGTCCGGGACTGATCACCCCACTCCTCCAGGCTCAGGCAGTCGACCCGCACGGACGCGCCTGCATCCTTGCCATCGATCAGCGTCGGCCGATCTCACCTTTGATCCTGACTTCCTGGCCATCCTGTGCGACGGGCAGGCCACCGGCATCAAGGTCTGACTGGGCAATCCATCGGGAACGCCGAGCGGGCGCGATGCCTGGTCGCATCACGCCCGCTGGTGGTCAGGGCTCTATCCGGGTGGCTACTGCTGGGGCGGCCACTGACCCTGGGGTGGAGTGGGCTGCTGGTACGGATTTTGCTGCGGCGATACAGGCTGCTGTTGGTACGGGTACTGCTGCGGAGGCACCGGCTGCTGGCCGTACTGGGGATAGCCCGCCGGGCCACCCGGCCCACCGCTGTTGTTCTTGTCGCGCCGGGACCGCTTGACGATCAGGAACACGACGAGGGCGAGCACGGCCAGGGCGACGACACCGGCGATGACGAGGAAGAGCGTCTGCTTCTGATCTGCCTGTTCGGCCTCTGCGGCGTAGTCGGCGTCGGACTTGCTACCGGCGCTCGGAGCGGCGGAGGGGCTCGCGGACGTAGACGCAGCCGTCGGGGCCTTGAGGGGGCCGTACTTCGAGCCTGCGGGGATGTCTTCCGTCAGTGCGGCGAGGGGGCGGATTTCTCCGTAGCCGTACTTCTCGTCGGGGAGGGAAAGGCCCTTGGCGGAATCGGGGAGGACGGCCGTCTTGGTGAGACGGTTCGCGATCTGACCTGCCGTGAGGTCCGGGAACTTTGAGCGGAGCAAAGCGGCGGCTGCAGAAACAAACGCAGTGGAATCTGAAGTGCCATCGGCGATACGGAGTTTGTTTCCGGGCCACGATGCACTCACAATGCGTGTCGCGGGCGCGGTCAGTAGAACTTCGGGACCATAATTCGAACCTTCCCAGAATGTTCCATCCTGCGTCACTCCCCCAACGGCCAGAACGCCTGGATACTTTGCCGGGTAGAGAATTTCCGGAGATTTATTCTGGTTTCCGGCACCAGCCACGATCAGTGCATCATGTTCTGCTGCGTACGCGACTGCCTCACGGTCCGCGACATTATCCGCAGTGACGTATGACGAGATATTGATGACTGAAGCACCGTGATCCACCGCGTAACGAATCTCATCGGCGAGACTGCCGTCACTCGCAATATTGTCCCGAATCGGGAGAATATTGGATCCTGGTGCCAGCCCCATCACGCCGTCAGCTGCACCCGGACCATGCCCGTGGCCAGCGATGATCGAGGCAATCCCTGTCCCGTGCGTCGGATCCTCATCTGACGCTGCCGGAGAAGCGTCTTCGTCGCCATCAACGAAATCTTTTCCCTGAAGAACGCTGCCCTTGAGGTCGACATGTTCTGCATTCACGCCGGTGTCAATGACGGCAACGGTGACCCCCTTGCCCGTAGAGAACTTCCACACAGAGTCGGCCTGCAGCACGTCCAAGGCCCACTGAGCGCTTCTAGTCTGGTCGGCGGAAGCGGCGGGCGCCGCCGCCAGGATCAGCGCGCCCGTCAGTGCCGTGGCGCCCAGCACACGCACCGTTCGTGTGAAGGCCATTCCGTCTCCCTCTCCTATCGCAAACGTGGGCGCGACCCGAAGGCCACGCCCACGCATCCTGTCATGTGCCGGTAAGCGCCTAGCGGCTACTCGATGACCCGAGGCGCCGTGTTGGTCTGCGGAGTCCAGGTCTCCTCGTCCTCGACCAGGTAGTCGGGGCGCTCGCCCTCGCGCTGCTCCTCGTCCTTGCGGCGACCGGTGCGAGAGCCCGGAGCGCCTGCGACACCGCCCTTGCGGACCGCGCTGGCTCCTCCCCCTCCCGCAGCACCGCGGCTGCTGTGCAGGCCCGAACCACCTGTCGTGCCCCGGCCCGCGCCTGCACCCGCACCCGCACCCGCCCTGGGTGTGCCACCGACCACACCGCCACTGCGGCCGGCCGCGCCTCCGGCACGCGCCGCACCGCCCCTGGCAGCAGCACCCGCACCGGCAGCGCCACCAATGCCCCCGGCACGCCCAGCCATGCCGCGCGCGGCACCGGCGGCACCAGCCGCCCCGCCTACCGCGCCACCGACGAAACCGGCACCGCCACCGATACCCCCGCCGACAGCGGATCCGCCGCCGACCGGGCCGACACCGCCCACCCCAGGCGCGCCCGTGCGGCCACCGGAGATGCCGTCAATCGCCGTGCCGACCTGGGGCTGTGACACGGTCGGCTTGTGCGCGCCACCCGTGACGCCCGACGGCGGTGCAACGGGCTTCGACGAGCTGATCGGGCCGACCTGAGCGCCGCGGACAGTACCCGGCGTTGCGGCCTTCGGGCTTCGAGGAGCAAGCTCCGCCGGGATCACCACGGGAGCGGGCGCAACGCCGCCAGGATCACCTGGGAAGTCCTCGTGGTCGTCAATGTGGGTACCTGGAGGCAGCACCGGCGCCTTCTGCTTCCAAGACCCAATCTCCGCAGCCCGACTGTTATAAGCCGCCCCCAAGACCTCCATCTTCGCAGCCATCCGAAGCTGCGCCTCGCGCCCCTCCGACAGGCTGGTCCCGTAGCTGTCGAGGGCCTCCTGCGAACTCGCCCCGCCTTTGATGGCGTCGTCCGCGGCCTTGCCGCCGCTGCGGTCGCCGCCGTTGACGATGAAGTCCGCCGCGCTGGAGACCTTGCCCGGCTTCTCCATCGCCAGGACCTCTGGCTTGACCTTCTCGAGAATCACGGCGGCGCCCGTGAGGGACTGCGAGACGTTGTGGGCGTACTTGGAGCTGTCGGTGAGTTTCGTGCCGATGATCCGCGCCTGTTCCTGGAACAGGTCCGCGCTCTGGCCCTCCCAGTGGGCCATCACATGCTCCACGGCGGTCTCCAGGATCTCCTTCACGCCGCCGGGCCCCACCAGATCCTTCTCGAGCCGGGCCCAGCCCGCCGCGACCGACCTCACGGTTCCCGGGTTCGCGTCCCGGACCATCTCCTTCATCTGGTCCATGTCGGAGTCGACTCCGAACGGCGTCGTGTGCTTCGCCGCGAAGCACTGGTTCGCCGGGACGTACTCGAAGTTGTCGATACCCTTATCGGCCACAGCCACCGTCCCCCATCCTCATGTGACTCTCCGCGCAGCAGAACACCGGCTCACTTCCTGTTGAACGCGGCGAGATTCTCCGCCTCGGCGTCGGCGTACGCGTCATGCGTCTTCTTCGTCTTCTGGCCGAAGGAGTCCAGCACCCGTTCCAGGTGCGCGACGATCTCGTAGAGGCGTTCCTTCATCTGCTCATGGGCCTTGTACAGAGCTTCGGCCTCACCGAAGTTCTTGCCCAGCGCCCCGGCAGGCAGGTACGTCGAGTTCTTCGCGTTCGCGCCCGACGTGCCCATGTCCTTGATGGCACGGTTCAGCTTCCTGATCGTGCCCTCGATCTCGCTCAGATCGACCTTGTACTGCTCCGCCATACCCAACTCCCCGTTGGCTCCCCGTTGTTACCCATCTTCGCTCACGCCCTGCACGCGCCGCCAGTCGCTCAGGACCCGTCCGTCAGCCGGGCAGGGAGTTCAGGCCATACCAAGTGATCATGTCAGCCCTCGGCCACGGCAGGGTCACGGGGGGACAGGGCATCGACAAGCTCAGTTGTTCCAGGTCTCGTCGTAAGGGTCGCGTGGCGTCGGAACCGGCTTGGCGTCGGTGATGTCGAGGTACGGGATGGGGCCGCCGTTCACCGCGTCCTTGGTGCGCTTGGGTGTGTACGTGCCGGTGACCTGGAGCCAGCCGTCCGGTTTGAGGACCGGCGGGATCTGCCCGGTGAGGCCCACCTTGACCGGCTGGGCGTCCGCCGCGCAGCAGTTGAGGGCCATGCGGACCAGGTAGGGCGCGCCGGAGTGGTCCAGGGCGACGAACCCGGTGATGGTGATCTGCCGTCCGGCCAGGCCCCGGCCCTGCTCGTAGACGGCGCGGCCCGCATAGTCGGCGAGACCGAGCCGCAGGGGCCCGCTCTTCGGGAGCTGCGCGTAGCCGTACGACTGCTGCAGGGCCGTGCCCGTACGCATCGCGCTGTAGGAGCCGAGGGCGGGTGGGGCGACGAGGATCAGGGCGAAGAGGGGCAGGACGAGGAGCCAGGAGACGCGGGGTTCGCGGTGGGCGTGCTCCTGCCCCTGCCGCTGTCCATGCCCTTGGCCATGGTCCTGTCCATCCCCATGCCCATGCCCATGCTCCTGGCCATGGTCCTGCCCCTGCTCCCTGGGCTTGGCCCGCCACTCGTACCAGGCCGTCGCCAGCGCCGTCGCGATGAGGACGACCCCGGCCGCCAGGACCAGCGGGCGCAGGCCCGCCTTGACGTAGCGGAGGTAGAGGTCGGTCAGGCCCGCGTGCAGGAGGGCCGCGCCGAGGACGAACAGGACCGCCGACTGTGCCTGCCGGTTCACAGCATCACCCACCCGGTGAGGACCGAGCCCACGATCGCCAGGGCGAGAGTGGCGGGCGCGAAGCGCAGCGCGAAGGCACGGCCGAAGGTGCCCGTCTGCATCGCGAACAGCTTGAGGTCGATCATCGGACCGACCACCAGGAAGGTCAGCCGCGCGGTCAGCGAGAACTGGGTGAGCGAGGCGGCCACGAACGCGTCCGCCTCCGAGCAGATCGACAGCACCACGGCGAGGGCGGCCAGGGCCAGCACGGCGATCACCGGGTTCTCCGCCGCCGTACGCAACCACGTCTGCGGGACGACGGCCTTCAGGGTCGCCGCCGCCATCGCGCCCACCACCAGGAAACCGCCCGCGTGCGTCACGTCGTGCCTGACCGAACCCCAGAAGGCGGCACCCTTGCCCTGACCCTCGTACGTGTGCCGGGCCGGCTCCTTCAGCAGGTCGGTGCGGCCGAGCCGCAGCCACAGCCAGCCCATCGCGCATGCCACGAGCAGGCTCGCGACGAGCCGGGCCACGACCATCCCGGGATCGCGCGGGAAGGCCACGGCGGTCGCCGTCAGCACGATCGGGTTGATCGCCGGGGCCGAGAGCAGGAAGGCGAGGGCCGCGGCCGGGGTGACACCGCGCCGGACCAGCGCGCCCGCCACCGGCACGGACGCGCACTCGCAGCCCGGCAGCACCACGCCCGCCGCCCCCGCCACCGGCACCGCGAGAACGGGGTTCTTCGGCAGGGCGCGGGCGAAGAACGACGCCGGCACGAACACCGCGATCGCCGCCGACAGCAGCACCCCGAGCACCAGGAAGGGCAGCGCCTGGACGAGCACGGCGACGAACACCGTCATCCAGCTCTGCATGACCGGCGCGCCCAGCGCCCCGCGGATCGGCCCCTGGCACAGCACCACCAGCAGCATCAACAGGGTCAGCACAAGGGGGGAGTTGAGGCGCCGTGCCTCCGCGTCCGGTGCCAGGCGCCGGTCCTCGCCGGTGTCCCGCGTGGGCGGAGGTGCTTTGGTGACGGCCACGGCCGGGATCCCTCCGGTGGTGAGGTGCTGGTTTCCCTGTCTGTGCATACGACAGCGAAGGTCCGATTGCTCAGCGTGCGCGGCGGTTTGGGGAATTCTTGGTACAGGGGCTCATCGGCTGTCGGACGTGGCGGCATCCGCTCCGGTGAGGCAGTCTTCTCCCTCGTGGGGAGCGTTCCGAACCAGAGTCCAGGGCTGCCGGGCGATGCGGCCGCGCACATGGTGGTGTGCGGGGACGGCGGGCTCGCGCACCGGCTGGCGGCCGAGCTCAGAGGGGTCTACGGCGAACAGGTCACCCTCGTCGTCCCGGCCTCCGAACGGTCCGTGCGGCCACCGGTGGTGGTACGGGCCCGGTCCGCCTCCGCGCTGCTCGACCGAATGGTCACCGCGGCCGCCGGCCTGACCGGCAACAACAACGGCACTGGCAACGGCGCTGGCAACGGCAACGGCGCTGTCGTCGCCGCCGGTGAATCCCCGGGCGGCATACGGCTGATGGAGGCCGCCGAGCCGAACGAGGCGGCGCTCGCCGCGGCGGGCGTGGAACGCGCGGACGCGCTCGCGCTCGTGTACGACGACGACGAGACCAACATCCGCGCCGCCCTCACCGCCCGCCGCCTCAACCCCCGGCTGCGGCTCGTCCTGCGGCTCTACAACCGGCGCCTGGGCCAGCACATCGAGGAACTCTTGGACCAGGCCGCCGTGCTGGCCTCCGGTGGACCGGCCGACGGGACCGGCTTCGACGCCTCCACGACCGTGCTCTCCGACGCCGACACGGCCGCGCCCGCACTGGCCGCCACCGCCCTCACCGGCACCAGCAAGGTCCTCCAGACCGGCGGCCTGCTGCTGCGGGCGGTCGAACGGCCCCCGGCCGGGTCCGGTGTGAGCGCCGATCCGGGTCTTGCCACACTCGCCCTGCTCTCGCCGACCGACAGCCACGGGCCCGCCGGCGACCAGGGCCCGGCGCTGCTGCCGGACGCGGCAGCACTACGGGACGGCGGCGGGCGCGCGACCGTCGTGCTGGAGCAGGTGTCGTACGCCGGGCCCTCGCTGCCCGACGGGCGGGGTGTGATGCCGTGGTTCGCCTCGCTGTTCTCGCGGCGGCTGCGGTGGTCGCTGGCCGGGATGGTGGGGTGCGTGGTCGCGCTCGCCGTCGCGCTGTGGCTGGTGACGGGGATCCATCCGCTGCGCGCCTTCTATCTGACGCTGCTCGACCTGTTCGCGATCGACGACCCCGCGCTCGGCCAGTCCGTCGGGCGGCAGATCCTCCAACTCCTCTCCGGGTTCGCCGGGCTGCTGCTGCTTCCGGTGCTTCTCGCGGCGGTCCTGGAGGCGCTCGGCACCTTCCGCACCACGTCGTCGCTGCGCAAACCGCCCCGGGGCCTGAGCGGCCATGTCGTGCTGCTCGGGCTCGGCAAGATCGGCACCCGGGTGCTGACGCGGCTGCGAGAGCTGAACATCCCGGTGGTCTGCGTCGAGTCCGACCCCGAGGCCCGCGGACTGGCCACGGCGCGACGGCTGCGGGTGCCCGTGGTGCTCGGGGACGTCACCCAGGAGGGGGTCCTGGAGGCCGCCAAGATCCACCGCGCGCACGCGCTGCTCGCGGTGACCAGCGCGGACACGACGAACCTGGAGGCCGTGCTGTACGCGCGGGCCGTGCGGCCCGACCTGCGGGTGGTGCTGCGGCTGTACGACGACGACTTCGCGACGGCGGTGTACCGGACCCTGCGAGCCGCGCATCCCCATGCCTCCACCCGCAGCCGGAGCGTCTCCCATCTGGCGGCTCCCGCCTTCGCCGGGGCGATGATGGGGCGGCAGATCCTGGGGGCGTTCCCGGTCGAGCGGCGGGTGCTGCTGTTCGCGGCGCTGGAGGTGGGCGGGCATCCGCAGCTGGAGGGGAAAACGGTCGGCGAGGCGTTCCGGGCGGGGTCCTGGCGGGTGCTGGCCCGGGAGGAGTCGGGGGACGCTCCGGGCCTGGCGTGGGATCTGCCGGACACGTATGTGCTTCAGGCCTCGGACCGGGTGGTGCTGGCGGCGACTCGGCGGGGGCTGGCGGAGTTGCTGGGGCGCAGGGGGCGGGCGGGGACATAGCCGTACGCGTACGTCGTGCCAGGTCGGTCCTTGTGCGGCTGCGGGCGAGTGAAGGCTGGTCGGTCCTTGTGCGGCTGCGGGCGAGTGGGGGCTGGTCGCGCAGTTCCCCGCGCCCCTGAAAGACATGGCCCGCAGCCGACAATGCTCCCCCGTTTACCCCAAATGCCTCTCCGCGAAGTCCAGTTCCAGCTTGACCTGCTTGATCCGCTCGTCCACCACCAGCGAGCCGTGCCCCGCGTCGTAGCGGTACACCTCGTGCACCGCACCCCTCGACTCCAGCCGCTTCACGTAGTTGTCGACCTGCCGGATCGGGCACCGGGGGTCGTTGACACCCGCCGAGATGTACACCGGAGCCTTCACCTGGTCCACGTACGTCAACGGCGACGACGCCTCGAAGCGCTCCGGCACCTCCTCGGGGGTACCGCCCAGCAGCGTCCGGTCCATCGCCTTCAGCGCTTCCATCTCGTCGTGGAACGCCGTGACGTAGTCCGCGACCGGCACCGCCGCGATGCCCAGCGCCCACGCGTCCGGCTGGGTGCCCAGACCGAGCAGGGTGAGGTAACCGCCCCACGAACCCCCCGTGAGGATCAGCCGCTCGGGGTCGGCGAGGCCGGACGTGATCGCCCACTCCCGCACCGCCGCGATGTCCTCCAGCTCGATCAGACCCACCCGGTGCTTCAGCGCGTCGGTCCACTCACGTCCGTACCCCGTGGAACCGCGGTAGTTGACCCGGACGACCGCGTACCCGTGGTCCACCCACGCCGCCGGACCCGCCGCGAACGAGTCGCTGTCGTGCCAGGTCGGACCGCCGTGGATGTCGAAGACCGTCGGCAGCGGCCCCGTGGCCCCCGCCGGCTTCTGGACCAGGGCGTGGATCCGGCCGCCCGGACCCTCCACCCACACGTCCTCCACCGGCACCGAACCCGGAGACCTCAGACCCGGCGGGTCCAGCACCACCTCGCCCGTCGTCGAGCGCACCGCCGACGGCTCGGCGGCCGAGGACCACAGGTACTCCACGCTGCCGTCGGGGCGGGCCGTCGCCCCGGACACCGAGCCGGGCGGGGTCGGGACCTTCTCCAGCTTGCCGCTCTCCAGGTCGTACCTGAAGAGCTCGCTGCGCGCCTCGAAGCTGTGCACGATGAGCAGACCGGTGCCGTCCGGGTACCACTCGGCGCCCACGTCACCGGGCAGGTCGAGGGCGAGGTCGGTCTCCTCGCCGGTGGCCACGTCCCACACCAGCGGCTCCCAACGGCCGCGCCGCTGATGGCCGATGAGCAGCCGGGTGTCGCCGACGACGGGGGCGAAGCCCAGGACCTCCAGGCCCAGTTCCTCGGTGCCGCCCTCGGTGTCGTCGAGCTCGGCGACCGCCCTGCCGTCGGGGCGCACCACACGCAGCGCCGAGTGCATCGCGTCGCCGTGCTCGGTGTGCTCGATCGCGATCAGCGAGCCGTCGTGGGAGAGGTCGCCGACGCCCGCCGATTCGCGGTGCCGGTAGATCTCCACCGGGTCCTCGCCGTCGCGCACGAGGTGGATGGAGGTGCCCTCGTCGTCGGTCGAGCGGCCCACGACCGCGGTCCGGCCGTCCCGGCCCAGGGCCAGGCCTGCCGGGTAGGAGGCCTCCAGGCCCGGCGCGGCGAGTTCGTCCGCGCCGCCCTCGAAGGGCTGGCGGCGCCAGACGCCGAACTCGTCGCCGTCCTTGTCGTCGAACCACCAGATCCACGCGCCGTCCGGGGAGAGCACGCCGTCCGTGGTGCCGTTGGGCCGGTCGGTGACCTGACGCTGGATGCCGGTGACTCTGTCCCAGGCGTACAGCTCGTACGTCCCCGTCGCGTTGGACACGAACAAGGAGCGGTCGGGGGCGTCCTCCGCCCAGTCCGGCAGCGACACCCGGGGCGCGCGGAAGCGCTTCTCCCAGTCCGGCATCTCGTTGTTCCGCCCGGCCGCGGCGGACCCGTTGCTCTCAGTCATGACCCCATACTGCCTGCCCTCACAGACAATCCGCAGACGAGGTCCCCAGCCTGTGGAAAACTTCTACCAGCCGCTTACCCGAACCCCTTCCGAGCTGGTCGAAAAGGCCGTCCGGACCCGTTGTCAGTGGCGGGGTGCACACTCGTCCCCATGACCGATCTACGCAAGACCGTGGAGCGTTTCTGGGCCCTCGCCGAGGCCCGCGACTGGACCGCGTTCGCGGACACCCTGGCCGAGGACGTCGTCTACACCCTGCCGCAGACCCGCGAGCGCATCAGCGGACGGGAGCGGTACGTCGAGTTCAACCGCGAGTACCCGGGCGACTGGCACCTGCGGATCGAGCGGATCGTCGCCGAGCCGGGCCAGGTCGTCACCTGGGCCCACGTCACGGTGGGTCTGGAGGAGATGTACGCCATCTCGTTCTTCACCGGCGACGACAGCGGCCGGATATCGACCGTCACGGACTTCTGGCCGGAGCCGTACGAGCCCCCGGCGGGCCGGGACCACCTCACCGAGCGGTACTGACCCCGCGCCCCGGCGGCCCGGAGCGGCCCCGTACCGTGGGAGTGTGTACCGGTTTCTGCTGACGCCCCGCTGGTTCGGCATCAACGTCTTCGTGCTGCTCGCCATCCCGTTCTGTGTCTTCATGGGGTCGTGGCAGCTGAGCCGGTTCGAGGACCGGATGGCGGAGAGCCGGGACGCGAAGCAGTCGGTCGTCACCGACGAGCGGGAGGCCGCGCGGCCGCTGGCCGAGCTGCTGCCGGTGGACAAGGCGACCTCGGGCAAGCAGGTCACCGCGACCGGCCGGTACGACAAGCAGCTGCTCGTCCCCGACCGGCAACTCGACGACCGCGACGGCTACTACGTTCTGACGCTGCTGCGCACCGACGGCGGCAAGGCGCTGCCCGTGGTCCGGGGCTGGCTGCCGGGCACCCCCGACCCGGCGAAGGTCCCGGCCGCGCCGAACGGCGAGGTCACCGTCACCGGCGCGCTGCAGGCCTCGGAGACCCCGGGGGACAACGGCGTCAGTGCGCAGGGCGGGCTTCCGGCCGGGCAGACCGCGGCGATCAGCGCGGCCTCGCTGATCAACATCGTGCCGTACGACGTGTACGACGCGTGGGTGACCCTCAACACCGGTGACTCCGGGATGAAGGCGGTACCGGCGACCGCGCCGGCCGACAGCGGACTGGGCCTGAAGGCGTTCCAGAACCTCGGCTACACCGGCGAGTGGTTCGTCTTCGCCGGGTTCGTGGTCTTCATGTGGTTCCGTCTGGTGCGCCGCGAGGTGGAGTTCATCCGGGACGCGGAGCTGGGGATCGTCCCGGACGACGAGCAGCGGGAGCGGGACCGGCAGCCGCAGGAGAAGGCGACCGCCTGAACCCCCTCCGGCGGTCCGTCACGACGACGTGAGCACGCCCGTCCAGTACACGACCCCCGCGCACGCGTTGGACACCGTCGTGGACACCGAGGATCCGCCGCCCTCCGTCGTGTTCGTCACCAGGACGCTGCCGTCGGCCGTGCCGCCGTCGGTGAGGAGCTGGGTGGAGGTGCCGGTGTCGCCGCCGGTGGAGGAGCCCTCGCCGGCGGAGGCGTCCGGGGAGGTCGTGGGGTCGGGGCTGGGGTCGGTCGAGGGTTCCGTGGTGGTGGGACAGGTCTCGGACGGCACCCAGGCGAACTTCACGTCGTAGGAGGAGCCCGGCTGGAGCAGCAGCTGGGGGACCTCCTGGGACGGGTCGGGCAGCCCCGCCGAGGCCGCGTCCCCGGACACGTGCCGGACCGCGCTGATCTTGCCGCTGTCCGCGGCGCCCTGCGCGCTCGGCGTCACGGTGCCGGGCCCGGTGACCGTGCAGGCGGCGGTGGAGCCGTTGGTGATGTGGAACGTCCCGTAGACCGTCCCGGAGGCGTCGGGCACCGCGGTGCTCGCCGTGGGGGTGCCGAGCTGTGCGGCCGTGCAGACCGGGGTGCCGGCGGAGGTGGTGGCGGACGGGTCGGTGCCGCTGCTCGCGCCGGTGCTCGCGCCCGTGTTCTTGCCCTTGTCGTCGCCCTTCGACTCGCCCTTGCCCTTGTCCTCGGTCTTGCCCGGGGAGCCGCCGGCGGTGGACTCGCCGCCGTCCTCCTGCTTGCCCTGGCCCGCGCCGCCCTGGACCTGGGAGGTGTGCCCGGCGTTGGAGGTGTTGGCACTGGTGCCGGTGGAGGAGACGTGGACGACCGCGGGGATCGCGGTGCCGAAGAAGAGGGCCGCGGCCGCCATGCCGACGACGGCCTGCCGCTTGCGCGCCCGCCGGGCGGGGACCGCCTTGCGCAGATGGTCCAGGGTGCCGTCGCGCGGTTCCATCTCCTGGACCGCCTGGTGCAGCATCCGTCGCAGTGCCAGCTCGTCCGAGTCGAACTCCCCCGTGGAGCTCAGATCGTCGGGGCCGTGGTTCACAGTTCCGTTCCCAGCGTGCGATTGCTTCGGCTCTTGCGTGCCGACCCAGGTCGGCTCGTGCCATTCGTAAGGCTCGTGGGAGGGACGGCGTCCCTCGGAGTCGTCGCCGCTCACACCGGCTCCTCCATCGCGACCCGCAGCGCGGCGATCCCGCGGGAGCCGTACGCCTTCACGGAGCCCAGCGAGATGCCGAGCGTGTCGGCGACCTGGGCCTCGGTCATGTCCGAGAAGTAGCGCAGGACCAGGACCTCGCGCTGGCGGCGCTGCAGGCCCTTCATGGCCTTGATGAGGGAGTCGCGCTCCAGCAGGTCGTAGGCCCCCTCCTCGGCGCTCGCCATGTCGGGCATCGGCTTGGACAGCAGCTTGAGTCCGAGGATGCGCCGGCGCAGGGCCGAGCGGGAGAGGTTGACGACGGTCTGGCGCAGGTACGCGAGGGTCTTCTCCGGGTCGCGGACGCGTTTGCGTGCCGAGTGGACGCGGATGAAGGCCTCCTGGACGACGTCCTCGCAGGAGGCGGTGTCGTCGAGCAGGAGGGCGGCGAGACCGAGCAGGGAGCGGTAGTGCGCGCGATAGGTCTCGGTGAGGTGATCGACGGTGGTACCGGCTGCCGTCACGTCCTCGGCGCCGTCACGCTGACTGGGTATGCGGGCGGGCCGCGCTGCGGGCATGGGGGCGATCACCGGCATGCCACCGGGCGCCCCGGGCCTGCGGGGCCGGAGGACAGCCGCGCCGCTCGGCGCGGCAGGGAAGTCGAGTACCTGAGCCACGACAGTTGGACACGCTCACCCCGGTGAGGGTTGTACGCGGCCGTCCATCTTCTCTCAGGCAGCACAACTGACCGTGCGTCGAACGCGCTCATGCCCTACCCGCTCTTCCCCTGTGTCCAATGACCGAGGCGTCCCCACGCCTCGCAAGCATCCCCGCACCCTCTGAAAGGGCGTTCGCAAAGACGCTCCCCGCCCTTCGCACGGTTGCGGAGAGCGGGGAGGAAAATCTTCGGACGCCCGGGAGCCGGGATCAAGTGGTACGGACCATTAGTCGCACCACATGTCGCACACAGATCTTACAAAGCGTTCAGGTCACGGCCAGGACTTTTCCGGTGGGCACAACTGCGTACGACAGATCCGTCACGGGACGGACGTCACACGAACTCGGCCGCCACGAGCTCCGCGATCTGCGCGGTGTTGAGCGCGGCACCCTTGCGCAAATTGTCTCCGCACACGAAGAGTTCGAGCGCGGTCGGGTCGTCGAGGGCCCGCCGGACCCGTCCCACCCAGGTGGGATCGGTGCCGACGACATCGGCGGGGGTGGGGAACTCCCCGGCCGCCGGATCGTCGAAGAGGACGACCCCGGGAGCGGTGGCGATGATCTCGCGCGCCTTGCGGACGGTGACCTCGCCCTCGAAGCGGGCGTGGACGGTGAGGGAGTGCACGGTGACCACCGGGACCCGCACACAGGTCACGGCGACCGGCAGCGCGGGCAGACCGAGGATCTTGCGGGACTCGTCCCGCACCTTCATCTCCTCCGAGGACCACCCGTCCTCACGCAGGGAACCGGCCCACGGTACGACGTTCAGCGCGACCGGCTCCGGGAACGGCCCGGTGTTGTCGCCGACGGCCCGCCGTACGTCACCGGGGTGCGTGCCCAGCTCGGTGCCCGCGACCAGGGCCAGCTGCTGGCGCAGGGTCTCGACGCCTGCCCGCCCTGCGCCGCTCACCGCCTGGTACGAGGACACCACCAGCTCGCGCAGCCCGAACTCGGCGTGCAGCGCGCCGAGGGCCACGATCATGGAGAGGGTCGTGCAGTTGGGGTTGGCGATGATCCCGCGCGGTCGCTTCCGGGCCGCGTGCGCGTTGACCTCGGGCACGACGAGGGGCACGTCCGGGTCCATCCGGAAGGCGCCGGAGTTGTCCACGACGACGGCACCGCGTGCGGCGGCGACCGGCGCCCACTGCGCGGCCACCTCGTCCGGTACGTCGAACATGGCGACGTCGACCCCGTCGAAGGCCTCCTCCGACAGGGCCACCACCTCGACCTGCTCCCCGCGCACGGCCAGCTTGCGGCCGGCCGAGCGCGGGGAGGCGATCAGTCGGATCTCGCCCCAGATGTCCGCGTGCTGGGACAGGATCTGGAGCATGACCGTGCCGACGGCCCCGGTCGCCCCCACGACCGCGAGCGTCGGACGTACGGTCATCGGCCGGTGCCCCCGTAGACCACGGCCTCGTCACTGTCGGAGTCGAGCCCGAAGGCGCTGTGCACGGCGCGGACCGCCTCGGTCACGTCGTCGGCGCGCGTGACGACCGAGATGCGGATCTCGGAGGTCGAGATCAGCTCGATGTTCACCCCGGCGTCGGACAGGGCGGTGAAGAAGTCGGCCGTGACACCCGGGTTGGTCTTCATGCCCGCGCCCACGAGCGAGATCTTGCCGATCTGGTCGTCGTAGCGCAGCGAGTCGAAGCCGATGCCGGACTTGTTCTTCTCCAGGGCGTCGATGGCCTTGCGGCCCTCGGCCTTGGGGAGCGTGAAGGAGATGTCCGTCAGCCCGGTGGAGGCGGCGGAGACGTTCTGCACGATCATGTCGATGTTGATCTCGGCGTCCGCGATCGTGCGGAAGATCACCGCGGCCTCACCCGGCTTGTCCGGCACGCCGACGACCGTGATCTTGGCCTCGGAGGTGTCGTGCGCGACACCGGAGATGATGGCCTGCTCCACCTTCTTGTCCCCTTGCTCGATCGGCTCACTGCTGACCCACGTGCCCTGGAGTCCACTGAAGGACGAGCGGACGTGGATCGGGATGTTGTAGCGACGGGCGTACTCCACACAGCGGTGGAGCAGCACCTTCGAGCCGGAGGCGGCGAGCTCCAGCATGTCCTCGAAGGAGATCCAGTCGATCTTCTTCGCCTTCTTCACCACCCGCGGGTCGGCGGTGAACACGCCGTCGACGTCGGTGTAGATCTCGCACACCTCGGCGTCGAGCGCCGCGGCGAGCGCGACGGCCGTGGTGTCGGAACCACCGCGGCCGAGCGTGGTGATGTCCTTCTTGTCCTGGCTGACGCCCTGGAACCCGGCGACGATGGCGATGTTGCCCTCGTCGAGAGCCGTACGGATACGGCCCGGCGTGACGTCGATGATCCGGGCTTTGTTGTGGACCGAGTCGGTGATGACGCCGGCCTGGCTGCCGGTGAAGGACTGGGCCTCGTGACCCAGGTTTTTGATCGCCATGGCCAGCAGCGCCATGGAGATCCGCTCTCCGGCGGTCAGCAGCATGTCGAACTCACGCCCGGCAGGCATGGGAGATACCTGCTCGGCGAGATCGATCAGCTCGTCCGTCGTGTCGCCCATCGCGGAAACGACGACGACGACCTGGTGGCCGTTCTTCTTCGCTTCGACGATTCGCTTGGCGACGCGCTTGATGCCCTCGGCATCGGCTACGGAGGAGCCTCCGTACTTCTGCACGACAAGGCCCACGTGCGCTCCTCGCTCAGTCCGTGTGTGTCGGCTCAGTTTAACGAGCGCCCGAATTTCACCTCCGCGGTATCGCATCGTGAGATTCGGACGCCCAGGTCAGCGCATGCCCATCCGCGGACCTCGGGAAAAGTGCACCGCGTCACATGGACCAGTGGGGCCGCTGTGACAACTGTGAATTAAGTTTCAAGGATTAGGGTGCGACTGTGCGCGTACTCCTGGTGGAAGACGATGAGCCGGTCGCCCAGTCCCTGAGACGCGGCCTGGTCCGGTACGGCTTCGAGGTCGAGTGGGTCTCCACCGGCGGGGCCGCGCTCGGCCACCAGGGCCCCTACGACGTCGTCCTCCTCGATCTCGGTCTGCCCGACACCGACGGCCTGGACGTGTGCCGGGCGCTGCGCGAGCGCGGTGACGTGCCGATCATCGTGATCAGCGCCCGCAGCGACGAGACGGACCGGGTGGTCGGCCTGGAGCTCGGCGCCGACGACTACGTGTCCAAGCCGTTCGGGGTCCGGGAGGTCATCGCGCGGATACGGGCCGTGATGCGGCGCGCGCAGCCCCGCACCGAGGCCGCCGCGGGCCCCGACACGTACGGCTCCCGCCTGACCATCGACCGCAAGTCCGCCCGGGTCCGCCTCGACGGCGAGGAGGTGCCCCTCGCGCCGAAGGAGTACGACCTGCTGGCCTTCCTCACCGAGGAGCCGGGCGCCCTGATGTCGCGCGAGCAGATCATGGAGGCGGTCTGGGACGCGAACTGGTTCGGGCCGACCAAGACGCTGGACGTGCACGTGGCGGCGCTGCGGCGCAAGCTCGCCGGGGCGATCGTCATCGAGGCGGTCCGGGGCGTGGGCTTCCGGCTGGAGATCGCCGGGGACGACGGAACTTCATGAACCGGCAGCTCATCCGGAGTTACATCCTGCTGGTCGCGGTGGCCATCCTGCTGTTCACGGTGCCGGTGGCCTTCACGCTCACCGATCAGCTGCGCGACGACACCGAGTCGTCCGTCAAGCGCGAGGCGAACACCATGGCGATCCTGCTGGGCAACGGCGACCGGGCCTCGTGCGAGGCGCTGACCAAGGTGGCCAGGGCCTACGGCAACGTCCAGGCGACCCCGACCGCCAGCTGCGACCCGCGGCTGAAGACCCCCGCCCCGGACGCGGCACTGACCCGGGCCGTGGCGAAGAACGAGGCGACGACCGACTGGGGTTCCGACTTCGTCTGGGGCAAACACCTGACCGTCACCGTCCCCGCCGACGGTGACGCGGCCGTGCGGGTCGTCTACTCGACCTCGGACATGACCAGGCGGCTGTGGCAGATCTGGGGCTTCCGGGCCGGACTCGCCGTGCTGGTGCTGGCCGCGGCCGCCGCGATCGGCGCGTTCGCCGCCCGACGGATCACCGCGCCCCTGCGCGAACTCAACTCCATGGCCAGCAAGTTCAGTGACGGCGACCTGACCGCGCGCTCCCCGGTCACCGGACCGCCGGAGACGCAGACGCTCGCCCGCACCCTGAACCAGGGCGCGGAACGTCTGGACACGCTGGTGGCCTCGCAGCGCATCTTCGTGGCGGACGCCTCGCACCAACTCCGCACCCCGCTCACCGCATTGCGCCTGTCGCTGGACAACATCGCGGACGGCGTGGACGACGAGTCCGTACGGGAGGACGTGGAGCAGGCGACGGCGGAAGTGGTCCGGATGAGCCGCCTGGTCAACGGCCTTCTCGTCCTCGCCCGGGCCGAGGCGAAGGTGACGGCCGCGGAGCCGCTGCCGCTCAGGGAGATCGTGGACGAACGGCTGACGGTGTGGAGGCCGGCCGCCGACGAGCGCGGAGTCACCATCGCGCTCAGGGGGAGTGTTGTCGACGACCGGCCGTCTGTGCTGGCCAGCCCCGGTCACCTGGACCAGGTGCTGGACAACGTGCTCTCGAACGCCCTGGAGGTCTCGCCGGACGGCGGGCGGATCACCGTCGAGATCGAGTCCCGGGCGGACACGGTGGTGCTGTCCGTCCTCGACGAGGGGCCCGGCATGCCCGATGCCGACAAGTCCCGCGCCTTCGACCGCTTCTGGCGCGGTCAGGGCCTCACCGGGCGCTCCGGCTCCGGTCTCGGCCTCGCCGTCGTCAAGCAGCTGGTGACCGACGACGGCGGAACCGTGACGCTGGCGGACGCGCCGGGGGGCGGGCTGAAGGTGGAGATCAGCCTTCGGGCATCGCCGAGGAGTGGTGGTTGACGATCTTCCACTCGCCGTTCCGCTTCTCGTACTCGTACGTGTAGCGGGCCTCGACGACGCGCTTGGCGCCGCTCTTCGGATCGGTGAGCGTGAACTCGTAGACACCGGTGTCGATCGCGGAGTCGGCGTCGAGGACGTTGACGATCGTCTGGACCTTCTTGCCGACCGGCTTGTTCGGGAGGAAGTGCTCGAAGTAGTCGACGATCTGCGCGTGGTTGGTTCTGACCTTGTTGGAGACGGTGGGCAACAGGACCGCGTCCTTGGCGTACAGGTTCGCCACCTTGTCGGCGTCACCGGTCTTCAGGGCCGCGTTCCAGGTGGTGAACAGGCCCGCGATCTCCTTCTTGGTGGGCTTCTTCGCGGCGTCCGTCCCGGCGGTGGCGACGACGGTACCGACGGTTCCCACGGCGACGATCGCGGTCGCGGTGACGATGGCTGCGCGCTTGGTTATGGAACGACGGGTCATCGCTGTCTCCAGTGCGGTGAGAGGTGGTGCTGTGAAGTGACTCCAGCCTCTCTTCACGCTGGTTAGGGCCCGTGCAGCCGAGATACAGGGCACGGACAGCGGATGCCCAAATCACGCCGTGTGACGGCCCGGTCGCTGTCCCCGCAGCAGTCCGACCCCGGCCCCGAGCGACACCACGCCCATCCCCACGGCGGTCATGACACCCTGCGCGCCGTCCACGACGAAGGGCGCGGCCGCGGCGACGACGAGGTTGAACAGGAAGAGGAACCAGAGGACGGGGGTGGAGGAGAGCAGCGACTTCATGGTCGTTTCCTTCGGCTCAGGGATTCGCTTTCGAGATCAACGATCCCGTTTCCGAGGGACGGTCACGAGGGGGTGCTCTCCCGGACCGGGGGTGCAGTGCGGTACACCATGGCGGTGACGAACGACCTACTTCTGGCGGGGATCGTGCTGCTGGGCTCCTCCGTCCAGTGGCTCACCGGGATGGGCTTCGCACTGGTCTCCGTACCCGCGCTGGTCCTCCTCCTCGGCCCGGCGCAAGGGGTGGTCCTCGCCAACTGCGCGGCCGGGGTGATCTGCCTGGTCGGCCTGGCCGGCGGATGGCGCCTGGTACGCCCCCGGGCGATGCTCCCCTTCTGCCTGGCAGCGGCCTGCACGGTCCCGGCGGGCACCTGGCTTACCCACCGACTCCCCCGGTCGTGGCTGCTGCTGATGATGGGCGGCCTGGTGACGGTGGCGGTGCTGCTCGTCATGCGGGGCGCCAGGGCGGCCGCTCTGCATGGCACCCGAGGCGCCGTGTTCGCGGGCGCGGCGGGCGGGTTCATGAACTCCGCGGCCGGGGTGGGCGGCCCGCCGTTCTCCCTCTACGCCCTCAACGCGGGGTGGACGGTACGGGAGTTCGTGCCGAACGCGATGTTCTACGGCGTGATCGTGAACGCCTTCTCGGTGGCGTCGAACGGGGTGCCGGGGCTGACCGGGACGCAGTGGGCCTCGGTGTGCGCGGCGATGGGGGCGGGCGGCCTGATCGGCAGGAGCCTCGCCTCCCGGACACCGGAGAAGCAGGCCCGTCTGCTGGTGCTGTCGCTCGCCCTGCTGGGCGGGGTCACGGCTGTGGGCAAGGGGCTGTGGGGGCTGTGATCAGTCCGCGAACTCCTTCAGCGGCTCGGTGTCGAGGGCGAAGCCGACGGGCTCCGGGAGCTTGACGGTGGCACCGAACGGCAGCTTCTCCTCGTGCCGGAACCGGCCGTCCTCGGGCTGGTTGAAGACAACGACCGAGCAGGCGTCGCGGTCGATGAGGAGGTAGACGGGGATGCCGGCGGCGGCGTAGCCGTCGGGCTTCTCGACCCGGTCACCCCGGTTGGTGTCGGAGTCGTGCGAGGTGATCTCGACAGCCATCAGCACACCATCCACTTCCGGCCACTCGCCGTGCCCCTTGAGACCGCCCTTGGGCACCAGCCCCGTGAACGTCACCGTGTGACCATGACGAACGCGATCGACCCCTTCGACTGGGTCCCGGCCTCCGGACACCAACTCCGTCTCGCGGGCGTGCACTTCGACGCCGTACGGATCGAAGGCGTACGAGGAGAGCTGGTCGCCGCCCGGCTCATCGAGGCCGCCGACGGGGACGCGGGGCCCGTCGTGTGCGAGGTGACCGGGTTCCGGTGGATGTACTTCCTACTCACGCGCCGTCACGTACGTCGGGATTCCCGCGCTGGACGGGAACACCTGGCCACTGCGCTGGTACAGCGAGCCGACGCCGACCGCCCCGTACGTCGACGCCGGACTCTTGACCGGTGTGATCACGGACGCCGTACCCGTGCGGCCCGCGTCCCCCTGATCCGGGCGCCCAGCGCACGGGCGTACTCGCGCAGGGTCTGCAGGTCGTGGATCTCGCCGCCCTCGATCTGGGTGACCCACGCCGGGAAGAAGTCGGCCGCTACGGCCACCTGCCCCCGCGTCAGGCCCTGTTCCTCGCGGACCTCGCGCAACCGGTGGCCGAGGGCGTACGCGTGCGGGGCCGACAAGGGGCCCCGGATGCCGACGCGGATCACACCCGGCCCCCGTAGAACGCCACCAGCCCGTGGTCCAGTTCGGCCCCCACCGTCTCCTCGCCCGCGGCGACGACCGTGTACGTGCGGGCCAGGAAGCGGGTCAGGTCCGCCGACACGAACCGGAGCACAGCCACACCCTGCGCAGCGTGGAACTCCACGTACGCGTGGGTCGAACCGGCCGGGCGGACCCGGACGTTGCCGATGCCGGCCGGTGCGCGCAGCCCCTCGCCCAGCAGGACGCGGGCGAACGTCCACGTCGTGGCCTCGCCGTCGACCGTGACGTGCGGCGGGAAGTCGATGTGCACGGCCAGCGGGTCGGCGGAGGTGTAGCGCAGGGTCGCGGGGATCGCGAGCTCCTGGTGCGCGGCCGTGATCAGGCGGGCGCCTGTCGGCTGCTGGAGGGTGACGTGCATGCGGGGCTCCAAGTCGGCGGGGGGCACGGGCCGGGTGTGGCCGTTGTGCAGTCAGACCACCCCAGGTGCCCGCGCATTACGCCGTTCCAGAAGTCTGTGCGTATGACCCGCGTCACACAGCCGCTACTGCGGGGCTCGCAGACCCAGTGGAGCCGCGATCTCCTCCACCATCACCTTGCCCGCCTCGAACTCCAGCGTCTCGTCGCCCACCGCCTGGTCGGTGTCGAGGCCGTCCAGTTCCGCCAGCGGCTGGTTCAGGCGCACGTGCGCCACGATCGACTGGAGGGCGCGCAGGGTCGCGGAGGCCGTGGAGCCCCAGTTGGAGAAGTAGGAGAACTGCCACCACCACAGCGCTTCCGAGGTGCGGCCCGCGCGGTAGTGGGCCATGCCGTGGCGCAGGTCGGTGATGACGTCGGTCAGGTCGTCGGAGATCCGGGCCGGGACCGGGGCCTTGCGGGGCTCGTAGGGGTCGAAGACCTCGGAGTAGACGTCGATCGGCTCCAGCAGCCGGGCCAGGTTCTCGCGCAGGTCGTCCACGTCGGCGTCCGGGCCCGTGTCGGGCTCGTAGCGCTCGTCGGGGACGATGTCCTCGTGGGCGCCCAGGCGGCCGCCGGCCAGCATGAGCTGGGAGACCTCCAGAAGGAGGAAGGGGACGGCCGAGTCGGGTTCGTCGCCCTTCGCCACCTCCATGACGGCCACCAGGAAGCTCTCGACCTGGTCGGCGATCTGGACCGCGAAGTCGTCGGGGTCCTGGGCAGCGTGCAGTGTGGCGTCAGACATCTAGGAGTCGTCTCCCCTCGAAGGCGCGGCCGAGGGTCACCTCGTCCGCGTATTCCAGGTCGCCACCCACCGGGAGGCCGCTGGCCAGGCGGGTGACCTTGAGGCCCATGGGCTTGATCATGCGGGCGAGGTACGTCGCTGTGGCCTCGCCCTCCAGGTTCGGGTCGGTGGCCAGGATCAGCTCGGTGACCGTCCCGTCGGCCAGCCGGGCCAACAGTTCTCGTATGCGCAGATCATCGGGTCCTACACCCTCGATGGGGCTGATGGCGCCGCCCAGGACGTGGTACTTGCCACGGAACTCCCGGGTGCGCTCGATCGCGACCACGTCCTTCGGCTCCTCCACCACGCAGATGACGGAGAGGTCGCGGCGGGGATCGCGGCAGATGTTGCACAGCTCTTCCTGCGCGACATTGCCGCAGGTCGCACAGAAGCGGACCTTCGCCTTGACCTCCATCAGGCACTGCGCGAGCCGACGGACGTCCGTCGGCTCCGCCTGGAGGATGTGGAAGGCGATCCGCTGGGCGCTCTTGGGACCGACGCCGGGCAGCCGCCCCAGTTCGTCGATGAGGTCCTGGACCACGCCTTCGTACAACGGACTGCCGTCCTTCCTGGATTCCTTGCGATACGTACGCTAGTTGGCCGACACCCGACTTCGAAAGACGGGCCCCCTAGAAGGGCAGGCCGGGGATGCCGCTGCCACCGCCGCCGAGGCCCTGGGCGAGCGGGCCGAGCTTCTGCTGCTGGAGGGTCTGGGCATTCTCGTTCGCCGCCTGCACGGCCGCGACGATCAGGTCGGCGAGGGTCTCGGTGTCGTCCGGGTCGACCGCCTTCGGGTCGATCTTCAGCGTGCGCAGTTCGCCGGCGCCGGTGACGGTGGCCTTCACCAGACCGCCGCCCGCCTGGCCGTCGACCTCGGTCCTGGCGAGTTCCTCCTGCGCGTTCGCCAGGTCCTGCTGCATCTTCTGGGCCTGCTGGAGCAGCTGCTGCATGTTGGGCTGGCCACCACCGGGGATCACGATCAGCTCCTGTGTCGATACGGCTGTGCGGGCGAGGTTTTTCCGCCCTGGCACGAGCCTACGTGGTCGGGACGGGCGTCGCCCCAGCACTCTTTCGAGTGAGTTGACGTGGAGTCCTATACCTGATCAAGGCCCTCTTCCGAGCGGAAAAGCGACCAAAGCACCCCCTTCGCCACCCATTGGGCGGTAGGAAGGATCCCCGCACATCAGCATCAGGCGTCACGCAGGGTGACCGATCAGTAGGGAGCGCCGGGTGGGTCAGCCGGAGATGCAGCCCGAGGGCCCGCCTCAGGACGGACGGGCCGATCTGGCCGGGCGGCCGTTTCCGCTCGGTGACTGGGGTGAGCCCGCCGTACGGCTGGACGAGCTGTACCGGTGGGTGGAGCACGGGGCGCTGGAGGCGGCGTCCTGGTATCTCGCGGACCGGGTGGGGAAACGGCGCTGTGCGCGGGCCCTGCGGGGCGGGGCGGCGGTGGGGGCGGTGACCGGGTCCGTGCTGCCGCTGCTGGGGCTGACGGGAGTGGTGGGGGCCGGGATCGCGCCCTGGGGCTATCTCGCCCTCCTGCTCGCGGTGGCCTGCGTGGCCGTCGACCGCTTCTTCGGTGTGACCTCCGGCTGGATAAGGGACGTCGCCACCGCACAGGCCGTGCAGCGCCGCCTCCAGGCCCTCCAGTTCGACTGGGCCTCGGAGAGCGTCCGTGAGGTGCTCGGCCCCACGGAGGGCACGGCCGCCGAGGCCACCGAGCGCTGCCTGGGCGTCCTGCGCCGCTTCTCGGAGGACGTGACGGAGCTCATCCGGGTGGAGACGGCCGACTGGATCGTGGAGTTCCGCAACGGGTCCGCGCCGATGGGCATCCAGGGGGCGGTGACGTCCGGCGGACGTCAGGACCCCGGGGGCGCTCAGGGACGCCTTCCGCTGCCCCCGGGGCCGCCGGCCCGCCCGAACATGCCCCGGCAGCGACCGCCGGAGCCCCGGTGAGCCGTGCACCGGGCCCTCGACCGCGCGAGGAGAAGCGACGTCAGGGCGAGACCGAAGGGGCCGGCGGAGCGGCGCCGGGGCCCTCCTCGTCCAGCACGGCGTAGACCGTACCGCCGGCGCCCAACGCCACCACGAGCGCGATCGCGAGGAGTGCCAGCGTGACGGCACGGCTGCGGTACCCCGTCTCCGGATCGGTCTCCCACCGGTACGGCGTCATATAGGTGCCGGGCGCGGGGCGCTCCCGGGCGGGGTCCCGCCCGTCGCCGTCCGCCGGGTCGGCGGAGCCGTGTTCCTCCATCGCAGGCCCTCCCCCGAGACCGCGCGCCCGCGCACCCGTACGGCAGAAGTCCAGTGTCTACGTCCGTCCGCCGTCCGTCGAGATCTGGTCGAGCACCTTGGACAGCCGCTCCAGCACCCCTACCGCTTCGGCGAGTTCGGCTTCCCCGAAGGTTTCCGCGAGCCGGTCGGCGAGGGCCGCATGGCCCGGATCGATCCGCCGCACGGCGGCCCGCCCCTCCTCGGTCGGCGCCAGGAGCTTGGCGCGCCGGTGGGCGGGGTTGGGCCGGTACTCGGCCAGCCCCCGCTCGACCAGCAGATCGGCGATCCGCTGCACGCTCTGCCGCGTGATGCCCATCTCCCGGGCGATCCCGGCGACCGGAAGCGGCTGCCGGAGCACCGCGCCGAGCACCTGCCACCAGGCGGCGGTGAGACCGGCAGGGCCCGCCAGCTCCTCGGCCACGGCAAGGAATTGGCCGTTGAGCCGGAACACCCCGAGCGCGCTGCGGCTGAGCAGGTCCTGGCGCTCCCGGCTCACTCGGCGGTCGCCTTCTGCAGCACGGCGTACGCCTCGGGGTCGGAGTCGTGGAACAGCCGGTACCAGGCGTCCAGCACCTCACCCTCGTACACCCCGAGCAGCCGGAAGATCTCCCGGGCGAAGGCGACGGGCTCGGTGGGTCCGGCGGTGATCAGGCCGCGGTCGGTCACGGCGTCCGCGTCGACGTACCGCTCGCCGCCGCCGTATCCCGTGGCCGCCAGGTAGAAGGACACAGCGCTGGTGTGCTTGCGGTCGTCGAGCAGTCCTTCGCGCGCGAGCCCCGCGGTGGCCCCGCAGATCGCGGCGACGGGCACCCCGGCGTCGAGGAACTCGCGCGCCTTGCGGGCGAAGAGGGCGAGGTCGTCGGAGGTGTCCCAGAGATCGGCGCCCGGGAGGATCAGCAGGGAACTGTCGGAGGGCCGCACGTCGTCCAGGGCACACGCGGGCTGCACCCGCAGGCCCCCGACGGAGTTCACCGGCTCCCGCGACGTCAATCATCTGTAGTTGGAC
This sequence comes from Streptomyces sp. NPDC005402, assembly GCF_040606575.1. Classification (NCBI taxonomy): domain Bacteria; kingdom Bacillati; phylum Actinomycetota; class Actinomycetes; order Kitasatosporales; family Streptomycetaceae; genus Streptomyces; species Streptomyces sp. NPDC005402. The sequence continues at coordinate 115,297 of NZ_JBEXFB010000010.1, forward strand.
AACCTGTCGTGGAAAGCCCCCGTCCACAGACAGGACGCCGATACCGCTTCCGTATCGCGGACATTTACGCTCACTCGCATGACCCCTCAGCCACACCCCGAGGTCGGCGTCGCCGTGAAGGCCGCGGACCGTGCTCATGTGTTCCACTCCTGGTCCGCGCAGGAGCTCATCGACCCGCTCGCCGTCGCCGGTGCGGAGGGCTCGTACTTCTGGGACTACGACGGGAACCGCTATCTCGACTTCACCAGCGGGCTCGTCTACACCAACATCGGGTACCAGCACCCGAAGGTCGTCGCCGCGATCCAGGAGCAGGCGGCGAAGATGACGACCTTCGCACCCGCCTTCGCGATCGAGGCGCGGTCGGAGGCGGCCCGGCTGATCGCCGAGCGGACTCCCGGGGACCTGGACAAGATCTTCTTCACCAACGGTGGCGCGGACGCGGTGGAGCACGCCGTGCGCATGGCCCGGCTGCACACCGGGCGGGCCAAGGTGCTCTCGGCCTACCGCTCGTACCACGGGGGCACCCAGCAGGCCGTCAACCTCACCGGTGACCCGCGGCGCTGGGCCTCCGACAGCGCCTCCGCCGGGGTCGTGCACTTCTGGGCGCCCTTCCTGTACCGGTCCCGCTTCTACGCCGAGACGGAAGAGCAGGAGACCGCGCGGGCGCTGGAGCACCTGGAGACGACCATCGCCTTCGAGGGGCCCGCCACCGTCGCCGCGATCATCCTGGAGACCATCCCCGGCACCGCCGGGATCATGGTTCCGCCGCCCGGCTACCTCGCCGGCGTCCGGGAGCTCTGCGACAAGTACGGGATCGTCTTCATCCTGGACGAGGTGATGGCCGGGTTCGGGCGCACCGGTGAGTGGTTCGCCGCCGACCTGTTCGACGTCGTGCCCGATCTCATGACCTTCGCCAAGGGCGTCAACAGCGGATACGTACCGCTGGGCGGGGTCGCCATCTCCGGCGCCATCGCCGACACCTTCGGGAAGCGGCCGTATCCCGGCGGACTCACCTACTCCGGGCACCCTCTCGCCTGTGCCGCCGCCGTCGCGACCATCAACGCCATGGCGGAGGAGGGCGTCGTCGACAACGCCAAGCGCCTGGGCACGGCCGTCCTGGAGCCGGCGCTGCGGGAGCTCGCCGAGCGGCACCCGAGCGTCGGCGAGGTGCGCGGCGTCGGCATGTTCTGGGCGCTGGAGCTGGTGAGGAACAAGGAGACCCGCGAGCCGCTGGTGCCCTACAACGCGGCGGGTGAGGCGAACGCCCCGATGGCCGCGTTCGGGGCCGCCGCGAAGAAGCAGGGTATCTGGCCGTTCGTCAACATGAACCGGACGCATGTCGTGCCGCCGTGCAACGTCAGCGAGGCCGAACTCAAGGAGGGCCTCGCGGCGCTGGACACGGCGCTCTCCGTGGCGGACGAGCACACGGAGTAAATCTGCCGGGCGTTCGAACGCGTAAGGTGGCGTGCTCGTAGACATATGTACGAGCACGCCATCTGCACCTGCGTGAGGGAGGCCCCCCGACGATGCCCGGCAGCAGCGGCAACGGTGCCGTCACCCGCAGCACGCTGCGGCAGCAGATCGCGGACGCGCTGCGGGACGAGGTTCTGGCCGGGCGGCTCCAGCCGGGGCAGGAGTTCACCGTCAAGGAGATCGCCGAGCAGTACGGCGTCTCCGCGACCCCGGTCCGCGAGGCACTCGTGGACCTGTCCGCGCAGGGACTCCTGGAGGCCGACCAGCACCGCGGCTTCCATGTCCACGAGTACTCCCTCGACGACTTCCGCGGCATGATCGATGCCCGCAGCCTGGTCACGGACGGCATGTTCCAGTCGCTCGACGCCGGCCACCGCATCCTCCAGGAGCTGGACGAGCCCCGTACCGCCGCGGCCGTGGCGGGCGTACGGCGGCGCGGTGAGGAGGCCCAGCGGGCCGCCGCCGCGGGCGACCTGACCGTACTGATCGGCTACGACCTGCGCTTCTGGCGCGAACTGAGCGTCCTGTTCGGCAACCCCTATCTCGCCGACTTCTTGCACCGGCTGCGGGTGCAGACCTGGGTGTGCACGGTCCAGCACCTGCGCCGGCTCACCGATCTGCGCGGCAGCCTGTGGTCCGGGCACCCCGAGGTCGCCGACGCCCTGTACGAGCGGGACACCAAGGCCGCCCGCGAGCTCCTCGCCGCCTACAACGGCCACTATCTGACCCTCATCGAGGGCCTCACCGCCGACTGACCGCGCCGGGCACGGGTAAGGGACCAGCACAACCTGCACGAGGGGCCCCGCCCCACGATTCCAGCGACTACCCTTCCCTGACCACCGTGTGACGATGTCCGCGCACCGCGAGTATCCGAGGAGCTGTCTTTTGGCCTGTGACCTGTGGCTGGTGCCTCTCGTCGACGTCTTGTGCCACACCCCGGACAACCCGTTCGCCGACGAACTCGCGCAATACAACAAGGTGCTCGCCGAGGCCGGGTTGCCGCCGGTTCCGGTGTACCAGTACATGCCGGGACTGTCCGGCGAGGTCGCCCCGGTGGCCGGTTTCGACTACGACGCCCTGCACTTCCTGCGCCGCGCCTATCTGCTCCAGGTCTGCGGGCTCCCGGTCACCCCGGTCGACGAACTCGGCGGCGACTACGAGCAGTTGCTGGAGATGTTCGAGGCGACGGCCCAGCAGTCCCATCTGGTCTGGCACTACGACCACGCGGGCGCGTACGTCCCCGTCGACTTCCCGCACCCCCTGGCCAACGACGAACTCCTCGCGGGCGGCGGCCCATTGGGCTCCTCGCAGACCCTGTTGCGGGAACTGGAGTACGTGGCCCCGGTGATCGGCATCGATCCGGCCAATCCCCCGGCGCCCCCCGAGCCGCCGCACGCCCCCACGGAACTGGAGGAGCCGGCCGTGCCCGCGCCGTACGACCCCAGTCCCTTCGCCCGCGAACGCCATGTCTGGCTGGGGCTGCACGCGGCGGCGACCCGGAGTCTCGCCCAGGGCTCGATGATCATCTTCAGCTGAGGGCGGGTGGAGACGGCTGAGGGTCAGCGTCCCAGCTGGGAGAGCCCCTTCTGCACGTCCTCGTAGTTCATCACCGGGGTGTAGGTGATCTTCGCGCCCAGGTTCTGGAAGAACGGCTCACTGATCACCGGCATCAGTGAGCTGTCCTGCATGTCGAAGACCATGTAGGCGGTGCGCTGACCGTTCTCAGCGGTGAAGTAGGCCGCTTCGGGCTTGACCTGTTCCATCGACTGCTCGATCAGCTTCGGCAGGGTGCCGTGGCTGATGGCGTCGTTCGCCTTCTCCGTGTCCATGGACACCTTGAGGAGTACGCGCATCGCACTCACCTTCTCCAGATCGACAGGCAGAGATGCACAGTCCAAGAATATGCCCGTATGCGGCATTTCTCCCTGGCTACTCCGGAAGGAGCAGCCGGACCGCCTCCCCCGGTGCGATGCCGGTCGCGACCCCCGCGCGCAGGCTGGGGTCGTCCACGAGTCATCCATGAGGGAGACGGCGATGATCCTGGTGACCGGAGCGACGGGCCAGGTGGGAAGCGAGCTGGTACGGCGGCTCGCGGCGGCCGGGGAGCCGGTGCGCGCGATGACCCGCCGGCCGGCAGAGGCCCGGCTCCCCGCGGGCACGGAGGCGGTGTACGGCGACGCGGCGGACCCGGCGAGCCTGGAGCCGGCCTTCGCGGGCGTGGCCGGGGTGTTCCTCATGTCGGCGCAGGCCGTGGGCACGGCCCCCGAGCCCACCCATGACCTCGCGCTCGCCGCGGCGGCGGCCCGGGCCGGTGTGCGCCGGGTCGTGAAACTGTCCACGCTGGACGGCGGGAGGGGCGACGACCCGATCGCCCGCTGGCAGCGGACGGCGGAGGCGGCGGTGACCGACCCGGCCCGCGGTTTCGCCTGGACGCTGCTGCGCCCCGGCCGCTTCATGTCCAACGCCCTCCAGTGGGCAGGGCAGTTGCGGGCCGGCGACGAGGTGGCGATCCCCTTCGCGGACCGCCCGGCGGCGAGCATCGACCCGTCGGACCTGGCGGAGATCGCGGCGCTGTCCCTCACCACCGGTGAACACGGGGGCGTCACCTACGAGTTGAGCGGTCCGCAGTCCCTCACCCCCACGCAGGAGCTGGCGATCCTCGGCGAGATCCTGGGCCGCGACCTGCGCGTCCGCCCGGTGCCGACGGACGCGGCCCGCGCCGGCATGGCCCTCCCCCACTCTCGACCTCCCTCGAGCGGGGACCCCGTCGGCTTCCCTCCCGAGGTCGTCGACGCCATCATGCGGCGCACGCTGGACGGCGACCGGGGCTCGCAGGTACTGCCGACGGCCGAGAAGGTACTGGGACGCCCGGCACGGACGTTCGCCCAATGGGCACGGGCTCACAGGGAGGAGTTCTGAGGTTCTGGGTAGCCGCCTCACGGAGGTTGAGTACCGCTACTCAGGCGGCGGTCGCCGGTGCCCCGGCATCGTGGAGACCACGGACGGAGCCCACAGCTCCGCAAAAACTTCCCGGGGGACCCGATGAACGGCTCGCGCTACTTCCTCAACCCGCTCGCTCTCGGCTACCTGCTCCTCGTGGCCGCCGTCGTCGGCTGGGTCGGCGTCGACACGCTGTTCGTCGAGCACGCCGACGCGAGCCTCGCCGGGGTCTGGGCGTTCCTGGTCACGGCCCCGGCCTCGCTGCTGTTCGTGATGCTGCCGGGCGCCCTGGCGTGGGCCGGGATCGTCGTCGGGGCCGTGGTGAACGCGGCGGTGCTCGGGGCCGCCTACCAGAACCTCAGCGGCCGCCGCCCGCACACCAACGCCTGAACGACCCACCGATCCGCTGAACGGGTGAATGACCGCATACGCCCACAAAGGGCTGGGCATGCAGCGCGCATGCGCTCTGCCTTGATCACTTCCGTGCTGCTCGCTGCCCTCGCCCCGCTCGCCGCCCCGCCCGCCCACGCCGCCGCTGCCGTACCGCCGGGGCATGTCTACTTCTGGGCCGAGCCGGGGCAGATGGGGCCCGGCGGTGCCTGGGACTACGCGCCCCCGGGGTACAAGGAGGCGGAGCCGCGGGTGAAGCGGCACGCGTACTCCTTCGACTCGCACGCGCCCGTGACCGTGTACGCGATCAGCTTCCAGGGCGGCGGTGCCTGTGTGTACCGGGCGATCCGGCCGGACGACTACTCCGACAACTGGGGCTGGGCCACGAAGTTCGACGGCGTCAGTGACACCACGATGGGCTGCCAGGCCGGCTGACCCGCTCATGCGCGCCCGTACGGCGACGGCCCTGGCCGTCCTCACCCTCCTCACCGGATCCGCCTGCACGGCGGGGGCCGCCCACCCGGCACCCCCGGCCGACGAGGTCATCAAGGCGGCCACCCGCGAACTCACCGACGACTGTCTGACCCGGCGGGGCCTCACCCCGAAGTCGGGCCGACAGCGCGTGTCCGACGCCCTGTTCGGCACCGGCCGGGCGGAACTGTCGCTCCGGCTGCCCACCGGCTATGTCGTCCGCGCCCACACCGACGGCTGCCTCGCGGCGGCGCAACAGTGGCTCTACGGCGACCAGGACCGCTGGTTCCGCACGTCGGTCGTCGTCAACAACCTGGGGCCCGAGGCCGCCAGGACCGGCCGCCCGCTCTCCGAGGTCCGTGCCGCGCACCGCGCGGAGATCGCGGAGTGGCGGCGGCTGCGCGCCCGTGCCCTCACCACAGCGTCCGCCCTGCTGGAGGGCGGCGGCACCCACCCGAAGGGAAACCAGTGAAGCGCTTCATCGCCGTCCTGTCCGCCGGACTGCTCGCCACCGGAGCCGTCCTCGCCACCTCGGCCTCGGCCCAGGCGGCGGCCTGCGGCAGCGGGAACTTCTGCGCGTGGACGGACGCCAACTACCAGGGCCAGAAGATCGAGTGGACCGGTGACGACGGCTGGTGGGAGGGCAACATCGCCGACCAGGACTCCTCCTGGGCCAACCATGGCATCTCGGGCCCCGGAATCAAGGACTACGTCAAGGTGTACGAGGACGCCTGGCAGGGCGGTGACATGACGCTCTGCCTGGCACCCGGCCAGGAGGCCGGCTACAACGGCGTGGCCAACGACCGCGGCGACTCCCACATCTGGGCGACCGGCTGCTGAACCGGCGTACGGGAAAGGGGACTCCGGCCCGTCGGCCGGGGTCCCCGTCCGTTCAGAAGGCGCCCGGGTCCGCGTGGACATCCGAGGGACGCCGGAAACCGCCGTCAGACCACCAGGACACGCTTATCGCGCTTTCAGTTGGCGAAACCCCAACGACTTCTACTTCTTTGACGACTTCACGAGAAGACCGCCGTCCCGGCCTGCGTCAGCTTCCAGTTGGTGACCGCGAAGTCCTTCGGGTCCAGGGCCCCCTTCGACGTCACGTAGTCGATCATCAGCTGGCGGATCTCGTTGGTGGAGCTGTAGGCGATGTCGGCGGCCGCGATGTGCGGGTAGCCGGAACCGCCGTTGGCCCGGTAGTTGTTGACGGCGACGACGAAGACCTGGTCGTCGGCGACCGGAGTGCCGTTGTAGGACAGGTTCTTGATCCGCGAACCCTCCGGCTGCGCGATGTCGATGTCGTACGAGACGCCCGCAGCGGTGTCGTACATGTAGTCCCAGAAGCTGTTGGCGTTGGTCAGCGTCGCGGTGTCCACGGCCGTGCCCGCGGGCACCTGGTGGTAGTACTTCGCCGCGTACTCCAGGTAGTCCTTGAGCTGGGTGCCGGTGAGCTTCTTGCCGTACAGCGTGTTGTCGTAGATGTAGAGCCCTGCGATGTCCTTGATGGTGACGCTGCCCGCGGGGATGTCGGCCGTGCGGGAGAAGGGTGCGGCGACCGAGATCAGAGGGAGTGCGGCGTCGGCGGTCGACAGGCCGGTCTTGACGGTGTCCATCTGGACCTGGTGGATGAAGTCCATGATCGGGACGTCCTTCCAGCAGGACTCCGCCGCCGAGAGGTCCTCGGTGCAGGTGCCGACGGCCGTGTTGACGTACTTCACGACCAGCTCGTGGTCGGCCTCCAGGAGCTTCTTGATCTCCGGGTCCTCGTCGACCGTGTTGGGGTTCAGGGTCTGGGCGGTCTTCTTGGTGACCTTCCACTGCCCGCGCACGAGTTCCAGCTCGAAGTCGAAGACACTGAGCCGGTAGCCCCAGCAGTACGGCTCGGACAGCAGGACGTCCTCGCCGGTCTCGTCGTTCTTCACGGTGTACGACGGCACCTCGACGTGAGTGTGTCCGACCAGGATCGCGTCGATGCCCGGGACCTGCTGGGCGACGAGGTTGGAGGCGTTCTCGACGTACGGGAGCTCGTCGCCGTACGACGAGGAGCCGTCGAGCCCGGAGTGGTCGGTCAGGAAGACGACGTCACAGCCGAGGGCGCGCAGCCGGGGCACGTACTTCTTCGCCTGCTCGACCAGGCCGGGGAAGACCATCTTCCCGCTGACGTTGTCCTTGTCCCACAGGGCGATTCCGGGGTTGGTGAGGCCGAGGATGCCGACCTTGATGTCGGGGGCGCCCGGCACACAGATCCGCTTCACGGTGTACGGCTGGAAGGCGGGCTTCAGCGTCTTCGCGTCCAGGGCGTTGGCGCCCAGCAGCGGGAAGTGGCACTGGCTCTCGAACTTCCTGAGCACTTCGATGCCGTAGTTGAACTCGTGGTTGCCGAGGGCGGCGGCGTCGTAGCGCATGTGGTTCATGGCGACGGCCATCGGGTGCTTCGGGGCGCCCTTGTCGGTGATGGGCTGCACGCGCGCGAAGTAGTAGGCGAGGGAAGTGCCCTGGATGATGTCGCCGGCGTCGACGAGCAGCACATGCTCCTCGCCCTTGGCCGCGCGCTGCTGCTTGATGAGCGTGGCGACCCGGGCGACGCCGACGGAGTTGCCCTTGGCGTCGGAGTACGCCTTGTCGAGGTAGTAGTCCCAGTCGAAGACGTGGCTGTGCAGGTCGGTGGTGCCGAGGACGGAGAACGACCAGGTGCGGTTCTTCTTGGCCGGGTGCCGCTCGGCGGCCTCGGCGGCGGGCGCTCCCACCGACCCCGCGACGGCCACGGCCGCCCCGGTGACGGCCGACTTCTTCACGAACGCGCGACGGTTCAGGGGACTGACGGGCATGGCAGGGCTCCTGGAAGGGGGAGGGAGGAGAGACGGAACTACCCGCGTAGATAGTCGCGTCCCGCCGGTTGCGCGCGGAACCAGGAGCAAGCCATGGGCCGGTCAAGGAAGTCCTTGACCGGCCCAACAGCAGACATACAAAAGGGATTTACAGGAACGAGTTGATCTGGATCGTCTCGTCCCGGCCCGGGCCCACGCCGATCGCGGAGATCCGGGCGCCGGACATCTCCTCCAGCGCCTTCACGTAGTCCTGGGCGTTCTTCGGGAGGTCCGCGAAGGTCTTGGCCTTCGTGATGTCCTCGCTCCAGCCGGGCAGGTACTCGTAGACCGGCTTCGCGTGGTGGAAGTCGCTCTGGGAGTACGGGAGTTCCTCGACACGCTCGCCGTCGATCTCGTACGCGACACAGACCGGGATCTGCTCCCAGCCGGTGAGCACGTCGAGCTTGGTGAGGAAGAAGTCGGTGAGGCCGTTGACGCGGGTCGCGTACCGGGCGATCACCGCGTCGAACCAGCCGCAGCGACGGTCACGGCCGGTGGTGACACCCCGTTCACCGCCGATGCGGCGCAGCGCCTCGCCGTCCTCGTCGAGCAGCTCGGTCGGGAACGGGCCCGAGCCGACCCGGGTCGTGTACGCCTTGAGGATGCCGATGACCCGGCTGATCTTCGTCGGGCCGACGCCGGCACCCGTGCACGCCCCGCCCGCGGTGGGGTTGCTGGACGTGACGAAGGGATACGTGCCGTGGTCGATGTCCAGGAGCGTGCCCTGGCCGCCCTCGAACAGGACGACCTTGTCCTGCTCCAGCGCCTGGTTGAGCACCAGGACCGTGTCGGCGACGTAGGGCTTCAGCCGGTCCGCGTAGCTCAGCAGCTCCTCGACGACCTGCTCCACCTCGATGGCCCGACGGTTGAAGACCTTGGTGAGGAGCTGGTTCTTGCCGTCGAGGGCCGCCTCGACCTTCTGGGTCAGGATCGACTCGTCGTACAGGTCCTGGATCCGGATGCCCACGCGGTTGATCTTGTCCGCGTAGGTCGGTCCGATGCCGCGCCCCGTGGTGCCGATCTTGCGCTTTCCGAGGAAGCGTTCCGTCACCTTGTCCACGGTGACGTTGTAGGGCGTGATGATGTGGGCGTTGCCGCTGATCAGGAGCTTGGAGGTGTCGACGCCGCGGTCGTTCAGTCCGTTCAGCTCGGAGAACAGGACCGACGGATCGACGACGACACCGTTGCCGATGACCGGGGTGCACCCCGGAGACAGGATTCCGGAAGGGAGGAGGTGGAGGGCGTACTTCTGATCGCCCACGACTACCGTGTGGCCGGCGTTGTTGCCGCCCTGGTAGCGCACCACATAGTCCACCGAGCCACCGAGCAGGTCGGTTGCCTTTCCCTTGCCTTCGTCACCCCACTGAGCACCGAGCAGCACAAGTGCGGGCACGCGCGTACACCCCTTCCGGGCGGGGCATGTCCAAGGTCGGGGGCGTACGCGTACGGTTTCTCCGTCGCGTGCACCACGGCCGTCGTCGGCCGCTGCCCGTCGGACCCGGGTGCCCCGGAATAGACGAAGCCCCTGGCGCAATAGCGCAAGGGGCTCTTGCACCAAGATGCTACCCGAGGAAGCGAGGCATGGCCGAGGTGGCGACTTCCGCGACTTCTGATCACCTGCTGGTGGTGATCGACCCGGTCGCCCGGCAGACGGACGGCGAGTCCGTACGGATAGTGAAAGACGTGCTCAGCGCGGGTGCCTCGACGAAGGTGTGTCTGCCGGAGAGCCCCGAGGAGTTCGCCCGGGCGCTGGCCCGGCGCGGCTCTCGGCGTCCGGTGGTGGTCGGTGACGACCGTGCGCTGATGCGGGCGGTGGTGCAGCTGCACCGGCGGCGGGAGCTGGCCGAATGTGTGCTGTCGGTGGTGCCGGTGGGCCCGGTCCTGGGCATCGCCCACTCCCTCGGGGTGCCGACGGGGGCGGTGGCCGCCGCACGGGCGGTCCTGGACGGGGCCGAGCGGCGCCTGGACATGCTGGTCGACGACAGCGACGGGGTGGTCCTCGGGGCGCTGCGGATTCCCGCGCCGGCCGCGCGTGCGGAACCCGTGGAGGCCGCGCGGCCCTGGCTGCGGACCTGCCAGTACCTCGTACGGACCCTGGTGCCGGCCCGCCCCGCCCGGGAGGCCGCGCCTGCCGTTGCCGGGCCCTCGCGGCTGCGGGTGGAGGTCGACGGGGTGACGCTGGTGGACCTGGACCAGCCCCTGGAGGCGGTCTCGGTGACCCCGGGCTCCGGCGGCGGCCTGGCCTCGGTGGAGGTGCGCCGGCTGTCGGTGGGGGCGGAGGCGTCCCCGCTGCTGGCCACCGGCAGGACGGTGACCGTCACCGGGGCGGATTTCCGGTACCGGGCGGACGCGGGGGTGGGAGGGCCGGTGCGGCGGCGGACGTGGACGGTGCGGGAGGGTGCGTTGGGCTTGGTGTTGCCGGGGCGGTGAGGGCGTCAGCCCGCGTCTTCCTCTTCCGGAGCCTGGAAGCCGGTGGTGTCGACCTTGCAGTCGAACGGCTCCGGGATGTACAGCTTCTCGCCGAACGGCTGAGTCAGGCGCCCCCGGTATCCCCGCTCGGACGGCGCCCACAGGACGGTGACCTGATTTTCCTGCATATCGAGGATGAGATAGATGGGGACGCCCGCCTTGCCGTAGACCTCTACCTTTTCCGTCAGGTCGGTGTCACGGGTGGACGTCGAGGTCAGCTCGGCGACGAACGAAAGGCCCTCTCCGTCCAGACGGCTGCTGGTACTTTCGCGGGTCTGCTCGTGAGCCGCATGGACGTCCGGGCCGTAGGCCCGCTTGACCCCTGGGAACACGTACAGCGCCGGCAGTCCGCTGATCCGATGCCCTTCGGGCAGGTGAGGGCGTAGTCGATCACAGATCAGCTCCATGACGCGCAGGTAATACGCCTTCTGCCACGGCGACACGACGATGTTCCCCCTGATGATCTCGGCCTTGTAGCCGTCGGGCACCTTCAGCTCTTCAAGGACGTTCAGCATGTCCTCGAATCCGCTGCGGGGCGTGGTGCCGCTGATCACCGGTCGCTCTGCCATGAGTGTCATGATGCGCCCTCCCTCTGATGCGGACCAGCCACCACTCAGCGTAGTGAATCCGTTACGCCCGCGTGATCGCTTTCATCCTTGAGCCCCACCCCCGTCGCCCCCGACCCCCGCGCCCTCCCCATCAGCCCCGCCAGCTTCCCCGCCGCTCCCTCGTACGACAGCCCCAGCGGCGGCCTGATGTTGGACAGGCAGTTGCGGTCGGCGTCGGTCGTCACCCCCGGCTGCGGCGCGTACGTCAGATACGCGCCCAGCGAGTCCGCCGCCGACATCCCTGGCCGTTCGCCGATCAGCACCACCACCATCGCCACCCCCATCGCCGCCGCCACCTCGTCACCGAGGGCCACGCGGGCCTGTTCGGCGAGGACGACGGGGGCGATCCGCCAGTCGCCGAGCCGTGCCGTCGTCGCCCGCACCACCGCTGCCGCGTGCTCGTGCACCGCCCGGCTGGACAGCCCGTCGGCGACGACGAACACCACGTCCCAGTCCCCCGTCGGCAGATGGGCCCGGTCCATGGGGTCGAGGCGACGGCCCAGGTCGGGGCGCTGGAGGTAGGTGAGCCGGTCGGGGGCGGCGCTGCGGACCCGTACCGTCGGCGTTCCGGTCAGCCCCGCCGCGATCACGTCCGGTGCGAACGGCGAGTGCACCGCGTCCCGTGCGGCCGCGTGGGCGGCCTGGAGTTCGAGGCGGTGCCGGGTGGGGAGGGCGGAGCCGGCCCGGCCGAGGCCGATGCGGGCCTGGGTGCGCTGCCGCAGCTCCGACCACAGCTCACCTGTCTGTACGGACACTTCACTCATGCCGCCAGCTCCCTACCGATGGCCGTCAGCGGGTGGGCGGCTTCGGTGACCTCGCGGATACCGCCCTTCTCGTCCAGCAGTCCGATCGAGTCCAGCCATGCCTCGAACTCCGGTGCCGGGCGCAGGCCCAGGACCTCCCGCAGGTACAACGCGTCGTGGTACGAGGCGGACTGGTAGTTGAGCATGATGTCGTCGCCGCCCGGGGTGCAGATCACGAAGGACGCGCCGGCCACGCCGAGCATGGTCAGCATGGTGGCGATGTCGTCGTCGTCGGCGTCCGCGTGGTTGGTGTAGCAGATGTCCAACCCCATGGGCAGGCCGAGGAGTTTGCCGCAGAAGTGGTCCTCCAGGGCGGCCCGCAGGATCTGCCGGCCGTCGTACAGGTACTCCGGGCCGATGAAGCCGACGACCGTGTTCACCAGCAGCGGGTCGTAGCGCCGGGCCACCGCGTACGCCCGTGCCTCCACCGTCTGCTGGTCGACCCCGTGGTGCGCGCCCGCCGACAGGGCGCTGCCCTGCCCGGTCTCGAAGTACATGACGTTTTGACCGACGGTCCCCCGCTCCAGCTTCAGCGCCGCCTCGTACGCCTCGTCCAGCAGGCCGAGCGTCACCCCGAAGGAGGCGTTGGCCGCCTGCGTGCCCGCGATCGACTGGAAGACCAGATCGACCGGTGCCCCCTTCGCCATCAGGTCCACGCTCGTCGTGACATGGCACAGCACGCAGGACTGGGTGGGGATCGCGTACCGCCGGATCACCCCGTCGAGCAGTTCCAGCAGGTCGCGTACGGCCCTGGGGCTGTCGGTCGCCGGGTTGATGCCGATCACCGCGTCGCCGGAGCCCAGCAGCAGTCCGTCGAGCAGGGCCGCGGCCACGCCCGCGGGGTCGTCGGTGGGGTGGTTGGGCTGGAGCCGGGTCGCCAGCCGCCCGGGCAGCCCGATCGTCGAGCGGAACGCGGTGACCACGCGCACCTTGCGGGCCACGGCGACCAGATCCGCGTTGCCCATCAGCTTGGAGACCGCGGCGACCATCTCGGGCGTGAGCCCGGGCGACACGGCGGCCAGGGTCTCCGGGGAAGCCGCCTGCGACAGCAGCCACTCCCGGAACCCGCCGACCGTCATCGAGGCCACCGGCGCGAACGCCGCCGCGTCGTGCGTGTCGAGGATCAGCCGGGTCACGTCGTCGCTCTCGTACGGGATCAGCGGTTCGGTGAGGAAGTCCGCGAGCGGCACCTCCGCCAGCGCCCAGCGTGCGGCGACCCGCTCCTGTTCGGAGGCGGCCGCGAGTCCCGCCAGCCGGTCTCCGGAGCGCTCGGGGCTCGCGGCGGCGAGCAGTCGGGCGAGGGTGTCGAAGCGGTGGCGGTGACCGCCGAGAACGGACGTGTAGCTCATGCCGGTGACGCTACGAGCCGCATATTGCCGCCAGATTTCTAAAGGTCTGGTTGACAAACATTTAACGCCCCGAGACCCTTGCTCGACTCATTCGGGCTACAGAGTTCCGGTTCGGCACACAGTGGACGGGCAAGAGAGGGGCCACCCGATGGCAGTGGACGAGGGAATCGCCCCGGCGGCGAGCACGGACGGCGACGGCACGGTCCACCGGCTGAAACCCAACGCCATCGGCTTGCTCGGCGTGGTTTTCATGGCCGTGGCGACTGCCGCCCCGATCACCGCGATGACGGGCAACGTGCCCTTCATGGTGTCGGCGGGCAACGGCATCGGCGCCCCCGCGAGCTACCTCGTCGCAATGGTCGTCCTGGCAATCTTTTCCGTCGGCTTCACCTCGATGGCGAAGCACATCACCTCGACCGGCGCCTTCTACGGCTTCATCTCCTACGGCCTCGGCCGCACCGCCGGTCTCGCCTCGGGACTGCTCGCCACCTTCGCGTACGCCGTCTTCGAACCGGCGCTCATCGGCATCTTCTCGTCGTTCGCGACGGGGACGCTGAAGGACCAGACCGGGGTGCACATCCCCTGGTGGGCGTTCGCGGCCCTGATGCTCGCGGTCAACGCGATGGGCACCTGGTTCGGCGTCTCGGTCGCCGAGAAGCTGCTCGTCGTCCTGCTCGCCACCGAGGTGACGGTCCTCGCCGCGATGGCCGTCTCGGTCGCCTTCCACGGCGGCGGCCCGGACGGCTTCAGCCTGGACCCGGTCAACCCGGTCAACGCCTTCAAGGGCACGTCCGCGGGCCTCGGCCTCTTCTTCGCCTTCTGGTCGTGGGTCGGCTTCGAGTCGACGGCGATGTACGGAGAGGAGTCCCGCAACCCGAAGAAGATCATCCCCAAGGCGACGATGATCTCCGTCCTCGGCGTCGGTGTCTTCTACGTCCTCGTCTCCTGGATGGCCATCTCGGGCACCGGCGAGTCCAAGGCCGTCGAGGTCGCCACCACCAACCCCCTGCAGCTCTTCTTCGGCCCCACCGAGCAGTACGTCGGCCACTGGGCGGTCGACGTCATGCAGTGGCTGATGATCACCGGCTCACTGGCCTGCGGCATGGCCTTCCACAACTGCGCCGCCCGCTACATGTACGCGCTGGGCCGCGAGGGCGTCCTGCCCTCGCTGAAGAACACGGTCGGCCGCACCCACCCCCGGCACGGCTCACCGCACGTCGCGGGCCTGGTGCAGACGGTCGTGACGGCCGTACTCCTGGTGGCGTTCTGGGCGGCCGGCAAGGACCCGTACGACGGCACGTACGTCCTGCTCGCCATCCTCGGCACCATGGCGATCCTGGTCGTGCAGGCCGTGTGCTCCTTCGCGGTGCTGGCGTACTTCCGCACGCACCACCCGGAGAGCCGCCACTGGTTCCGGACCCTCACAGCCCCGCTGGTCGGCGGTGTCGCGATGCTCGCCGTGGTCGTCCTGCTGGTCTCCAACATGAGCGCGGCGGCCGGAAAGGAGTCCGGTTCGCTGGTGCTCAGGGCCACGCCGTGGCTGGTGGCGGCCGTCGCGGCGCTGGGCGTCGGGTACGCGCAGTACCTGAAGCGGCGCTCGCCGGAGCGGTATCTGCTGCTGGGGCGGACGGTGCTGGAGGAGACGAAGGAGCGTTAGGGGCCGAAGAGTTCGGCGCGGTGGGCCCTCCAGCGCTCCATCATCTGTGCCACGTCCTTCTCGACGAACTCGAAGAACGCGAGGGTCTCGGCCAGCCTGTGTCCCGCCGGTGTCTCGGCGCCCAGGCTGGTCACGCCCTCGCGCAGCGCGTCCTCCCACCGCTTGATGATCGCCTCACGGTTGGTGAGCGCCTGGTACCACTGGTCGGAGTGGACCCGGTAGCGCTCCCGCCGCGATCCGGGTTCCCGCTCGCGCGACAGCATGTGCACCTGTGCCAGGTAGCGCACCGCCCCGGACACGGCCGCGGGACTGATCCGCAGCCGCTCGCTCAGCTCGGCGGAGGTCAGGGCGCCGCTGTCGGACGCCAGCAGCGCCGAGAAGACCCGGGCCGGCATCCGCGCCAGCCCCGCCTCGACGAGCTGCGCCGCGAACCGCTCCACGAACCGTGAGACCGCCTCCGGATCCCGCTCCACCGCATCCGTCATGGTCACCACCTTAAAGGAGCTTCATAGACTTCCTTAATTTCACAAATTTCTGAAAGAAGCGTACGTTCTGAAGCATGACGAAGGCCATCACCGTCTCCGGCCTGCACAAGTCGTTCGGGCGCACCCACGCCCTCGACGGCCTCGACCTGGAGGTCGAGACCGGCGAGGTGCACGGCTTCCTCGGCCCCAACGGCGCCGGAAAGTCCACCGCCGTCCGCGTCCTGCTCGGCCTGCTGCGCGCCGACTCCGGCGCCGCGCAGGTGCTGGGCCGCGACCCATGGGCCGACGCGGTCGAGGTGCACCGCCGGATCGCCTACGTGCCCGGGGACGTGACACTGTGGCGCAACCTCTCCGGCGGCGAGGTCATCGACCTCTACGGCCGTCTGCGCGGCGGCCTCTCCGCCACGCGGCGTGCCGAGCTGATCGAGCGCTTCGAACTGGACCCCACCAAAAAGGGCCGCACCTACTCGAAGGGCAACCGCCAGAAGGTCGCCCTGGTCGCCGCGTTCGCCTCGGACGTGGACCTGCTGATCCTGGACGAGCCGACCTCAGGCCTGGACCCGCTGATGGAGGAGGTCTTCCAGCACTGCGTGGAGGAGGAGCGGGAGCGCGGCCGTACGGTCCTGCTGTCCTCGCACATCCTCAGCGAGGTCGAGCGACTCTGCGACCGGGTCAGCATCATCCGGCGCGGCCGCACGGTGGAGTCGGGTTCGCTGGCCCAGCTGCGCCACCTCACCCGGACCAGCGTCACAGCCGAACTCGCGGGCCCGCCCAACGGGTTGGCGCACCTGCCCGGCGTCCACGACCTCGACGTCCGGGGCCGCCGGGTCCGGTTGCAGGTGGACACGGATGAACTCGACGCGGTGCTGCGGCAGTTGAGCGCGTCCGGAGTGCGCTCGCTGACGTCGACCCCGCCGACACTGGAGGAACTGTTCCTGCGGCACTACCAGGAGGAGTCGTGACGTCCCTGGCAGGCACCGGCGTACTGCTCCGCTTCAACCTGCGCCGCGACCGGCTGATGATCCCGGTGTGGGTGGCGGTGAACGCCCTGATGGTCCTCTCCATGCCGAACACCCTGAAGGGCCTGTACGGCACCGAGGCCGAGCGCGCCGACCTGCTGCGCCAGGTGGCCACCAACTCCTCCTTCCGCGCCCTGATCGGGCCCGTCTTCGACGACTCCCTCGGCGCCCTCACCGCCTGGCGCGTCGGCGTCTACGCGGGGGCGCTCGCCGCCGTCACCGGTCTCCTGGTCGTCGTACGCCACACCCGGGACGAGGAGGAGAGCGGCCGGCAGGAGCTGATCGCCTCGGGCGTGGTGGGCAGACGGGCGTCCCTGACCGCGGCGCTGCTGGCGGCGGCCGTGGCGAGCGGGGCGCTGGCCCTGCTGGTGACGGCGGGTCTGGCCGCCCGGGGAATCGCGGGCGCCCTCGCCTTCGGCCTGGGTCTTGCCGCCGTGGGCATGCTCTTCGCCACGACGGCCGCGATCACCGCGCAGTTGACGGAGAGCGCGCGGTCGGCGCGGGGCCTGACGGCAGGAGCACTGGGTGCCGCCTTCGTCCTGCGGGCGGCGGGCGACGCGGCGTCGACCGGGGGCACCTCCCCGGCTGTCGGCTCCGGGGGAGGGTCCTCGGCGCTGACCTGGCTGTCGCCGCTCGGCTGGCTGTCGCAGCTGCGCCCCTTCGCCGGCGAACGCTGGTGGGTGCTGCTGCTGTTCGCGGCAGCGGTGGCGGGCCAGGGCACGCTGGCCTACGTACTGGCGGGCCGCAGGGACGTCGGCATGAGCTTCGTACCGACCCGCCCGGGACCTGCTGTCGGCCGCCTGGGCACGGCGGGCGCGCTCGCCTGGCGGCTCCAGCGGGGCAGTGTGCTCGGCTGGTCGATCGGCTTCTTCCTCGCCGGGGTGGTCTACGGCGGTCTGACCGACGGCGTGGCCGACCTGGTCGGCGACAACGAGAAGGCCCGCGAGATCTTCGAGCGGATGGGCGGGCACTCCGGGATCACGGACGCCTTCCTGGCCTCGATGACCGGGATGCTGGGTCTGGTGGCCGCGCTGTACGTCGTCGCGTCGGTGCTGCGGCTGCACGGCGAGGAGACGTCGACGCGGGCGGAACCGGTGCTGGCGAACGCGGTGGGCCGACTGCGGTGGGCCTCGGGCCACCTGGTCATCGCCTTCGGCGGTTCGGCACTCGTCCTGCTGCTGGCGGGCCTCGGCCTCGCCGTCGGCTACGGCAAGGAGACCGGCCCGATCCTGGGCGCGTGCCTGGTGCAGGTGCCCGCGGTGTGGGTGATCGGCGGCCTCACGTTCCTGCTGTACGGGAGGGCCCCGCGCCTCGCTCCCCTGGCCTGGGGTATCACCGGGGCGGTGCTGCTGATCGGCTGGGTCGGCCCGGCCCTCGACGTCCCGCGGGCCGTCCTGGACCTCTCCCCCTTCGGCCACCTGCCGAAGCTGCCGGGAGGAAAGATGGAGTGGGGACCGGTACTGGTCCTGCTCGGGCTCTCGGGGGTACTGGTGGCCGGGGGTCTCATGGGGCTGCGGCGACGAGACCTGGCGACCTGAACCGTGAGCCCGGGCACAGGCGTCCCTTCCGGCATGAAGCGGAGAGCGGACCTGGTGACCTGCATGGGCTGTGCGCTGTCGGCGGCGGGGGCGACAGCGGCCCCCCTGCTGTGGCTGTCCGCGCCCCGCACCCGGCGCCACCTGGGCAGTGGTTTCGAGAACGAGGGCATGGACCCCACGGTGCTGCTCACCGAGCTGCCGTTCGTGGTGCTGGGCGGAGCCTTCGTGCCGCTCCTGGTCCTCACCGTGCTGGTGCGGCTGGTGGGCCGGCGACGGCCCACCGCGGAGTGACCCGAGCCGAGAGCGCGGTGCGTCCGGATCAGGCCACCGTGAAGTCGGCCGCCTTGGTGTCCAGGGTCGTGTCACCGTCCTTGGCGGTGACCAGGACGGCCACGTGCCACAGACCCCGCGGGGAGCCCTCGGCATCGGCACGGGTGACGGGCACCTTGTAGGTGCACCGCTCGCTGTCCCCGCCCGAGGGCTTGCAGACGGCCGACTCGACGGCGCCCATGTCCTTGACCGTCAGCCCCTTCTTCGCGAAGGACGAGCTCGCCGGCCAGGCCAGCACCTTCACGCTCTTGACCTCGGAGGACGCCGTGACATCGGTGGTGAAGGTCAACGAGCCGTCGTGGCCGGCGGCGGGAGCGGTGTAACGGGCCGAGCTGTGCGCCAGCGCGGGCGACTGGTCCCCGGCATAGGCGAGGGCGAAGGCACCGGCACCTCCGAGGACGACGACACCGGCAGCAACGGAAACGGCGATACGACGCGACATGAGAAATTCCCCCACAGGTTCAGTTGGATCCCCTCGGCGCTCTCGTCGGCGCCGTGGTTCCATACTGGTCGCGCGGCGAGCCGCGAGTATGAGCACGCGTACTCAACTGCGGCCTGAGTAACACCCGTTGCGTCCGTGCACCCACCTCCCGCCGGTTGCGGTCACTGCCCCTGGGCGATGTGGACGCGCAGTCCCTCCAGCCCCCGGATCACGAAGTTCGGCTTGCGCTCCGGCTCCGCCGCCAGGGTCAGCGTCGGAGCCTTCTCCAGCAGGGCCGTCATGGAGGCGGCCAGCTCGATACGGGCCAGGGGGGCGCCGATGCAGTAGTGGATGCCGGCGCTGAAGGAGATGTGCGGATTGTCGGTGCGGGTGAGGTCGAGGCGCTCGGGGTCGCGGAACACCTCGGGGTCGTGGTTGGCGGAGCCGAAGAGCAGGGCGATCTCGGCGCCCCTCGGAATGGTCGTCCCGTCGATCTCGATGTCGTCCAGGACCCAGCGTTCGAAGAGCTGGAGGGGGGTGTCGTAGCGCATGAGCTCTTCGACGGCCCGGGGGACGAGGGAGTGGTCCGCGCGCAGGGCGGCCAGCTGGCCGGGGTTGCGGAACAGCGCCCACCAGCCGTTGACCGTGGCGTTCACAGTGGCCTCGTGGCCCGCGTTGAGCAGCAGGACGCAGGTGGAGATCATCTCCTGCTCGGTGAGCCGGTCGCCCTCGTCGTGGGCGGCGATGAGACCGGAGACGAGGTCGTCCCCGGGCTCCTTGCGGCGCTCGGCGATCAGGTCGCGGAGGTAGTCGGAGAACTCGATCGACGCCCGTACCGCCCGCGCCGCCACCTCCTGCGGCGGGTTCAGCTCGTACATCCCGCAGATGTCCGCCGACCAGGGCCGAAGCGGCGCCCGGTCCGACTCCGGGATCCCCAGCATCTCGGCGATCACCGCCACGGGGAGGGGCTCGGCGACATCGGTCAGCAGATCACCGCCGCCCTCCGCGACCAGCCGGTCCACCAGCTCACCGGCCAGGTCCGTCACATACGGCCTCAGCTGCTCGACCGTGCGCGGCGTGAACGCCTTCGACACCAGACGCCGGATCCGGGTGTGGTCCGGCGGCTCCAGGTCGAGCATCCCGTGATCGTTGAGCGTGTGGAACGGCTCGTGCTCCGCCGGCGGTGCCGTACGCCCGAAGTCGTCGTGCGTGAACCGGTGCTGATAGGTCCGCCCGAGCCTGCGGTCCCTGAGCAGCGCGGAGACGTCCGCGTGGTGCGGGACGAGCCACTGGTTCGTGGGCTCGTAGTACTGCACACGGCCTGCGGCGCGGAGCTCGGCGTAGGCGGGGTACGGGTCGGCGAGAAACGCCGCGTCCCAGGGATCGAAGGCTGCCATGCGGGGACGCTAGCCCGAAAGGCGGGCTTGTGACCAGGGGTGTTCTCTCAGGGCCCGAAGCGCGGGTTGACCCTCGACCTTGTGCAGGGCCCAGACCAAGGGCCGCACCCCTACCCGGGCGTCACCAGCCGCGCCTCGTACGCGAACACCGCCGCCTGGGTGCGGTCCCTGAGGCCCAGCTTCACCAGGATGCGGCTGACGTGGGTCTTGATCGTCGAGTCGGCCACCACCAACCGCTCGGCGATCTCCGCGTTCGACAGGCCCTGGGCGATGAGGACCAGTACTTCCGTCTCGCGGTCGGTGAGGTCGCCGTAGGCCGTGTGGGCCGAGGCCATCAGGCGGGGGGACTCGGAGAGTTTGGCGAACTCCGTGATCAGACGCCGGGTGACCGAGGGTGCCAGGAGCGCCTCGCCTGAGGCCACCACCCGCACTCCGTCGGCGAGTTGACGGGCCGAGGCGTCCTTGAGGAGGAAGCCCGAGGCTCCCGCGCGCAGGGCCTGGTACACGTACTCGTCGAGGTCGAAGGTCGTCAGGACCAGGACCTTCGCCGTGCCGTCGGCCGCGACGATCTCCCTGGTCGCCTCGATGCCGTTCAGCTCCGGCATCCGGATGTCCATCAGGACCACGTCGGGGGCGAGTTCACGGACCCGGTCCACCGCCTCGCGGCCGTTCACGGCCTCACCGACCACCTCGATGCCCGGCATCGCGTTCAGCAGCACCGAGAAGCCCTCGCGGACCATCATCTGGTCGTCCGCGACCAGGACCCGGATCGTCATGCCGCACCCTCGTCCCCGAGCGGCACCGGCAGGAACACCGTCACCTCGTACCCTCCCTCGTCCGTGGGGCCCGCCGTCATCTCGCCGTTCAGCATGGAGACCCGCTCCCGCATGCCGGTGATGCCGTGGCCCGCTCCGGGCGAGGGCTTCACCAGCGACGGCCAGGGCAGCGGGCCGTTGACTATGCGCAGGCCCAGGCCGCCGAGGACATACGACACCTCGACCCGGGCGCTCGCGCCGGGTGCGTGACGCAGGGTGTTGCTGAGCGCCTCCTGCACGATGCGATACGCCGACAGCTCGACCCCCTGCGGCAGTTCACGCACCGCTCCGGTCAGCGCCTTGTCGACGCTCAATCCGGTGTCCCGCACATTGGCGAGCAGCGCGTCCAGGTCGGCGAGGGTGGGCTGCGGGGCGTCCGGCGCCTCGTAGTCCTCGGCGCGGACCACGCCCAGGACGCGGCGCAGCTCGGTCAGGGCCGCCACCGCGTTCTCCCGGATGGTGGCGAACGCCTTCTCCAGCTCCGGGGGCGGATTCTCCACCCGGTAGGGCGCGGCCTCCGCCTGGATGGCGACGACCGACATGTGGTGGGCGACCACGTCGTGCAGCTCGCGGGCGATGGTCGTGCGTTCCTCCAGGAGCGTGCGGCGGGAGCGCTCGTGGGCGGTCACCGTCTGCTGGGCGGTCACCGTCTGCACGGCGTCCCGGCGTATGTGCCAGACGCTCACGACGAGCAGGATCAGGGCGGAGATGAACAGCATCTCCGCGGTGTTGGAGCGGTAGTAGTGATCGGCGCCGAGGGCGCCCTGCCATATCAGACCGTAGGCCCCGGTCAGCAGCCACATCCAGGCCGCCGTACGCGGCCTGGTGCGCATGGCCACCACGGTGAGCACGACGAGGTGGCAGGCGAAGCTGCCCGGCAGCCATGGCCAGTCCTGCTGCCAGGAGTTGACGAAAGCCACCGGATAGGTGAACGCGGTCGCGGCCAACGACAGCCAGAAGGCCATGACCGGCCGCACCATGGTCAGCAGGATCGGGGCCAGGGCGGCCACACCGACGAAGAGGTTGGTGACCGCGCCGCGGCCGCTGTTGTCCGCGCCGATGAGCATCGCGAGCAGTCCGGCTGCGGTGATCAACGTGTGGGGTGTCCAGACCGCGTACTCCCGCAGCCGGCCGGACAGCAGGCGGGAGAGCCCCTTGTCGACGCGCATGGGAGGCAGCAGCCGGTAGGCGAATGCGTCACTGAGCAGGTCGTGCCGCAGGCCGCGCAGGGCGTCCATAGCAGCCCTGAACTCCGGGCTGCGGGGCTTGTCCGCGTCGTACTCGCCGCTGCCGTACTGCGGAAGTGTCATGTGTGTCTCGGTCGTGTCGGTCACATCCGAAACGGTAGGTGGGGGCGGGCGTCACCGTCGTCACCAGTGAGACGGGTCCTTCGTCATCCCTCTCAGGTACTACGGGTCCGGGGAGGGCGGTCGGTGTGCCGAGGGCCGTACCGGGGGTGGTCGGTACCGCGCAGTCCGCAGCGGTGGTGGTCAGTACCCCGCGGGCCGCACCAGCCCCGACTCGTACGCGAACACCGCCGCCTGCGTGCGGTCCCTGAGGCCCAGCTTCACCAGGATGCGGCCCACATGGGTCTTCACGGTCTGCTCGGCCACCACGAGCCGCTCGGCGATCTCCGCGTTCGACAGGCCCTGCGCGATCAGCGCGAGGACCTCCGTCTCCCGCTCGGTCAGCTCGCCGACCCGGCGCTTGAGCGGGCCACGGGGCCGGTCCCCGAGGCGGGAGAACTCGGCGATCAGCCGCCGGGTGATGCCGGGCGCGAGCAGCGCGTCCCCGGCCGCCACCACCCGCACGGCCTCGGCGAGCTGCTCCGCGGAGGCGTCCTTGAGCAGGAACCCGGACGCGCCGGCCCGCAGCGCCTCGTAGACGTACTCGTCCAGGTCGAAGGTGGTCAGCACCAGGACCCTGATCTCCGGGCGCTCGCCCGTGATGCGGCGGGTGGCCTCGATGCCGCCCAGCTCGGGCATGCGGATGTCCATCAGGACGACGTCCGGGACGAGTTCGGCGACCTTGGCGACGGCGTCCAGGCCGTCGACCGCCTGCCCGATCACGTCGATGCCGGGCTGGGCGTTCAGCAGCACGCTGAAGCCCTGCCGGACCATCTGCTGGTCGTCGGCGATGAGTACGCGGATGGGGCTGCTCGTCATGCGGTGCCGTCCTTGGATTCGCTGACCTGGTCGGGGCCGCCCGGGGGCGCCGTCGGAAGATACGCGGCCACCTCGTAACCGCCGTCGGGCCGGGGGCCGGCGCGCAGTGTTCCGCCGAGCATCGCGGCCCGCTCCCGCATGCCGAGCAGTCCGTGGCCCGCGCCGGGTGAGGCTGCCGCCCTGTGGGTGGGAGGGGAGTTGGCGATCCGCACGTCCACCCCGTGCAGGTAGTGGACCAGCCTGACGGAGGCGGTCGAGCCGGGCGCGTGGCGCAGGACGTTGCTCAGCGCCTCCTGCACGATCCGGTACGCCGACAGCTCCACGCCGGACGGCAGGGGCCGCCGGGCGCCCTGTACGTCGACCTGGACGCTCAGTCCGGCCGCCCGGGTGTTCTCCACCAGCGCGTCGAGCCGGTCGAGGGTGGGCTGCGGGGTGTGCGGGGCGGTGCCGGTGCCGGGCCGCTCGACGGGGTCCGGGGCGTCCGGGTCCGCGGCCCGCAGCACGCCCAGGACCCGGCGCAGCTCGGTCAGTGCCTCCAGCGCGTTCTGCCGGATGCCGTCGAGGTTCTCCCGGAGCTCTTGGGACGGGTTCTCGACGAGGTGCGGGGCGACCTGTGCCTGGATCGAGATGACGGACATGTGGTGGGCGACGACGTCGTGCAGTTCGCGGGCGATACGGCTGCGCTCCTCCAGCAGGGTGCGGCGGTTGCGCTCCTCCTCGGTGAGCGTGGTCTGCCGGCCGAGCTCGGCGCGGGCCTCGCGGCGGCCGCGCAGGGCTGTGCCGAGCAGCACGACGACCGCGGAGAGAGCGACCGCGACCACCCCGGTGGACTGGTAGTTCGACGCGCCCCACACACCCTGGAGGGCATAGGTGACCAGCGCCGTGATCGCCAGCACCTCGGCGGACACCCGGGTGGGCACCCGCAGACCGACCAGCAGCAGCACGAAGAGGTGCGCGATGATCCCGGACGCGGTCCAGGGCCAGGTGAAGCTGGTCCCGTCAGCCAGGTTCACCTTGCCGTGCAGCGCGACGGCCGCGACCACCGTGGCCCCGATCGACAGCCACCAGGCCGGAAGGGGCCGCCACAGCGCGAGCGCGGTGGCACCGCCCTGGGTGACAGCGATCGCAAAGGCCGGGCCGAAACCCAGGTCTCCGCCGTCCATGAGTTCCGCCGTGCCGGCCAGCGCGATGACCAGGGCCGCGAGGCACACCACCCCGTGCGCCAGCCAGCGCAGCCAGACGGACGGGGGCAGCGGATCGGCCCGGAGGGTGCACAGGTCGTCGCGCAGCACCCGCAGCCAGCGCAGCACACGGCCCACGACCACCTGCTGGACCCCCGCCCCCGTCTCCCTCACACCGACCACCCTAGGCACGACGGGCCTCCTTCGCTGCCGCCCGCTCGGTACGGCGGTGGACACGGATCACCCGTGACGGACGGCCCCCGACCCGGCGCGGCCCCTGCTCGAAGGACCGGAAGGCCGACCAGCACACCGCCAGGACGAGGACGAACACCGGGAGCCAGACCAGCCGGGCCGCCACCCAGCCCAGTCCGTCGGGAACGGTGTGCAGGCCCGGCAGCCGGCCCACGGCGAGACCGGTGGCCGTGGTGGCCATCAGTGCCGTCTGGTGCCACAGGAAGATCGTCATCGCGGAGAGGTTGACCAGCGCCACCGCCGCCCAGACCAAGGGGCGTCGCATACCGCGGCGCAACCGGTCGCGCAGCAGCAGGGCCAGGCCGCACTGGGCCAGGCCGAAGGTGACGGCGGCCAGTGTCGGCGGGTTCAGGTTGGAGACCGACGCGCCCGGCACCCCGACCATCGACGCCGGATACCCCGCCCACCCGACGAGCACCGCGGTCACCACCGCACCGCCCCCGAGCAGGACCCATCCCACGCGCCGCCCCTCCAGTTCGCCCCGTGTCCAGGCCGCACCCAGGGTGTAGGGGACCAGCCAGCCGGCCGCCAGGTTCACCCAGCCGAGCCAGTCCGGCCCGCCCAGCCCGAAGCGGACGAGGTCCACGTGCAGGACGACGGCCAGCGGCCACAGCGGGTGCAGCCGCCGCAGCAGCGGGGTCGCGGCCGTCAGGGCGCTGAAGACCAGCAGGAACCACATCGGGGACAGGGCGAGTCTGACCAGGGTGCGGACCGTCTCGAACGGGGCGCCCGTCAGCAGCAGGGCCGTCGCCGCCACCGTCCACAGGGCCAGGACGGCGGCCACCGGCTTGAACAGCCGGGACAGACGGCTCGTCAGCCACTGCCGGTACGTCGTCCCGCGCTCGCGTGCCGAGGCGTAACCGCGGGTCGCCACATGGCCGCCGACCAGGAAGAACACGGCCAGTGTCTGGAAGGCCCAGGAGATCGGGGCCAGCCACGGCATGTGCTGTAGCGGGCTCGCGGTGTGCAGGCCGCCGCCGTCGGCGACCAGGGCGGTCACCAGCCAGTGGCCGAGGACGACGCCGAGGATCGCGAAGGCGCGCAGGGCGTCGACGGCCCGGTCCCGCCCGAGAGGCGTCGCCGCGTGGATCCGGTCGGCGCCCCGGCGTATGCCGTCCGCGCCCCGGCGTATGCCGGTGCGTGCGCCGCCCCGGGTGTGGTGGGTGTCAGGCACGGGTCACCTCCGCGGTGTCTCCGAGGACGATCCGGGCGAGGTTGGTCAGGGAGACCGAGCCCGGGCTGAAGTAGTCGCTGTGGCCGCCCTTTCCGGCGGCGAAGAGGTGGGCGCCGAACGCCGGGGAGACCGGGTCGGTGCCGAAGCCGACGGTGACACCGAAGAGGCCCGTCCTGACGTGGGGGACCTCGGCGATCCAGTCGTCCTTGCCCCTGGCCGCCCAGATCCGGGCGGGGGTGTGCAGGGCCATGGCGGTGTCCGCGCCGGTGCCGGGGCTGCCGACGAGGGCCAGGTCGTCGACGTCCAGGTGGGCGGCGGCCCTGGCGCAGACCACCGTGCCGTAGGAATGGCAGACGAGGGAGATGGTGGCGGCGGGGCCGACGACGCCGTGGAGTTGCCGTATGAACGCGCGCAGGTGGGGGGCCGCTTCGTCGGCCCTGTTCGTGGTCAGGACCGCGGTGCTGAGGGTGGCCGGGGTGCGGTAGCCGAGCCAGGCGACCACGGCGGTCCGGGTGCCGTGCGGGGCGGTGGTGGTGAGCTGCCGGCGCAATGCCGTCGCCGTCGCCCGGAAGCGGCCGTAGGTGTCCAGGGAGGTGTCGGAGCCGGGGACCAGGACGGCCACGTGGTCGGCGCGGGCGAGGTCGCCGAAGACCTCCGTCGCTCTTCCGGGGCCCCGGCCGTCGAAGGTGAGCAGGTGGCGGGTGGGAGCGGCCAACTCCCGGTCCGCCGCGGCGCGGTGGGTGTCGCCGTGGGCCGCGGCCGCGCGGGCTGCCTCGGCGGCGTTGGCGCTGTTGGCGGCGTAGATCCCGTCGAGGGTGGCGGCGGTGGGCTTCGGGAGCGTGGCGGGTGGCGGGGACGGGATCTCCGGGCGGGCGGCCGCGGAGAGAGGGACCACCACCGCAGCGGTGATGAGGGTGGCGAGGAGGGCCCGGCGCCACGGGCGGGTTTGCCGGTGTGCGGGCTTCCCGCGGTCGTCTCCTCTGTGCTGCCGCGCGTCACCGCGGCCCTGGCGCCCACCCCTCCAGCTGCTCCCCACAGTCCTCGTCCCTCCCCGTCCGGACGAGCCCGGCCATCGGGCTTGTCTGCAGGGGAAGTTACGGAGCCGCGGCTGTCGTCCGCGTCACGCCAGGGAGCTCTTTGGCGTCGTAGCTCTCAGGTATTACGGGTATCACCGGGGGGAACGAGGACGCCGGAAGGGCCCGATACGGACGCCGGGAGGGCCCGGTACAGACGCCGGAACCGCACGATCCCCTCCTACGTCACCACGCCAACCGCGCGATCCCCTCCGACGTCACCACGCCAGCTGCGCGATCTCCTCCGCCACCACCGCGCACGCGTCCGCCGCCGGGTCGATCAGGGGGAAGTGGCCGACGTCCTCCAGCAGTGTCAGGCCCACCACCTCGCCCGCCTTGGCCGCCGCGTCCGCGTACGCCTCGGCGACCGCCTGCGGGACGACCGTGTCCGTGCGGCCCTGGACCAGGGTGGTCGCGATGCCGGTGGGAAGCAGGAGGGCGGGGTCGGCGTACGGCATGCGGGCGGTGAACTCCTCCCCGCTGCCCAGAAGTTGACGGCACGCCCCGCCGCACACGTCCAGCTTGTCGGCGACCGTGAAGTCGGCGATCGGGGCGAGGGCGACGACCCCGCGCAGGGGTGCCGGCCGGTCGATGCGCCACGCGGCGTCGGCCGGCAGGAGGTGCCGGGCCGCGGCCCACAGCGCGAGGTGGCCGCCCGCGGAGTGACCGGTGACCACCATGCGGCGCGGGTCGCCTTGCGGGAGGAACTCCCTCACGAGCCCGGGAAGCGCGTCCATCGCGGCGGCCACGTCGTCGAAGGTCTCGGGCCAGCGCCCGGCCACCGGCACGACGTCAACCGCGCCGCCGCCGGCCGCGCCGCCACCACCCGCGCCCACGCCATCCGCACCGCCCCCGGCCGCCGCGCCCTGCGCAGGCACCGACACCCCACCGCGCCGGTACTCCACGTTGGCCACCGCGAACCCGCGCCGGGCCAGGAAGTCGGCGAACGGTGTCACATGGCGCCGGTCGTACGGCGCCCGCCACGCCCCGCCGTGCAGGACGACGACCAGCGGCGCGAGACCTCCCCCGGGGGACACCGCCACGCGCGGGGTGTAGAAGTCGATCACCTGGTCGGGGTCGTCGCCGTATGCCGCGGTGGCGTCGGGGTCGACCGCCGGGTGCGAGAAGGCCGACTCCTCCTCGGCCGCGGCACGGGCTTCTGCGGCGGCACGGCCTACGGCGTCGTCCGGCATGCTCCAACCTCTCAGCTACGAAACGAATCTGACGGACCGTGAAAGCATCCTGGAAGAGAATTCGGCCGTTGGCCGGGACGGTATCAGGCCCATGACGTGCGCGGACACGCGGATGTCACGCTCGGTGAGGGTTAAACGGTCCTGCTGTTTCGTTACGCTGGCGAGGTGTCCGCCGCCGCGGATCCCGAGCGCACCGAGGAGTCCGACATGTCCGCCGAACCCGGCACCGTCCGTCCCGGAGGGCGTACCGCCCGTGTCCGTACGGCCGTGCTGCGGGCGGCCGGAGACGTGCTCGCCGAGCAGGGTTTCGACCGCCTCGATCTCGCGGAGGTGGCCCGGCTCGCGGAGGTCGGCAAGACGACCGTGTACCGGCGCTGGGGGACGGTCACCGCGCTGGTCGCCGACCTGCTCGCCGACATGGCCGAGCAGTCGCTGCCCCGCACCCGTACCGGCTCGGTCCACGACGACCTGCGGGCGAACGCCTCGCTGGTCCAGCGCACGCTCGCCGACCCCCGGCAGGGCGCGCTGTTCCGCGCGGTCATCGCCGCGGCGGCCTGCGACCCGCGGACGGCCGAGGCGCTGCGGCACTTCTACGACGTACGGGTCGCCGAGTGGGCCCCCTGCGTGACGGAGGGCGTCGCGCGCGGGGAGCTCCCCGCCGGCACGGACCCGGCGACCGTCGTACGGGCGGTGTCGGCTCCCCTCTACTACGGCCTCCTCACCACCGGCACGGCCCCCGACCCGGCCGCCGCCGAACGCGCGGCGGCCGCGGCGGTGGCGGCGGCGCAGGCCGGCGTGTACCTCACCCCGGCCTGACCCCACCACGAACCACTCAGCCGGAGAACCCGCTCCCCGGACCGCCCCCGAGCGTCTCCGCCAGCACCCGTGCCGCCCGCTCCACGTCCGCGAACCCGACGTACAACGGCGTGAACCCGAACCGCAGCACGTCCGGGTGCCGGAAGTCGCCCACCACGCCCCGCTCGACGAGCCGCTTCATCACCTCGCCCGCGTCCTCGCAGCGCAGCGCGACCTGGCTGCCCCGCTCGCCGTGCGCCAGGGGCGTCACGCACTCGACGCGTCCCTCATCGACGTACGACGAGACGCACTCCAGGAAGAAGTCCGTCAGGGCGAGGGACTTGGCGCGCACCGCCTCGACCGACACCCCGTCCCAGACCTCCAGGGCCGCCTCCAGGGCGAGCATGGAGAGGATGTCGGGCGTGCCGACGCGGCCCCGCAGCGCGCCCGGCGCCGGTTCGTACGACGGCCGCATCCCGAAGGGCTCCACATGGGAGTTCCAGCCGGGCAGCGGGGAGTCGAAGCGGTCCTGGAGCTCGCGGCGCACATAGAGGTACGCCGGTGCACCGGGGCCGCCGTTCAGGTACTTGTAGGTGCAGCCGACCGCGAGGTCGACGCCGTGCGCGTCGAGACCGACCGGCAGGGCGCCCGCGCTGTGGCACAGGTCCCAGACGGAGATCGCGCCCGCCGCGTGCACGGCAGCCGTGAGTGCGGGCAGGTCGTGCAGGCGCCCGGTGCGGTAGTCGACGTGGTTGAGCAGGACGGCCGCCGTACGGCCGCTCAGCACGTCCGGCACCTCCGCCGGGGTCACCGCCCGCAGGGTGCAGCCCGTCATCCGGGCCGCGGACTCGGCGATGTACCCGTCCGTGGGGAAGGTGGTCGCGTCGACGACCACCTCGTCACGACCGGCGGCCGGACCGCCCGTGAGCCGCACCGCACCCACAAGTGCCTTGAAGACGTTGACACTTGTCGAGTCGCCGACCACGATCTGCCCGGCCGCCGCCCCGACCAGCGGTGCGATCAGGTCGCCGATCCGCTCGGGCGCCGTCCACCAGCCGCTCTCGTCCCAGGACCGGATCCTGAGCGACCCCCACTGGCGGCGTACGACGTCCTCGACACGCCCCGGGACGTCGGCCGGGAGCGCGCCCAGCGAGTTCCCGTCGAGATACACCACGTCATCGAGCACGAACCGGGAGCGCACGCCCGCCAGTTCATCACCGGCGTCCAACTCCTGTGCCTTGAAAGCGAGTTCAGACATGGGAGCGCGCCGTCCACAGCTCCGGGAACACGTTCTTCTGCGCGCGCTTCTCCAGCCAGGCCACCCCGGCGGAACCGCCCGTGCCTGCCTTGGAACCCATCGCGCGGCGGGTGGCGACGAGATGGTCGTTGCGCCAGCGCCACACCAGCTCGGCGACATCGGTCAACGCCTCACCCAGGCGGGCGAGTTCGTCGTTCTCGGGGCCGGAGTAGAGGGCCGTCCAGGCGGCCTCGATCTCCTCCGACGGCTCGTACCGGCGTGACACGTCCCGGTCCAGGACAGCGGACGGGATCGCGTGCCCGCGCCGCGCCAGCAGCCTCAGCACCTCGTCGTACAGGCTCGGCTCGTGCAGCGCCTTCTCCAGCTCGGCGTGGACGCGGGGCGCGCCCCGGTGCGGGACGAGCATGGACGCGGACTTGTCGCCGAGCAGGAACTCCATCCGGCGGTACATCGCCGACTGGAAGCCGGAGCCCTCGCCGAGCGCGGAGCGGTAGGAGTTGAACTGCGCCGGGGTCAGCTGGCCGAGCGGCTTCCAGGAGGCGGTCAGCGCCTCCAGCTCGCGTACGGAACGCTTCAGCGCGGCGACCGCCGTGGGCACGTCGTCGGCGCGCAGCGCGGCCGCCGCGGTCTCCCACTCGTGCACGATGACGGTGAACCACAGCTCCATGACCTGGGTCGTGACCAGGAAGACCATCTCTCCGGGATCGTCGGAGAGGGTCTGCTGGAGGTGGGTGAGCACGTCCGCCTTGACGTAGTCCTCGTACGGCGTCGTGCCTTGGCTCCAGTCAATTTTCGGGGCGAGATGCGGGGTCTCCGGCTCCTGCGATTCCTGAGCCTCATGGGACGACATCGCTGTCTCCTGTTGTGTACTCCGGGTAGCGGTCCGCCCTGCCGTTACCGACACGGGGCCCCGGTCCCCGCCGGGCATCCTCTTCCATGCTGCCCGGACATGGCAAGGCCCGCCTGGTCACACAGGCGGGCCCGGAAAACGGTGACGGATCAGCCCAGCGTCTCGGCCGCCGTGAGCGAGGAGTCCTTCAGGAACTGCGAGCAGCGCTCGTACTCCGCCTGCTCGCCGATGGCACCGGCGGCACGGGCGAGGGCGTGCAGGGCGCGCAGGAAGCCGCGGTTCGGCTCGTGCTCCCACGGGACCGGCCCGTGGCCCTTCCAGCCGCTGCGGCGCAGCGAGTCCAGGCCACGGTGGTAGCCCGTACGGGCATAGGCGTACGACTCCACGACGCTGCCCCGCTCGAACGCCTCGTCGGCCAGCTGGGCCCAGGCCAGCGAGGAGGTCGGGTACTTCGCGGCGACGTCCGCCGGAGCGGTGCCGTTCGCCAGGAGCTCACGGGGCTCCGGGTCGTCGGGGAGGTGGGTCGGGGGCGGGCCCCCGAGGAGGTTCTCGTGAATCGACATGGGTCCAGTCTCCCTCGCGGAAGGCAGTGGTTCGCCTGCGGGTGCGCCGTGGCTGGTCGCGCGGTTCCCGCGCCCCTGAGTGGGTGCGGTGGAGGCCCGTCGAGCTGTACCCACCTGTTTCGGGGGCGCGGGGAACCGCGCGACCGGCCCCCACCGGCCCGCGGACGCACTACGACAGCCGCTTCCGCACTCCCGCCCCCTCCAGCGGCGGCGACAGCACGGCCCCGTGCGTACGGCACTCCGGCCGCCGACACCCCGCCGGCAGCGACCGCACCGTCGAGAAAGCCACCGCGGACCCCACCACCAGCACCCCCGCGCACACCGTCATCGCCCGGCCGAAGGCGTCGTCGAAGGCCCCCGGGGACCGGTAGGCCTCCTCCCCCATCCCGGTGACCAGCGGCAGCGCGGCCACCGCGATCAGGCCCGCCGCCCGGGCCGCCGCGTTGTTGATGCCGCTGGCGAGGCCGGCCCGCGAGGTGTCCACCGAGCCCAGCACGGTCGCCGTCAGCGGGGCGACCAGCGCGACCATGCCGGTACCGAGGACGAGCAGCGCGGGCAGGACGTCGGCGAGGTAGGACGCCCCCGGCCCGACCCGCAGCATCAGCAGCATCCCGGCCGCGCACAGCAGCGGACCCACGGTGAGCGGGATGCGCGGCCCGATGCGGTCGGCGAGGGCGCCCGAGCGGGCGGAGAACAGCAGCATGAGGGCGGTCGTCGGCAGCAGGGCCGTACCGGCCTGGAGAGCCGACCAGCCGACCACCACCTGGAGCTGGAGCGCGGCCAGGAAGAAGAACCCGCCGAAGGCCGCGTACACGCACAGGGTCACCAGGTTGACCGCGGTGAACTGCCGGGACGCGAAGATCCCGAGCGGCATCATCGGATCGGGCCGCCGCTTCTCCACGGCGACGAAGGCCACCCCGGCGGCCACCCCCGCGACCGCCGTGACGGCGACCACCAGCGATCCGGAACGGGCCTCGATCAGCGCGTACGTCACCAGCGCGAGCGCCAGCGCGCCGAGGACCGCGCCGAGCACGTCGAAGCGCCCGTGATCGGCCCGGCCTCCCCCACTCTCGGCTTCGCTCGAGCGGGAGGTGCCCCCAGCGGACTCCGGGACATGCCGTACGGCGATCGGCGCGCACAGCAGCGCCAGCGGGACGTTGAGCAGGAACACCCAGCGCCAGCCGGGCCCGTCCACGAGCCAGCCGCCCACGAAGGGGCCGACGGCCGCCCCGATGCCCCCGAAGCCGGACCAGAGGCCGACGGCCCGGCCCCGGTCGTCGGGGTGGAAGGAGGCCTGGATCAGGGCCAGGGACCCGGGTGTGAGCAGCGCGCCGCCCACCCCCTGGAGGGCCCGGGCGGCGACGAGGACGCCGACGTTCGGGGCGAGGCCGCACAGCAGGGAGGCGGCCGCGAACCACACCACCCCGACCACGAAGACCTTGCGACGGCCGTACCGGTCCCCGAGGGAGCCGCCGAGCAGGATCAGCCCGGCCAACGTCACCATGTACGCGTTGGCCGTCCACTGCAGGGCGGCGAGGTCCGCGTCCAGGTCACGGCCGATGCGCGGCAGGGCGACGTTGACGACGGTCGAGTCCAGCAGCGCCATGCTGGAGCCGAGGACGGTGGTGAGGAGGATCCACTTGCCTTGCGGCGAGGCCAGCCGGACGTCGGACATGCCCCAGGTATACAGCGAGCCCGGTGCCACGGCACCGGGCTCGCGGAAAACGCTGGAACTACTTGATCTTCGTGCCCGCCGAGCGCAGGTTCTGCGTGGCCTCGACGACACGGGCGGCCATCGAGGCCTCCGCGAGCTTGCCCCAGGTGCGCGGGTCGTAGGTCTTCTTGGAGCCGACCTCGCCGTCGACCTTCAGGACGCCGTCGTAGTTGCGGAACATGTGGTCGGCGACCGGACGCGTGAACGCGTACTGCGTGTCGGTGTCGATGTTCATCTTGACGACGCCGTTCTCCAGCGCGGTGCGGATCTCCTCCTCCGTGGAGCCGGAGCCGCCGTGGAAGACGAAGTCGAACGGCTGGGACCCGGCCGGCTTGCCGAACTTGGCGGCCACGCCGTCGTTCAGCTCCTTCAGCAGGTCGGGGCGGAGCACGACGTTGCCCGGCTTGTACACACCGTGGACGTTGCCGAAGGACGCGGCCAGCAGGTAGCGGCCCTTCTCGCCCAGGCCGAGCGCCTCGGCCGTACGGATCGCGTCGTCGACCGTCGTGTAGAGGGAGTCGTTGATCTCGTGGGTGACGCCGTCCTCCTCGCCACCGGTCGGGGTGATCTCGACCTCGAGGATGATCCTGGCGGCGCGGGCGCGCTCCAGGAGCTCCTGGGCGATGGAGAGGTTGTCGGCGAGGGTCTCCGCCGAGCCGTCCCACATGTGCGACTGGAACAGCGGGTTGCCGCCGGCCTTCACGCGCTCCTCGGACACGGCGATCAGCGGGCGTACGTACCCGTCGAGCTTGTCCTTGGGGCAGTGGTCGGTGTGCAGCGCGACGGTGACCGGGTACTTCTCGGCGACGATGTGCGCGAACTCGGCGAGAGCCACGGAACCCGTGACCATCTCCTTGCTGTACTGGCCGCCCAGGAACTCGGCACCGCCGGTCGAGATCTGGATGATGCCGTCGCTCTCGGCCTCCGCGAAGCCGCGCAGCGCAGCGTGCAGGGTCTGGGTCGAGGTCACGTTGATGGCCGGGTAGGCGAACTTGCCTGCCTTCGCCCGGTCGAGCATCTCGTTGTAGACCTCAGGGGTTGCGATGGGCATCTGTCCGCTCCTTGTATCTGCGGGTTGGCGTACTGCGTGCTACGGCCCTGACCTAGACCTTGTGTGGGGGTTCGACGTCATCGTCGGCCTCATCTTTCCAGACTTGGCCGGATGGTCCATCCCGCGATCGGTCCGTGGTCAGTCCAGGCCCAGCTCGTCCTTCGAGTACGCGAAGAGATACGGCACGCCCGCACCCTGCTCGATCTTCTCCGCGGCGCCCGTGGCCCGGTCGACGATCGTCGCGACGGCGACGACCTCGGCGCCCGCCTCACGCACGGCCGCGACCGCTTCGAGCGGGGAGTTCCCGGTGGTGGAGGTGTCCTCGACGACCACGACCCGGCGGCCCGCGATGTCCGGCCCCTCCACCCGCTTCTGCATGCCGTGCGCCTTCGCCGCCTTGCGTACGACGAAGGCGTCCAGCCTGCGCCCACGCGCGGCGGCGGCGTGCAGCATGGCCGTGCCGACCGGGTCCGCTCCCATGGTCAGACCGCCGACCGCGTCGAACTCCAGGTCGGCGGTCAGGTCGAGCAGCACCTGTCCGACCAGGGGCGCGGCCTCGCCGTCGAGGGTCACCAGGCGAAGGTCGACGTAGTAGTCGGCCTCCAGGCCCGACGACAGGGTCACCTTGCCGTGCACCACGGCCTTGTCGAGGATCTGCTGCTTGAGGGCGGCGCGAGCGTCAGTCATGCCTGTCAGCTTAGAGGCGGCGCCAGCTCCAGGTCGTCGAGGCCTCCAACGGCTCCAGGGGTGTGACCAGGCGCGGCAGGGTGTTCAGGCCGTTGGGCGGCCCGGTCTGCGGCTCCACACAGACGGCGGCCTCCTGCTCGTCGTACACCACGACCCATTCCTCGCGGCTGGCGACCTTCAGCTCCAGCCGACCGGGCCAGGTGAGGGTGACGTCGACGCCGTCGGGCATGCCGAAGCAGTCGTCCCAGGGGCTCGGCTTCGGGTCGACGCGGTTGCCGGTGGGCAGGTGGTCGTCGCCGCGCTCCTCCTGCCAGGCGGCGGTGAAGTCGAGCCGGACCGGCTCGCCGCCGTCGAGGGTGCGGTTGAACCAGGGGTGCCAGCCGATCTGGGCCGGGAAGGAGGAGTCGTACGTCTCGACGGACATGGTGAGTGTCAGGGCGTCCGGGGTGAGCGCCGCGATCTGGGTGACGCGGCCCGAGTAGGGCCAGGGCTCGACGAGGTCGTACGTCAGCACCGCCTCGTCGGCGGTGGTGCGGGCGATGCTCCAGGCGCCGTCGCGGGCCGTGCCGTGGATGGCGTGGGGCGGGGAGTTGAGCGGCATCTGGTGGACGTCGGCCCCGTCGCGGAACCGTCCGTCCCGGATGCGTCCGCACCAGGGGACCATCGGGAAGCAGCCGAAGCGCTCGCCCTGGCGCAGCAGTTGGACGCCTCCGACCCGAAGTCCCCCGACCCGTCCGCCGTTTCCCGGCTGCAAGGTCACTTCCGCGTCGCCCGCGGTCAGTGTGATGTCTTCTTGGCTCACGGGACGACCCTACTCAACGGCTGCTCAACGGCGTTTCCTCAGCGCCCTTCCCACCACGATCGCCGAGGCCAGGACCACTGCCGCCGCCGGCGCCGCCCAGCGGAGGGCCGCGCCCGAGGCCACCGTCTGGGGGGCGGGGACGGGGGCGTAACGGCCTCTCGGGGGCGCGTGGTCGACCTCCTCCGCGCTGCGGCCGATCATCGTGCGGCGGGCGTGCGCCGCCTCGGCCGGGGGGCCGACGGGTTCGGTGAAGTCGTCGACGACGGGCGCCGGGGGCTCGTCGGGGGTCTCCACGGCCTGGGCAACCTGGGCCGCGACGGTCTCGGGTGCCTCCGGCTCGTCCGTCGGCTGCTGCGGTTCCGCCTCCGCCTCCGTCTCGCCCAGTGCCTCCGCGAAACGGTTCAGCAGGCGTACGACCGCGGAGCCCACCGCGTCCTGGGGAAGTTCCGTGACGCGGCCGTCCGCCGTGGCCGTGCCGTCGAAGGTGAGAGTCGTGCCGCCGTCCGTGTCGCGCAGGCGGAGGGTGAGGGCGAGTTGGACGGAGCCGGTGCCGCGGGTCTCGGTGGCGTCGCCCTCGACCGCGTAGGAACCGTCGTCCCGGGCGGAGACCCGTACCGCGCCCCGGTAGGTGATGGAGTGGCTGCCGACCCGCACCTTCAGGCGCCCGGCGACGGGGTCCGCGCCGGCGTCCTGCTGGAGGCCGGGAACCGCGCGGGCCACCCTGAGGGGATCCCCCAGGGCCTGCCTCAGCCGCTCGACCGGAACCGGAACGAACACCTCATGCTCCATGGTTGCCGAGCCTACCCAGGGGCGGCGGTCGCGCACCCCCGTTGGTGGAAAGTGACCGCGCCCTTCCGCCCCGGGGCGGGGATCAGTAGCGCGGATGCACCAACGTGGAGGCCACCGGGCCCGCGACCCGGGTCTCCTCCGCCGCTCGGTGCGCCGCCCGCAGGGACTTCTGCGTCAGGGTCGCCGGCCTCGGCGCCCGGGGGTCCAGGCCGAGCACCGGGCGGGCTTGCCGCGACGCCAGCACGAAACCCCAGTCGTGGGGGGTACGGGACGCTCCGGCCGTACGGTCGGAACCCACCGCGGAGCCGAAGCCGCACCCGGCGACGCGGTAGGGCGTGGTGCGCAGGCCCGCCGCGCGCATGGTCGCCTCCACCGTCCAGAAGGCGTGCGGGTGGGAGCCGACCGGCCCCGCGTGCACGACCAGACGGCCGTCGGGGGCCAGGACGCGACGGATCAGGCCGTAGAACTCCTCCGAGTACAGCTTGGTGCTCGCGGTGGCACCGGGGTCGGGCAGGTCGGCGATCACCACGTCGTACGACGGCACGGGCGCCGCCGTCCGCAGCCGGCGGAACGCGTCCGCCGTGCTCACGTGGACGCGGGCGTCGCCGTAGACCTGGCCGTTGAGCCGGGAGAGCGCCGGGTCGCTGCGGGCCAGGTCCACCACCGCGCGGTCGAGGGCGACGATGTCGACCCGCCGTACGTCCCGGTGGCGCAGCACCTCACGGGCGGCGAGGCCGTCGCCGCCGCCGAGGACGAGCACGCGCGCGTGGGGGCCGTTCATCGCCGGGTGGACGAGAGCCTCGTGGTACCGGTTCTGGTCGCCGCCGCTGACCCTGAGGCGGCCGTCGAGGTAGAGGTCGAGGGGGCGCCCACCGGTGCCGCCGGCGAGGGCGATCTCCCGGACGCCGGTCTGGAGGGCGACGCGCACGTCCTTGCCGTAGACCGCCTCCCGCGCGGCCCGCTCGAAGTCGTCGACGAGGACGGTGGCGGTGGCGAGGACGCCGAGTACGGCGAGATTGGCGACCAGCAGCAGCCAGCGGGCCCGGCGGCTCAGGTCGCGGCGGAACAGGCCGAGGACCAGGGCGCCACCCGCGACGGCGTTGACCGCGCCGGTGAGCATCGCGCCGGTCAACTGGCCCAGCAGGGGCAGCAGGAGGAAGGGGAACGCCAGGCCGCCGACCAGGGCGCCGACGTAGTCCGCCGCGAACAGGTCGGCCACCGCGCCGCCCGCGTCCTGGCGGCGGATGCGCTGGATCAGCTCCATCAGCAGGGGGACTTCGGCGCCGATGAGCAGACCGATGGCGAGGGAGAAGGCGACCAGGAGCCAGCGCGGACCGCTCGCCCACAGCCCGCCCCAGTCGCCGGTCCACGCGAACACGGCGTACAGCGCCATCGCGCTGCACCCGCCGATCAGCGCGAGCAGCGCCTCGAGCGCGCCGAAGGCCGCCGCCGCGTGCCGGCGCAGCCGCTTGGCGGCCAGCGAGCCGATGCCCATGGCGAAGACCATGACGGACAGCACCACGGAGGCCTGGGTGACCGAGTCGCCGATCAAGTAGGAGGCCAGGGCCACCAGTTCGAGCTCGTACACCAGTCCGCAGGCCGCGCAGACGAAGACGCAGGCGAGCACGAGGAACCGCCCGATGCCCTGCCGGACCGGCAGCCGTGCGGGCCCGGCCCAGGGCGGCGGAGCGCCGGGCGGGGCGGGGGCGTGCGGCTCGATCACGGTGCGACGTTACGTCACGGCCCTGGCACGCTTCGTCACCCACACGTGTGGAACTGGGAGTGAACCGGGAAACGGGGGTTTGTGCGACTCAGCCCGACGTCCCCGCCGGAACCCGGATCCCGACACGCGTCCACGTGGCCACCAACTGCCCGTCCTGCGGATACGCGTGCCAGGTCCGCCAGTGCACCTGCCCGTCGTACCGCTGGGCCAGCAGTGCCGTGAAGGCGTGCGGGCTGCCGGGAAAGACTCCGGCAAGGCCGTTCGGATGGTCGGACACCAGCGCGAGCAACTCCTGTGCCCGTCCGGCGAACTGACCTGGCGTCAGCACCTCCACGCGCGCGGCGAACTCGTACTCCCAGTCCCCCACCCGCTTGGCCACGCCCAGCGGCAGTGGCGTACTGCTGCCGGCGATGCACGCCACCGTCTCCGAACACGTGCGCCGGTCCTCCTCCAGGAGCACTTGATGGGACGCGCCGAGCAGTCTCAACTGCAGTTTCGCCCCGGCGATCTCGAGGTCGAGCGTGGCGAGGGCGGGCAGCGGCTCGCGCCCCAGGGCCCAGGCGAGGTCGGCCGCGCGCGTGTCGGTGTACGAGGTGTTCAGGGTCGTGAGCATGGGTCGGCTCCGCTAGCACGCAAAGAAAGGGTGGTGTGGGGTTCCGGCGCACCCGGGCGACTGTGGGGGGGATCGGCCCGGTCAGCCCAGTCGGGAGGTCAGGACGTGTCCGTAGGACGTCCGAGGGGCTGCGTTGGTGGTTTAGAGGGAATCATGAACGGTGGTGCCACCACAGCGTTTTTACCCAACTTCGTGCGGTTTCCATCCCTGCGTGGGCTCCCCAGCTCAACTGTTCAACCACGGCGTACGCCACGGCGGCCGGAGTGTGCGCCGGAGCACCGAAGTGAAAAAGCGACAAGCGGGGGCGTGCGGCCCGTCCCAGGTCCGGACCCACGCCCCCGCGTTCCCCCGCTCCCCCGGTTTCGGATGCGGTTCCCCCTGCTGGAGCTCAGCTGCCCCGTGTCAGCTGCCTCCCCCGCATCCGCCCCCGCCGCCGCAGGACGACCCGCCACCACAGGACGACCCACCGCCGCAGGAGTGCCCACCGGAGTGACCGCCGGAGTGACCCCCGGAGTCGCCGCCGGACGTACCGCACGACGAGCCGGCACCGCCCACCCCGCCGGCCCACCAGCTGTCCCGGTGCCCCCCGGACCTGCCGCCGCGGACCGGCTTGCCCAGGCTGACGCTCTTCTTCCTGTTCGCTTTGGACACGAGCGCCCCGACGAACATGACCGCGAACACCGCCAGGATGATGCCGATGACCATGGCCCACCCTCCTTCCGTTGCCCCCCGAAGCGACCCCCCGTGGGCGCCTCGCTGGTTGCGTGAGCTGGAGATGCCCTTCCGCGTCACGCGTCAAAGCAGAGTTGAGGAACTCCAGAGCTTGGGCGCAGGATGACCGGCATGACCTCCAGCGCGCGCCCCCTGCTCAACCGCCGTCTCGCCGAGTTCGGGACGACGATCTTCGCCGAGATGTCCGCCCTGGCTCTGCGGACCGGCTCGATCAACCTGGGCCAGGGCTTCCCGGACACGGACGGGCCCAAGGAGGTCAGGGAGGCGGCCGTGCGGGCGCTGCGCGACGGACGCGGCAACCAGTACCCGCCGGGCCCGGGCGTCCCGGAGCTGCGCACGGCCGTCGCCGCGCACCAGGAGCGCCGTTACGGCCTGGCCTACGACCCCGACACCGAGGTCCTGGTCACGGCCGGCGCCACGGAGGCCATCGCCGCCGCTCTGCTCGCCCTGGTCGAGCCGGGTGACGAGGTCGTCGCGTTCGAGCCGTACTACGACTCCTACGCGGCCTGTATCGCGATGGCGGGCGGGACACGCGTCCCGGTCACCCTGCGGCCGCACGTCGAGGGGGGTGCCGGCTTCCGCCTGGACCTCGACGAACTGCGCGCCGCGATCACCGACCGGACCCGGCTCCTCCTGATCAACACCCCGCACAACCCCACCGGCACGGTCCTCACCCGCGAGGAGCTC
The DNA here is from genome assembly GCF_040606575.1 of Streptomyces sp. NPDC005402. NCBI lineage: Bacteria > Bacillati > Actinomycetota > Actinomycetes > Kitasatosporales > Streptomycetaceae > Streptomyces > Streptomyces sp. NPDC005402. The sequence continues at coordinate 155,631 of NZ_JBEXFB010000010.1, forward strand.
ACCGCGATCGCCGAGCTGGCCGTGGAGCGGGACCTGCTGGTGGTCACGGACGAGGTGTACGAGCACCTGGTCTTCGACGAGGCCGAGCACCTCCCCCTCGCGACCTTCCCGGGGATGCGGGAGCGCACGGTCTCGATCGGCTCGGCCGGCAAGACCTTCTCCTTCACCGGCTGGAAGGTCGGCTGGATCACGTCGACGCCCGCTCTGGTCTCGGCCGTCCGCTCGGCCAAGCAGTTCCTGACGTACGTGTCCTCCGGCCCCTTCCAGTACGCGGTCGCGGAGGCACTCGCCCTCCCGGACAGCTACTTCACCGCGTTCCGCGACGACATGCTCGCCAAGCGGGACCTGCTGGCGACCGGCCTTGCGGAGGCCGGTTTCGGAGTCTTCAAGCCGGCCGGCACCTACTTCATCACCACCGATATCCGCCCCCTCGGCGAAAGCGACGGCTTCGCCTTCTGCCGCGCCCTGCCCGAACGCGCCGGCGTCGTCGCCATCCCGAATGCCGTCTTCTACGACCACCGCGAGGCGGGCGCGCCCTTCGTGCGGTTCGCGTTCTGCAAGCAGACAAGCGTGCTGGAGGAGGCGGCATCCCGGCTCAAGTCGCTGGCCGCGTAACAGCCGTACGGTCTGGGCTCCTCCGTGGACCCCACTCGGCATGGCGCCTGCAACGCCTGCGGTGTGCAGGCCGTTATGTCCCCGGGCTGAGCCGGGCCCGGTCCTGCCCACCGCGCAGACCCGACGGCCCGGCGAGACAGCCGCCGTTCCGCGGGCGCCGACGCCCAGGACGTCCCCGGGGCTCACCCAGGTCCCGCGCGAGGCGTGGGCGATCGTCTCGCGGGAGTCGCCCTGCCGTGGTGTCCCGTGCGAAACGCGTCGCATGATCGGATGACAGGTTCTTCAAAGGTTCTTCATCACCTCCGGCCTACGGTCGGCAGGCCCGCCGCGTCCGCGGTCGGGCGCGACGGGAGGCGGGAGAACCGATGAGGACGAACCGGGTGTTGATGGCCGTGGTGACGGCGTCGGTCATGGCGATCACCCTGGCCGGCTGCGGCGGCGAGGGCGACACCCCGAAGGTCCCGACGGCCGACGGCGACAAGGCGTCCGTCAGGACGACCGCGCCGAGTGGCGGCGACGACGTGGCCGCGTATGTGAACGCCCAGCGCGAGTGGGTGAAATGTCTGCGGGAGAACGGGGTCGACGCCCCCGACCCGGACGCCAAGGGGCAGGTCGACTTCGGCGACAACGCGGCGCTGAAGAAGAACACGAAGTTCCTGGACGCCTCCGAGAAGTGCGCCTCGCTCAAGGCGGCCGTCCCCGAGGGACTTGAGAACGCCAACCAGCCCAAGCTCACTCCCGAGCAGATCAAGGTCAAGCGTGACTACGCCGACTGCATGCAGAAGAACGGCGCCCCCGACTTTCCCGATCCCGGCCCCGACGGGACCGCGCAGGGCTCCGAGTGGAACCAGACGTCGGCGGGGGCCAAGCGTGCCACCCGTGTCTGCGCTCCGATCATCGGTGACCCGGCGGACCAGCCCGCGGGCAAGGGCTGACGATGGCGGAGACGGTTGAGCAGACCGAGCACGAGCGCGGGGCGGCTCCCGCGCCGCCGCCGCGCGGTCGGCGCGGGCGGCGAACGGTCCTGGTGGCGTCGGCTCTGGTCGTCGTGACCGCAGTCGCCGTGATCGGTGCGCTGGGCCTCGGCGGAGGCGGGTCGCAGGCGGGCTCCTCCGCCCCGCCCCGCTCAGGCTCCACCGTCCCGGTCACCCGGACCACACTGACGGAACGCACCACGGTGGACGGCCAGTTGGGCTACGGCACTGAGATACCGCTGCCGGTGAAGGCGACGGGCACCGTGACCTGGCTGCCCGCGGAGGGCACCACCGTGGGGCGCGGCGGCACTCTGCTGCGCGTCGACGACCGGCCGGTGGTGCTGCTGTACGGGACGCTGCCGATGTACCGGGAGCTCGGCCTGACCGCGGGCACCCAGCAGGGCACCCGGCAGGAGACCGGGACCGAGCAGGACACCCAGGACTCGGGTGACCAGGGCCGCACGGACGAGACCTCCGGGGCTCCGGACCCCTCCGGATCGCCGACGCCGGGCGGCGCCGGGGCCGGCGGGACAGCGGGCACGCTGCGCGGCATGGACGTCCTGCAGTTCGAGAGCAATCTCGCCGCTCTCGGCTACACCGGCTTCACCGTCGACGAGGAGTTCACCGACCTCACCGCCCGCGCGGTCAAGCGCTGGCAGCAATCCCTCGGACTCCCCCGGACCGGCACGGTCGGCATCGGGGACGTCGTCTACTCCGCCGGCAAGGTAAGGATCGGCCACGCGAGTGTCCGGCTCGGCTCGCCGGCCACCGATGACGTCCTCACGTACACCGGTACGTCTCGGAAGGTCGTCGTCAACGCCTCGGCGGCGGAGGACTCCTGGGCCGTGCGCGGCGCCGCCGTCACGATCGGGCTGCCCGACGGGAAATCGGTGAAGGGCGAGGTGGCCTCGGTGGGGAAGAGCGCGACCGCGCCCGAGGGCGGAGGCGGAGAGGGTGACTCCGCGGCACCGACGGTTCCGGTGACCATCACCATCAAGGACCAGAGATCCGTGGGACGGCTGGAGAGCGCGCCGGTCACCGTCGAGTACGTGGGGCGGGAACGGGCGGACGTCCTCACCGTCCCGGTCGCCGCGCTGGTCGCTCTGGCCGAGGGCGGCCACGGCCTGGAGACCGCGGACGGCCGGTTCGTCGCGGTGAAGACCGGACTCTTCGCGGACGGCCGGGTGGAAGTCAGCGGAAGCGCGGTGCGCGAGGGCATGAACGTGAGGATCCCGGAGTGAGCGGAGCATCGGCGGTCGTGGAGTTCGACGCGGTCTCCAAGACGTACCCCGGTGGTGTGGCGGCGGTACGGGACGTGACCTTACGCATCGGACGCGGCGAACTCGTCGCGGTCGTCGGCCCGTCGGGCTCGGGCAAGTCCAGCATGCTGAACCTCATGGGCAGCCTCGACCGGCCCTCCGCCGGGCGGGTGCTGGTCGACGGCCACGACGTGGCGAAGCTGACAGACCGTGAGGTGTCGGCGCTGCGGGCCACCCGGATCGGCTTCGTCTTCCAGCAGTTCCATCTGGCGGTAGGGGTTCCGGTCCTGGACTCCGTGGCCGACGGGCTGCTGTACGCCGGAGTGCCGCTGCGCCGCCGCCGGGCCGGTGCGGCCGTGGCGCTGGAACGGGTCGGCCTCAGCCACCGTGTCCACCACCTCCCGCACCAGCTGTCCGGCGGCGAGCGCCAGCGGGTGGCGGTGGCGCGGGCGGTGATCGGCGAACCGGCGGTCCTGCTGGCGGACGAGCCGACCGGCAACCTGGACTCCGCTTCCGGGGAGGCCGTACTCGGTCTGCTGCGCGAGCTGAACGCCGCCGGGACCACGGTCGTGATCATCACCCACGACCGGGAGATCGCGGCCGGGCTGCCCCGCCGTATCGAGATGCGCGACGGCCGCGTGGTGGCGGACACCGCGACCGACACCGCGACCGGTGCCGCGACCGATGCCGCGCCGAACGAGGCGGTCCGATGACCGACGTCACGACGAACGGCCCGCCCATGGACGACACCCCGCCGACGCTGCCCTCCGGCCCCCGCGGGCGCGGCGCACGTGGCCGGGGACGGGCGAGCGATGACGCCGGTGGCACGGGCGGCCGGCTGCGGGCCGCCCGCCTCGGTCCGCAGGACATCGTGCGGCTCGGCGGGACCGGGCTGCGGACTCGTCCCCTGCGGATCTTCCTCTCCGCGCTCGGGATCGCGATCGGCGTCGCCGCCATGATCGCGGTGGTCGGAATCTCCGGCTCCGGCCGGGCGGAGGTGGACCGCCGACTCGACGCGCTCGGCACCAACCTGCTGCGGGTCGCCCCCGGCGACTCACTCGACGGCACCAAGGCCGAGCTGCCCCACGAGGCCGTCGCGATGATCGGCCGTATCCCGCCCGTGCAGCAGGTCGCCGCCACCGGCGCGACCGACGCGCACATCTACCGCAATGAGCACATCGCCATCGGACGCACCGGCTCCCTCGAGGTCCTCGCGGCCGACAGGCACCTGCTCCCGGCCGTCGGCGGCCACGTCCGCCGGGGCCGCTGGCTGGATTCCGCGACCGAGCAGTACCCGGCGGTCGTGCTCGGCTCCACGGCCGCGGGCCGGCTCGACGTGTACACACCGGGAACCCGGGTCTGGCTCGGTGACCGCTGGTTCTCCCTCGTCGGCGTCCTCGACCCCGTACCGCTCGCGCCGGAGCTCGACAGCGCGGCGCTGGTCGGCTGGCCGGCGGCCCGGACGTACCTGCGCTTCGACGGCCATCCGTCGACGGTCTACGTCCGCGCCGAGGACAGCCAGATCGCGGCGGTACGGGCCGTGCTGCCGGCCACGGCGTATCCCGAGAAACCGGGACAGGTCCGGATCTCCCGGCCCTCCGACGCGCTCGCCGCCCGCGAGGCCACCGAGTCGGCGCTCACCGGGCTGCTGCTCGGCCTCGGTGGCGTGGCGCTGCTGGTCGGTGGCGTCGGGGTCGGCAACACGATGGTCATCTCGGTCCTGGAGCGGCGCCCCGAGATCGGCCTGCGCCGGGCGCTGGGGGCGACCCGCGGCCAGATCCGGACCCAGTTCGTGACGGAGTCGCTGCTGCTGTCGCTCATCGGCGGCCTCGGCGGGACGGTGCTGGGGACGGCGATCACGGCGGCCTACGCCCTCAGCCGCGACTGGCCGACGGTCGTCCCGGTGTGGGCGAGTGCGGCGGGGATCGGCTGCACCCTGGTCATCGGCATGATCGCCGGACTGTATCCGGCGGTACGGGCGAGCCGGCTGTCACCGACGGAGGCCCTGTCCGGCTCCTGAGCGGCCGGTCCGTCGTACGGGTCAGGGGCGGCCTCGGTGAGACCGCCCCTGACGCACCATCAGTCCTACTTGCCCGGTACTCCCGCGGGAGTGCCGGCGAGCGGGCTAGAAGCCGCAGTAGACGAGGCTGCCGCCGTCGCTCAGCAGGTCGTCGCGGACCCAGCCGGACGTACCGGTGGTGTCGTTCCGGAGGTACGTCCAGGTCTCACTGCCGCTGCCGATGCGCGTGTAACAGTGGTAGTCGAGGCGGTGGGTGTTGTAGGCGATGCCGTTGCTGACGCAGCCGGTGCTGGATCCGCTTCTCTCGTTGGCGCCGTTGGCCGTCCGGTTCCAGGCGCTGCTGTCCATGTCGGAGGCGGTCCTGCCGCAGGACGCGGCCGCGGTGGCCGGGGTGGAGAGGGCGAGCGGGACGGCCATTGCCACCGCCGCCAGGGCGGGTACGACAGCCACGATTCGACGCTTCACTTTTGAACCCCCATGAATGCGTTCTCTGTTGGCACCGCTTCCCCAGGCCGTTGAATGACACCTGAGGGAAACAGCGACCACTGCATCAATCGGTGTGCAAGTGGCGTCAGTACGATCACAGCCAAATGGACACTGAAGAAATCATTCCGCCCCCAACCGTCCAATTACTGCCCATGAGAGACCGAAAATACCGGAAGAGGAAATGCGCCACTCCCCAGTCCTTTCGGCCGAAAGCGCTCCCTTGACGAGTATCCGCGTCCCGTTGAACACGCACGTCCTGGCAGAGGGGCGGGGTGGCACGCGATGAGCTTCCGGTTCCGGGTACTCGGCCTGCTGATGCTGGTCGCGATGGCCGCCACCGCCGCCACCGGCTGGCTGACCCTGCGTCAGGCGAACCGCCAGGTCCAGGAAAGTGTCACCGCGGGACGGCAGGAGGTCTCCCGGATCACCGGTGACCTGCGCGCGTACGGGTTCGCGCACAGCACCTGGGAAGGCCTCTCGCCGACGGTGAGCCACCTGGCCGAGGACACCGGCCAGCGCATCCGGGTCGCCACCGAGAACGACGTCCTGCTCGCCGATTCCGACGCGCTCCAGGGCCGTACCCCCCGCCCGGTGAGCAACCAGCCGCCCGTGCTGGTCGACCCGCGTCCCCTCCTGCGGATCCCCGCGGGACAGCTGCCGCGGACCTCGATGAAGCTGACGGCGACCGCGATCGCCCAGTACCGCGCCGAAGCGGTGTACGCGGCCTGTCTGACCCGGGCGGGGGCCGAGGTGACGGCCCGGCCGGACGACACCGGCGTACCGCGGATCAGCACAGAGCACCGGCCGGAACAGTGCGGGGAGCCGAAAGGCGAACCGGACCGGCAGACCCCGCAGGACCTCGAGGTGATCCGGACCTGCGAGTCCGAACAACAGTTCACCACCTGCCTGCAGCGGGTGTTCAACGAGCGCGTGGGCTCCGCCGCCCCGCCACGCCTGGTGATCCGTCTCGGCGTCCGGGACGAGTCCCCGCCCACCCTGGCCGCGGCACCCACGATGGCCGTCGCAGGCGGCGTCGCCCTCGCCGCCGTGCTCGGCGCGCTGCTCCTGAGCCGGGCCGTGCTGCGCCCGGTCCGTGCCATGACCCTGGCCGCCGGAGGGCTGGGCGAGGGAGACCTGGGGCGGCGGGTGCCCGTCTCCGGCCGGGACGAGATCGCCCAACTCGGTCGTGCCTTCAACCGGATGGCGGAGTCCATACAGGCCGTCGAGGAACGCCAGCGCCGCCTCACCGGTGACATCGCCCACGAGCTGCGCACCCCGCTGGCCAATCTGCGCGGCTATCTGGAGGCCCTGCGGGACGGGGTCGTCGAGCCGACCCCCGAGCTGCTCGACTCCCTCCACGAGGAGGCAATGCTGCAGCAGCGGATCGTCGACGACCTCCAGGATCTCGCGCTGGCCGAGGCCGGTGCGCTCACCTACCACCGGGTGCGCGTCGACCTGCGCGAACTCCTCGAAACCGCCGGCACGGCTCACCGTGCCCAGGCCGACGCGGCAGGTGTCGCGCTGCGGCTGGAGGCGCCGCGGCCTGTGGACGTCCTCGCCGACGCCGACCGACTGCGCCAGGTCGTCGGCAATCTGGTCGGCAACGCGCTGAGGGCCACGGCACCGGGCGGCACGGTGACACTGGCCCTGGCCCGGCACGGCGATCTCGCGTTCCTCCAGGTGCGGGACACCGGAAAGGGAATACCCGCCGAGGACCTGCCGCATCTCTTCGACCGCTTCTGGCGGGCGGACGCGGCACGGGGGCGCGCCACCGGAGGAAGTGGCCTGGGACTGTCCATCGCCCGCCAGATCGTGACCGACCATCAGGGGACGATCGCCGTGGAGAGCACCGTCGGCGTCGGCACGACCTTCACCGTCACGCTCGCCACGACCGGGCCGTCGGCCGACGCCGGCTGATCGGCCCCGGTCAGGACCCCGCGCGCGCTCCGGTGGGCGCCGAGCCGTCCACCAGGCGGTATCCCCGGCCGTACACGGTCTCCAGATGGCGCGGCCGGGCGGGGTCGTCCCCCAGCTTCCGGCGCAGGTTGCGCACATGGGCGTCCACCGTGCGCTCGAGTACGTCGCTGTCGAAGCCGAAGGCGCGCTCGATGATCCGGGCCCGGGTGAACACCCGCCCCGGCTCGCGGGCCAGAGCCTCCAGTATCGAGAACTCCTTGGAGGTCAGCGCCACCGGACGGCCTGCCACCCGGACCTCGAAGCGGGCGGTGTCCAGTTCGACCGCGCCGACCCGCAGCACCTCGCTCCCGGCCGCGCCGCCTTTCCTGGAGCGCCGCAACAGCGCCCGTACCCGCGCGGTGAGTTCGCGGGGACTGTACGGCTTGGTGAGGTAGTCGTCGGCCCCCAGGTCGAGGCCGAGCAGCATGTCCTCCTCGGTGCTGCGCGCGGTCAGCAGCAGAATCGGTACCTCGTAGGCCTCGGCCCGCAGAATGCGGCATACGTCGAGTCCGTCGACGAGCGGCAGCATCACGTCGAGAACGATGAGATCCGGCCCTGTCGAACGCGCCCGTTCCAGCGCTGCCCGGCCGTCGGCCACGACCTGCACCGCGTGGCCTTCCCGTTCCAGGTAAATCCGGATGAGGCGAGATTGTTTTTCGTCGTCCTCGGCGACCAGGATGCGCGCGCTCAACGATTCTCCTCAGGAGGCCCTGCACGATTCCAGCACCGTTGATATCAACGCGCCTCCGGAATTCCCACCTCCGGAAAATCCCGGGCCGACCGCACTCGTTGCACAGTACCGCGAGCGGGCCATTCTTCGGCGTGGGCGGCATCGGGGGTGGTGATCACTTGATCGCTACTCCGCACCTGGTCACCAAGGCCCTGCGCCGCATGATCCAGCAGAAGACGCGCGAGCCGACCAAGCACAACGTCGTCCGCAACGAGAGCTTCACCGAGCGTCTGAACGACCTGCTGAGGCTAGGCTGGCTGAGGGTACGGGTATGTACCCGTACCCGCCGGAGCGAGCGACAGGAGGTCTGCATGATGTCGGACGCCAACATCCGTATCCCCGCCGATGCCCGCGACCGGCTTGCCGAGATAGCGGCGGGAGAAGGACTGTCCCTGCGCGCCTACCTGGCCCGACTCGCCGAGACGCTGCTCACTCCGGCCGAGCGAGCGGAGCGGGCGGACAGGGCACGAGCGGTGCTGCGTGAGTGGAACGGCTACGACCCCGACGAGAACGAGCAGTCCGAGCTGGACGCAGAGCTGGACCGTCGCATGACCGAAGCGGGTGCCTCGTGACCCGTGATGTGCACGTGTTCCTCGATGAGAGCGCGATGGTGGCCGCCGGGAAGGGCAATGTCCTGGCCTCCCGGCTGATCCATCGCGCTCACGCAGAACCGGGCTGGTTCCTGTACGCCGCTGTGTGCGCCCTGGTCGAGGCCGACCGGACCAGACCAGGCACCGCGGAGCACGTCGCCGCCCTGCCCGGCATCGCGATCGTCGACCTGGACCTGCCTGCCGCCCTGTCGGTGGCGCGCGCCACCACATGGGCCGACGCCCACACCCTCCATGCCGCCCAGCCCAGCCCCGATCGGCCGGACGGCGGGGTGATCGCGACGACCAAGCCGCACACGTGGAAGGGACAACCGGTGCGCACCCTGGACCTCAGTCCCTGACACGCGACAAGCCGCTGTTGCGGGCACCTCCGCGCAGTCGCCGCGTCCTCGGCAAAGCCGAAAAGTTACCCACAGGCTGTGGACGGGCGCGGCACTCGCCCCGCCCTGCTGACTCGCCTACGGGCTGTGCGTCGGCCACCGCTCGCGCCGGCGCCACCGCGGACGGCGAGAGCCCGGCCCCGGCACGCGGCCGTGGTGGCCGGTGCCCTGGCCGGGCTCACGTTCGCCTACGGCGCGTACTGGTCGTGATCGCCGATACGCCCCGGCAGCGGGAGGACGCCTACTCGTCGTCCTCGGGCTTCTCGGCGTCGTTGACGTCCTCCTCGAGACCGAGCTGCTCGACGAGCCACTTGTCGAACTCGATGGCGGCGCGCACCCAGCTGACCGTCGAGGAGACGAAGTGCTCCAGGCTGACGCCGGTGCCGATGAGCATCTGCGCCTCGCCGATCAGACGGACGGTGCCGTCGTCATGGGTGTGGCTGTAGACCTTGGGCCACAGGGTGCGCCGGTTCCAGTCGTCGATGGACTCCAGCAGCGTGGGCTTCTCGTCGATCTGGTGGGGCCGGTCGTAGAACGTGCGTACCGAGAAGACCTGCTGGTCGCCCTCGCCGCGGAACATGAAATACGTACGGAACTGCTCCCACGGCGCCGCGAGGTCACCCTCGTCGTCGACGACATACTTCAGCTCCATCTGGTCGAGGAGCTGCTTCACAAGATCCTGATCCGGGACGACGGGGCCCGCCGGTCCTTGCTGCGGCTCGGGCTGGCCCCCGAAGTTCGGAATCGAGGACGGGTCGATGGTCACCGTGAATTTCCCTTCGTACGGATCCTGCCATCCTCCCCCATCCGGGGAGGGGGGTGGCAAGCCCCGACAGTCCCTGTCCTCCCAGGGCTGACATGATCCGGTCAGTCCAGGTAGAACTGGGTCCGACCAATGGGGGAACACATGACGCAGACGGACACCGAGACGGTGGTGGAACAGGACGGGCCGGGCAGGACCAGATGGGGGGTCTTCCTGGTGATCCTGGCCGTGCCGACGCTGGTGGTGGCGGCCCTGATCGCGCTGCTGGTCGCCTGGCTGTTCACGGACGACTCGGTCGCCTCGGACGTGAAGAAGACCTCGTGCGCCGAGGCCCTGGCCTACGGCGGGGCGAAGCTGCCGGAGGGGGCGCGCGACGCCGGGTGTTACCTGGACGCCGGGCCAGAGCCGCGGTTCGAGGCGAGCTTCCGGATGCGGACCAACAAGGTGGGCGCCTGGCTGGCGGCCACCTACCCGGACGAACCGGCGCTGCGGACTAAGCAGTGCGCGAGCCGGTCGATCGACGCGTGCCTGAACGTGGGTCCGGTCGCCGGGCAGCACGCCTCCGTGCAGGTGGAGGTCGTCCACGACGGGCCCAACTGGTCCGACGTGCGGTTCGTGGCGTTCACATTGTGACAAGCGGGGGCCGGGGCGGGGACGTGGTCCTGCCCCCGCCCCCGCCGGGCCGCTCAGAGCGTCTTGCCGGTCGCCGGTCCCACGATCAGGCCGTCGCCGAAGGCGTCCACCCGGACCGTGTCGCCGTCCTTGATCTCGCCGGACAGGATCTCCTTGGCGAGCCGGTCGCCGATCGCGGTCTGGACGAGGCGGCGCAGCGGGCGGGCGCCGTAGGCCGGGTCCATGCCCTCGACGGCGAGCCAGTCCAGGGCCGCGTCGGTGATCTCCAGGGTGAGCCGGCGCTCGGCGAGGCGCTTGGCGAGCCGGTCGATCTGGAGCCGCGCGATCCGGCCGAGTTCGTCCTTCGTGAGGGCGGAGAAGACGACCAGGTCGTCGAGCCGGTTGAGGAACTCCGGCTTGAAGGAGGCCCGCACCACCTCCAGGACCTGTTCCTTCTTCTCCGTCTCGCTGGTGATCGGGTCGACCAGGAACTGGCTGCCCAGGTTGGACGTCAGCACCAGGATCGTGTTGCGGAAGTCGACGGTGCGGCCCTGGCCGTCCGTCAGGCGCCCGTCGTCCAGCACCTGGAGCAGGATGTCGAAGACCTCCGGGTGGGCCTTCTCCACCTCGTCGAGGAGCACCACGCTGTACGGCCGCCTGCGCACCGCCTCGGTCAACTGGCCGCCCTCCTCGTAGCCGACGTAGCCGGGAGGCGCGCCGACGAGCCGGGAGACGGTGTGCTTCTCGCCGTACTCGCTCATGTCGATGCGGACCATCGCCCGCTCGTCGTCGAAGAGGAAGTCGGCCAGCGCCTTGGCGAGTTCGGTCTTGCCGACGCCGGTGGGGCCGAGGAAGAGGAAGGAGCCGGTGGGCCGGTCGGGGTCGGCGATCCCGGCCCGGGTGCGCCGTACGGCGTCGGAGACGGCCTGCACGGCCTCGCTCTGGCCGATGAGCCGCTTGCCCAGCTCCTCCTCCATGCGCAGGAGTTTCTGGGTCTCGCCCTCCAGGAGGCGGCCGGCCGGGATGCCGGTCCAGGCGGCGACGGTGTCGGCGATGTCGTCCGCCCCGACCTCCTCCTTGACCATGGTGTCCTTGGCGGCCTCCTCCTCGGCCTCGGAGGCGGCCTCCAGGTCCCGCTCAAGGGTGGGGATCTCGCCGTAGAGCAGCTTGCTGGCGGTGTCGAAGTCGCCGTCGCGCTGGGCGCGTTCGGCCTGGCCGCGCAACTCGTCCAGCTTCTCCTTCAGTTCACCGACGCGGTTGAGGGACTGCTTCTCCTTCTCCCAGCGGGCGGTCAGGCCCCGCAGCTCCTCCTCCTTGTCGGCGAGGTCGCGGCGCAGCCGCTCCAGGCGCTCGCGGGAGGCCGGGTCGGTCTCCTTGACGAGCGCGAGTTCCTCCATCTTCAACCGGTCGACGCCGCGCTGGAGTTCGTCGATCTCGACGGGCGAGGAGTCGATCTCCATGCGGAGGCGGGAGGCGGCCTCGTCGACGAGGTCGATGGCCTTGTCGGGCAGGAAGCGGGAGGTGATGTACCGGTCGGAGAGGGTCGCCGCCGCGACCAGCGCGCTGTCGGCGATCTGGACCTTGTGGTGGGCCTCGTAGCGCCCCTTGAGGCCGCGCAGGATGGCGATGGTGTCCTCGACGGTGGGCTCGGCGACCAGCACCTGCTGGAAGCGGCGCTCCAGGGCGGGGTCCTTCTCGATCCGCTCCCGGTACTCGTCGAGGGTGGTGGCACCCACCATGCGCAGCTCACCGCGCGCCAGCATCGGCTTCAGCATGTTGCCGGCGTCCATGGAGGAGTCCCCCCCGGCGCCCGCGCCCACGACCGTGTGCAGCTCGTCGATGAAGGTGATGATCTGCCCGTCGGAGTCCTTGATCTCCGCGAGGACGGTCTTGAGCCGCTCCTCGAACTCACCCCGGTACTTGGCACCGGCGACCATGGCCCCGAGGTCGAGCGCGACGAGCCGCTTGTCCTTGAGCGACTCGGGCACGTCCCCCTTGACGATCCGCTGGGCAAGCCCCTCGACGACGGCGGTCTTGCCGACGCCGGGCTCACCGATGAGCACGGGGTTGTTCTTGGTACGGCGGCTGAGCACCTGCACGACCCGGCGGATCTCCTGGTCGCGGCCGATGACGGGGTCGAGCTTGCCGTCGCGTGCGGCGGCGGTGAAGTCGGTCCCGAACTTCTCCAGGGCCTTGTACTGCCCCTCGGGGTCGGCGGTGGTCACCCTGCGCCCTCCTCTGGCCTTCTGGAAGGCGTCGATCAGCTTCTTCGGGGTGGCGCCCTGCTGGGTCAGCACCTCGGCGGCCGGTCCGCCCTTGGCGGCGATGCCGATGAGCAGGTGCTCGGTGGACAGGTACTCGTCGCCGAGGTCCTTGGCGCGGGCTTGCGCGTCGGCGATGACGGTGAGCAGGTCGCGGTTGGGCTGCGGGGGCGCGACGGTGGACCCGGCCACGCTGGGCAGGGAGCCGAGCGCCTTCTCGGCCCCGGCCCGCACGGCGGCCTGGTCGGCGTCCACGGCGGCCAGCAGGTCGGTGATGTTCGCATTGTCCTGCCGCTGGCCTTGCCCCTGGAGAAGAGCGAGGAGCAGGTGGGCGGGGGTGAGGTCCGGGTGTCCCTCGGTCACGGCCCGGTTGCTGGCCGCGTTGATCGCGTCCCGGCTCCGGTTGGTCAGCTCGGCATCCACGTGTCCGTACTCCTCCTCGGTGTCAGCTCCTGTACCGACTCCTGCACTGACTCAGTCAGCGTACATAAAGTTGAGTCTATTCCACTCAAGGCGGTCCACGGGAGGGATGAGGGGACTAGCTTTCCCGGCATGACCTCCTACGCCCAGGATCCGGGTGCCCCGGACCCGTCGTTCCTCAGCTTCTGGCGCGAACGGCATCTGTGCACGCTGACGACACATCGCCCGGACGGGAGCCCGCACGTGGTGCCCGTCGGGGTGACCTACGACCCGGACGCCCGTCTCGCTCGGGTGATCACCAGCCGGACCAGCGCGAAGGTACGGCACGTGCTGGCGGCCGGTGAGGACGGGGCGGCGGTGGCGGTGTGCCAGGTGGCGGGGCGGCGGTGGGCCACGCTGGAAGGGCGGGCACACGTTCGCACGGAGCCGGACCGGGTGGCGGAGGCGGTGCGGCGGTACGCCGAGCGCTACGAGCGCACCCCGGCGCCGAACCCGCTGCGCGTGGTCATCGAGATCTCGCTCACGGGAGCGATGGGGCATTCCTGAGCCAGGGCCCGATCACCCGATACCGCGAAATGTCGCCCAAAACTGCAGCGGCGTCACCGTGTTCAGGTCACGGTGACGCCGCTGCGGGGGGAAGTACCTGAGCGATCTGTTACGACGGGGGAATCGCGTCAGGCACTGCGGGGGGTGGCTGAGATGGTCCGCGGGGTGGGGGTTTCCGGTTCCACCAGCCGATGGTCTCGTTGGTCCAGGTTCACAAAGATCATTCCGTACCGGATGGCACACCGAACGGGCTGCGGCGCCCCCCGAGGCCGCCGCAGACACCGGTACGCCCGCACGTCCTCGTCCTCGTCCCGCGTGACCACCACCGGTTCGCCGAAGACGGTCACCATCAACGAGTCACCGGGGTGGGGGATCGCGGTGACGAGGTCGATGAAGTGCCAGCCGGAGCGGTAGGCGGTGGCCATTTCTCTGCGGAAGGAGCGGTCGTCGGGTGGGGTGGTCATCGCAATCAGTCCCACGAGGTGTCGAAGGGAACGACTGGGGTGTTGTCGTCCACATCCGCAGCGGTCACCGTGTGCGCGCCACCCACCTTGTGCACGCTGCTCTCCGCACCAGAGAGGCCCGCCAGCGTTCCGAAGGCCACAACGGTGGAGAAGGCGGCAACAAGTACCGAGCGAAGCATTCTCTTACGCATAGTCGGCTTCGTCCTCACTTGAAGGTCCCCTCTTCCCCCGTCGAGTAAGACGATGGCTCATTCAGGCACGTCATGGCCACACGATCGGTGCATCATGTTCCTGCATGTTCAGGACCCTGGGGGGTGGAAAATTGGGGACAAACGGTACACAAGCGGCACATCCCCACGCCATAACGGAGCTGTGCGACGAAGGCGCCCGGCTCTACGCCGGTGCTCTGCGAGCTGGCCGTATCGCTCGCGCGGAGGTGGAGGCGGCGCCTTGTCTGCTGGAGTTCGCCCTCCTGCACCCCGATCCTGACGACATCACCTGGCTGCGTCCAGTTCCCGCGTCGGTCGCCCTGGCCCAGCGCCTCCACCCACTGGAACGGGAGATCACGGACCGCCGGCGGCTCTCCATCCAGTTGGCAGACGCATTCGAGCCGTTCATGAACGTCAGTGCCCAGGACACCGCGAGCACTCATGCCATCACCGTGCTGGAGGGCCGGGACCGCATCAACGACGCGCTCAACAGCGCGACGGCCGAGTGCCACACCGAGGTCCTCACCGTGCAGCCCGGTGGCCGCCGCCGGGAGGGCAACCTCCTGAAGGGACTGGAACGCGACAGACCGCTCATCGAGCGGGGGGTCCGATTCCGTACCCTCTACCAGCACACCGCGCGGCACAGCCCCGAGACCCTGGCCTACGTGGACCACATGACCTCCAGCGGCAAGGTCGAGATCCGCACCATCGACGAACTCGTGGAGCGGCTCATCATCTGCGACGAGACCGTGGCCTTCATCCCGATCCGGGAGGACCGCCAGGTCGCTCTGGAACTACGGCATCCCGGCCTGGTCCGTTATCTGATCAAGGTCTTCGAGTTCATGTGGGCGCGTGCGGTACCCCTCAAGGGCGGAACGCCCTACGAAACGGCGTCCGACGGCATCACGGAAGTCCAGCACACGATCGCCAAACTCCTGGTGGAAGGTCATGTCGACGAGGCGATCGCCCGACGGCTGGGGATGAACGTGCGCACCTGCCGGGCTCATATCGCCAAACTCGCCACGGCACTGGGCAGCGGCAGCCGCGCACAACTCGGCTTCCTCATAGCCCAGTCGGGCATCCTGACGACCGACCAGCCGACAGCAGGAGGGGACGACCACCCGTGACCGGGGCGCACGCGCACGGAACGGAGGAGCTGTGCGAGGCGGGCCTGGGCCCGTACACCCGTGCGCTGCGCGAAGGGCGGGTGGGCGCCGCGAACGCGGACAGGGTGCCGTATCTCTCCCGCAACGGCGTCACCCCCCGCCAACGGGTTACAGCCCCCCTGCTCTTCGAGGGCCACACCGACACCGTCATCGCCGACCGGCTCGGCATGAACATCCGCACCGCCCGCGTCCACATCGCCGAACTCGCCGCCACCCTCGGCAGCGAGAGCCGGGCCCAGCTCGGTCACCTCATCGCGGAAGCAGGAATCCTCAAGCAGGAGGGAGTGGCCGAGTGATACCGGTGCCCCATCCCGAGCACGGCGTGGAGAACCTGTGCGCGGCAGGGACGGAGCTGTACGCGCGTGCCCTGCGCGAGGGGCACGTGCTCGGCGTCGACGCCGCGGAAGCGCCCTGTCTGCTCGACTTCGGTCTCCTGCATCCGGCCGTGACGGACCCGGAGAGGCTGGAGCCGGTCGCCCCGGCCGTCGCCCTGCACCGCATGCTGCGGATCGCCGAGGAGCGCGTCGCGGACGAACGACGGCGCGAGGCACGGCTGACCGAGATGTTCGAGCCCCTGATGCGGATCGACGGCCGCGGTACGGGCGCCGACGACTCCTCGATGATCAGCGTCCTCAGCGGTCTCGACCTGATCAGCCGAGTCATCGGTCAGGCCGTGGCCGCGGGTTCCGAACTGCTGGCCGTCCAGCCGAACACCAGCGACAGACACGCCCAGCCACCCCCGCCCGTGCATGTCGAGGCCTTCGACCGCGACCAAGCGCTGCTCGACCGCGGCGGCCGTATCCGCACCCTCTACCAGCACACCCTCCGGCACGCGCCGAGCGTCGTGGCCCGCTACGAGCGCCTGGACGGAGATGTGGAGGCCCGCAGCCTGGACGAGGTGACGGAGCGTCTGATCATCGTCGACCGGACCGTGGCCTTCATCCCCGCCAACAAGGACCGCACCCTCGCCCTGGAGATCCGTCACCCCGCCCTGATCGCCTTCTTCGTCACCGCCTTCGACCGGCTGTGGCGGCTGGCCACCCCCATGTACCCCGAGGCGGTGCAGCAGCCCTCGCGCAACGGCATCACCCCCCGCCAACGGGCCATCGCCGCCCTCCTCGTCGAGGGCCACACCGACGCCGTCATCGCCGACCGGCTCGGCATGAACATCCGCACCGCCCGCGTCCACATCGCCAAACTCGCCGCCACCCTCGGCAGCGAGAGCCGCGCCCAGCTCGGCTACCTCATCGGGCAGTCCGGCATCCTCGGGCAGGAGGACGCGGGCGAGTGACGACGGCGGCACACCCGGAGCACGGCCCGGACGATCCGTGCCCGGAAGGCATCGAGCTCTACGCACGGGCCCTGCGCGAGGGCGGGATCGACAGCCGGGACGCCTCGTCCGTGCCCTGTCTCGTCGACACCGGGCTGCTGCGGCCCGACGCCCGGGACGCGGGCCGGCTGGAGCCCGTACCGCCCGCCCTCGCCCTGCACCGCCTGCTCCGCGCCACCACGGACCGAATGGCGCACGAGCGGCGGCGGGAGCAGCGGCTCGCCGAGGCCTTCGCGCCGCTCACGCGGATCGGCGGGCGCGGCGCGGCGGCCGCGGAGAACCCGGCGATCAGAGTCGTCAGCGGTACCGGCCCCATCAACGAGGCCATCACGGAAGCCATGACCGGTGTCGTGCACGAACTCCTGTGTGTGCAGCCCAACGTCCACTACAGCGACAGCCGGGGCGCCGCCGCCCAGGTCGTGGCGATGGGCCGGGACCAGGCGCTGCTCGACCGCGGCGCCCGTATCCGCACCCTCTACCAGCACACCCAGCGCCACATGCCGCTGGTTCTCGCCCGGTACGAACAACTGCGCGGCGACGCCGAGGCCCGCTCCTTGGACGAGGTGACCGACCGGCTGATCGTCGCCGACCGGGACGTGGCGTTCATCCCGGCCGGCGAGGACGGCACGGTCGCGCTGGAGGTCCGGCACCCGGCCCTGGTCGAGTTCCTCGCCACCGCCTTCTACCGGCTGTGGTGGCAGGCCACGCCCATGTACCCGCAGACCGTCCACCGGCCCAGTCTCAACGGCATCACACCCCGCCAGCGGGCCATCGCCGGACTGCTCGTGGAGGGCCACACCGACGCCGTCATCGCCGACCGGCTCGGCATGAACATCCGCACCGCCCGCGTCCACATCGCCAAACTCGCGGCGACGCTCGGCAGCGAGAGCCGCGCCCAGCTCGGCTACCTCATCGGACGGTCCGGGATTCTTGACCGGGGAGCGTGATCGCGGACACCGCCGTCGGGTCGTCCAGGCCGACCTGCGCTATCCGGACGCCCAGTTGCGTACGACTGGCCGCCCCGAGCGTCTCCGACAGCCGCGCGATATGGGCCCGGCAGGTGCGCACGCTGATCCCCAGCCGTTCCGCGATCACCGCGTCCTGGTGCCCCTCGGCCAGCAGGGCCGCGATGGACTGCTCACGGTGCGAGATGCCCTCGATCCCGGTGTCGGGCAGGGGAGCCGTGAGGGGGATGGCCAGGCGCCACAGCCGCTCGAAGACCGTCACCAGGTACTCCACCAGCGCCGGGTGCCGCAGCTCCAGGGCGAGGGTGCGGTCGGCGTTGGCGGGGATGAAGGCCACCGTGCGGTCGAAGAGGATCAGCCGGTCGATGACCTCGTCCAGTGTCCGCGCCTGGACCGAGCCGCCCATCAACTCCAGGTAGTTCAGGAGCCCTTGGCCGTGCCGGGCGACATGGGTGTACAGGTCCCGCATCCGCACGCCCCGGCCGCGCAGCGCCAGCGCCCGGTGCAGGCCCTCCGTCAGCTCGTGCTCGGGCCGGATGCCGCCGGGCTGGACCGTGAGGACCTCCGTCGTGCACGCCTCGGTCGCCTCGTCCATCGCGGCCTGGATCCGGGAGAGGCCGTCGAGGACCCGGATCGCGGTCCCCTCACCGGCGCCGGGCACGACACTGGGCCCGAGGCCCGCGTACCGCTCCACCGCCGCGACCGCCGCCCCCACCCGCCGCTGGCTCGCGCTGACCTCGTCGTGGACCCCGCGCAGCAGCCGGGTCATGACCTCCTGCGGTGCCGTGGGCACCAGCCAGTCCATGTCGTCGGGGTCCGGGTGCAGCAGGGCCAGTTCGAGCAGGCAGGGCACCGGTTCGGCGTCGGTGCGCGGCACGCGGCCGCGCCGTACGGCCCGGGAGTACACCCGGTCCCCGGCCTCGCACAGCCGGTCAGCACCGTGTGGATGGTCGTCCGTCCAGAGCCCGGCCATTGCCCATCCCACCCCCGGTTCCAGCGTCTACCGCCCTCTTGTCCTGTTCCCCATCGGAGCCTCGAAGCCCCCTCGGCTCCGCAACTATGCGCGGCCCGGACCGGCTCCGCAACACGGCTCCTCGGGCCGACGGCAGGCGGAACGGCCGGTATACCCCGTTACCTACGGGCCTCCGTCCACCCCTGCACCAAGCCGACAGGGGTGCGGCCACCCTCCCGAGTGCCTCGGGAACCTCGACGGAACAACCCGTTCCGCGCGTCAACTCCCGGAAACCCCGCAGTGATCACCCCGTTACGCGCCGCACTTAACGTCAGGTCATGGCGGACATATTTGACGCGTACGCGTTGGCCGACGCGTGGGACGAGATGTTCGAGCGGCCGGGCGAGGTCAGGACCGCCTACGAGCCGGTGCTGGCCGCGCTCCAGCCGATCGAGCCGAGTGAACTCAGGTTCCGGGCCGACCAGATGGCCCGGGCCTTCACCGACCGCGGCGTGACCTACGCCTTCGCGGGCGAGGAGCGGCCCTGGCCGCTGGACCTCGTGCCCAGGATCCTCGACGCCCTCGAATGGGATCTCGTACAACGGGGGGTGAGCCAGCGGGTCAGGGCCCTGGAGGCCTACCTCGCCGACGCCTACGGGCCCGCCCGTGCCTTCGAGGACGGGGTCGTGCCCTGGCGCCTGCTGCTGAACTCCCCGCACTTCCACCGGGCCGCGCACGGACTCGAACCCGTGGGCGGCGTGCGGATCCATGTCTCCGGCATCGACCTGGTCCGGGACGAACAGGGCGACTTCCGGGTCCTGGAGGACAACGTCCGGGTTCCCAGCGGCGTGTCGTACGTCATCGAGAACCGGCGCGCCATGACCCGGGTCTTCCCGTCCCTCTTCGACGGGCAGCACGTGCTCCCCGTCGACGGTTACACGCAGAAGCTGCTCGCCGCCCTGCGCGCCGCCGCGCCCGACGGCGTCCAGGACCCCCGGGTCGTGGTCCTCACGCCCGGCCCCAGCAACGCCGCCTATTTCGAACACGCCCTGCTCGCCCGGCTGATGGGCGTGCAGCTGGTCGAGGGCCACGACCTGGTGTGCCGGGGCAACCGGGTGTGGATGCGCACGACCCGCGGCGAGGTGCCCGTCCATGTCGTATACCGGCGCCTGGACGACGACTTCCTCGACCCGCTCCACTTCCGCCCCGACTCGGTGATCGGCTGCCCGGGCATCCTCGGCGCGGCCATGGCGGGCCATGTCACCCTCGCCAACGCGGTCGGCAACGGCATCGCGGACGACAAGCTGCTCTACACCTACGTCCCGGACCTGATCCGCTACTACCTCTCCGAAGAACCGGTTCTCCCCAACGTGGAGTCCTTTCGGCCCGACGAACCGGGACAGCTGGAAGCCGTCCTCGACCAGCTCGACCAGCTCGTGGTGAAACCCGTCGACGGGGCCGGCGGCCAGGGCATCGTCATCGGCCCGAAGGCCGACCGCGAGACATTGGACCGCACCCGTGAAGCGGTCAGAGCCGACCCGCGGGGCTTCATCGCCCAGCGCCCCGTCGCCCTGTCCACCTCCCCCACGCTCGCGGGCGAACGCATGGCACCCCGCCACATCGACCTGCGCCCCTTCGCCGTCAACGACGGCAACGACATCTGGGTCCTGCCCGGCGGCCTGACCCGGGTCGCCCTCCAGGAGGGCAACCTGATCGTCAACTCCAGCCAGGGCGGCGGCTCCAAGGACACCTGGGTGCTCGCGGAGGGCCCCGCACAGCCCGCCGCGCCCGCGGACAGCACCGCCCACCTGGACATCGCCCCACGTCAGCACGGTCCCGACGGCACCCCCACCGTCGTACAGGAAGGGGCGCAGCAGCAGTGAACGACGTGATCCTCTCCCGGATAGCCGAGGCACTGACCTGGACCGGCCGGTACGTCGAACGGGCGGACAACACCGGGCGGATCCTCGACGCCTACCTCCACCGGATGCTGGAGGACCCGTGGCGCGACGAGGACGTGGCCTGCCGGTCGCTGTACGCGATCCTCGGCGTCGACGCGGGCGGTACCCGGGTCGACATGCAGCAGGTCCTCGACCAGCTCGCCTTCGACGCCCGCTCGACCTGCTCCATCGAGGGCGCCCTCGGCGCGGCCCGGCTCAACGCGAGGAGCGCCCGTGAGGCCGTCTCCTCGGAGATGTGGGAGTGCCTGAACTCCACCTGGCACGCCCTGGCCGACCAGCGGCTCGCGGCCCGCCGTACGGGCCCCTACGGCTACCTGGAACTCGTACGGCGGCGCGCGGCCCTGTTCTTCGGGCTCGCCGACTCCACCATGAGCCGCGACGACAGCTGGCGTTTCGTGGTCCTTGGCCGGTCGCTGGAGCGGGTGGACATGACCGTGCGGCTGCTGTCGGTCCGGGTCCTGGACGCGGCCCACGCGCCCGACTGGCCGACCCTGCTGAGCGCTTCGGGCGCCGACGAGGCGTACGCGCGCGTGTACGGCGGTTTCGGCGACACTCCGCGGGTGGCCGAGTTCCTGCTCCTGGACCGCGACTTCCCGCGCTCCGCGCTGCACGCCCTGACGACGGCGGAGGAGTGCCTGACCGCGCTCGGCCGACCGCGCCAGGATCCCGCGCGCGGCCCGATCGGCCGGATGCGCACCCGCCTCGAATATCTCGACCTGCACGCCCTGGAGGAGCAACTCCCGCTGCTGCTCGGGGATCTGCAGACCGCCTGCATGGTCTCCGCGGAGGCGGTCGCGGAGCGGTTCTTCCCGTACCGGGGGCCCGTCGAGTGGGCCCAGGAAGGAGCGTGAGGTGACTCGCCGGCTCCGCATCAAGCACGTCACACAGGTCGCGTACGCCCAGCCCGCGTCCTCGTCCCACAACGAGGTCCGCATGACCCCGCTGACCCTGCCCGGCCAGACCACCCTGGACGCCCGGGTCACCGTCAGCCCGACGACGCCCACCTGGTCGTACTGGGACTACTGGGGCACCCAGGTCACCGGCTTCGACCTGACGGACCCGCACGGCCATCTCACCATCACGGCCTCCAGCCTGGTCGAGACATCACCGCCGGGCCCGCTGCCGACCGCGCCCACCTGGGCCGAGGTGGCCGAACGCGTCGCGCACTCCCGCCTGTTGGAGTTCGCGTGCCCGACGGGCCGTACGACGGTCCCGCCCCGGCTGGCCAAGAAGGCCCGCAGGGCGGCGGCCGGCCTCGGCCCGCACGAGACGGCGGTCGCGGTGTCCCACCTGGTCGCCGACCAGGTGTCGTACCTGCCGGGCGCGACCAGCGTGAACACCTCCCCGGTGGAGGCCTGGGAGCAGGGCGCGGGCGTCTGCCAGGACATCACCCACCTCACCATCGCCATGCTCCGGGGCGTCGGCCTCCCGGCCCGCTACGTCTCGGGCTACCTCCACCCGGAACGCGATGCCGAACTCCACCGGCCCGTCGCCGGGGAGAGCCACGCCTGGATCGAGTACTGGGCGGGCGACTGGTGCGGCTACGACCCCACCAACCGGGTCCGCGCCGACGAGACCCATGTGGTGGTGGCCCGGGGCCGGGACTACGACGACGTGACCCCGCACAAGGGGATCTACCGGGGGGTCACGGGCGGGTCGCCGGAGGTGACGGTGGAGTTCACGCGGGTGGCGTGAACAGCGGGGAGGGGCCGGAGGATCGTCTCCTCCGGCCCCTCCCCGTCACCGGTTACTGCAGGCCGGCCGCCGCGCAGTCGCTCTTGTACTCCGAGGTGCAGATGTCCTTGACGGTGTAGATGCCGTCCTTGACGACCGTGCTCTTGATGTTGTCCTTCGTCAGCGCGACGACCTGGACGAGCTGGGCCGGGATGTCCTTGTTGGTGGGGCTGTCGACGCTGTCCGTGGCGAGGGCGTCGAACTGGATGCCCTTGCCCTGGATCTTCGTCACGGCCATCTCGGCGGCGGCCTCGGCCTCGTCCGGGTACGGCTTGTAGACGCTCATGTACTGCTCGCCCGAGACGATCCGCTGCACCGCGGACAGCTCCGCGTCCTGGCCCGTGATCGGCGGGATCTTGGTCATGCCCGCGTCCTCCATGGCCTGGATGGCGGCGCCGGCCATGGCGTCGTTGGCGGAGTACACGGCCTTGATGTTGCCCTTGCCGAGCGCGCTGATCGCCTCGGACATGTTCTTCTGGGCGGTCTCCGGCTTCCAGCCGTCGACGTCGTAGGTCTCGGCGATCGTCACCTTGCCGTTGAGCTCGGACATCGCGCCCGCCTTGAACTGACCGGCGTTCGGGTCGGACGGCGAGCCGTTGATCATCACGATCTTGTCGGAGGTGTCGATGCCGGAGCCGAGCGCCTCGACGAGGGAGCGGCCCTGCACCTCGCCGACGAGCTCGTTGTCGAAGGAGACGTACGCGTCGATCGGACCCTCGGCGAGCCGGTCGTAGGCGACGACCGGAATGCCCGCCTCCTTGGCCTTCTCCACCATGCCCGCGATGGCGTGCGAGTCCACCGCGTCCAGCAGGATGACGTCGACCTTCTCGTCGATCATCTGCTGCATCTGCGTGGCCTGCTTCTTGGCGTTCGCCTCGCCGTTGGCGTAGACGGTCTTGCCCTTGCCGGCCGTGAGTTCGGCGACCTTCTTCTTGATGATCGGGTAGTCGAACTCCTCGTAGCGCGTGTTCGTCTTCTCCGGCATGAGCACACCCACAGTGACGTCGTTGCCCTTGGTCGGGCTCGCCTCGCTCCCGCTCGCGGCGCCGAGCGCCCCGCAGGCGGCCAGCGAGAGGGTCATCGTGGACGCGGCCACGGCTATGGCGATACGACGCATGGGGCTGCTCACTTCTGGTGCTTTCCGGACGCGGGCGCGGCATTGCGGCCCATGTGACTGAAAAGCCAACGCGGGGCCGCCCATCGACGTCAAGCGGAATCACTTAACGAGTGCGCAACGCCACTCTCCGCCGATGGTGTGAAGACTTGGCGCGAACACTAGTACAACCAACTTCACACCTGGTGAGTCGTGATCACAGCAGCCCCACAACTGCTGTCCCGTATCCGACCAGAGGATCGAATGAAGTCAGCCAGACGGACGACCGCCGCCGCCGTCGTCCTTGCCACCGCCGGCACCCTGCTCACCCTGACGGCGGCCCCCGCCTCCGCGGCCGTGTCGTGCGCCTCCCCCGTGTTCAAGCGGCAGTTCTACGCGAACACATCCTTCTCCGGCACCCCGAAGAAGACCGACTGCGACACCGCGATCGACCAGAGCTGGAGCGGCGCCCCGGTCTCCGGCCTCCCGAAGGACAACTTCGGGGTGCGCTGGAGCCTGACCCGCGACTTCGGCTCCGGCGGCCCCTTCGCACTCAACGCCACCGGCCTGGACGGCATCCGCGTCTACCTCGACGGCGTCCGCAGGATCGACCTCTGGAAGAACGTCTCCACCACGGTGGCCAAGACCGCCAACGTCACCGTCCCCGCCGGCAAGCACACCCTGCGCATCGACTACGCCAACTGGACCGGCACCGCCAAGGTCAAGGTCACCTACACCCCCAGGACTTCGGCGGACGTCGACAAGGTCAAACCCCTCACACCGACCGGCACCTCGGTGACGTACGACAAGGCCACCCGCAAGACCAAAATCACCTGGGCGAAGAACAAGGAGATGGACCTCGCCGGCTACCGGGTCTACCGGCGGCTCAAGGGGACCTCCTTCGGCACCAAGCCGCTCACGACCACGACCGGCACCTCCTACACGGACAGCCCGCCGCCCACCGGCGCCACCTACTACTACGAGGTCCGCGCCCACGACAAGGCGGGCAACGCGTCGCCGGGTACCGCCGACCAGCCGGTCACCACCGTGGACACGACTCCGCCCGCGGCGCCGTTCCTGGAGATGGACGTGTGCCCGGACGACCAGCCCTACGCGGCCCCGGAGCTCGTCACCACCGCGGAGAACCGGGCCGACATCGCCTGGTACGAGCTCCAGCGGCTCGCCCCGGCCACCAACACCTGGGCCACCGTGTACGCCGGCGCCAAGGGCGCGATCTGCGACACGGGGCAGCCCGCCGACGGCAGCAAGGTCACCTACCGCGGCCGGGCCCGGGACGCCGCCGGGAACTGGTCCGTGTACTCGGCGGCCACGCCGTTCACCACCTTCGACATGACCCCGCCGGCGACCGCCGCCGACGCCCGGGTCGAGTACCGCTCGGGTGTCCCGCACCTGGTGTGGTCGGCCGTCGACGGGGCGGCGCGGTACGAGGTCCTCCAGTACGACCCGACGACCAGCGGCTGGCACGACGCGCTGCCCGGCGCGGCCGGCACCACCACGCAGACCGACGTCGTACCGCGCCAACTGGCCGCCGTCGCCGACTCCTACCGGTACGCGGTACGTGCCCAGGACACGAAGGGCAACGCCTCCGCGCCCACGGAGATCACCCTCGCGATGGCGGACCGGCCGGAGGCGATCGCACCGTACGAGACCACGGCGACCCGCTCCGGTGCGGGTGTGTACGTCTCCTGGGCCGGCGCCGACCCGTGGACCCATGACAGCGCCCCGTTGCTCACGTACCGGATCCAGCGGACCGACCCGGCGACCGGCGAGACCGTCCTCGTGGACAAGTGCGGGCCGACCAGCACCTCCGGCGGGGCGCCGACGGATCCCTCGGTGGACTGGTGGTGGGCGGGCGACGACGCCCCGTCCTATGCGGGCCGCCAGGTGCTGCGCGGCACCTGCCTGGAGGTCTCCGGTGCCTCCGAGACGACGTACGAGTACCGGGTCGTGACCGTCGATCCGTACGGGCATGCCTCGCAGCCCGGCCCGGCGGCCATCGAGACCACCCCGGACACCAAGCGCCCGGACCCGGTCGGGACCCTGACGGCCGAACAGGTCCCGCTCGGTGTGCGCCTGTCCTGGACGCCGCCCGCCGACGACGACGTCTTCACGTACTACGTCTGGCAGGGCGTCACCGACCCGGACACCGGTGAGACGGTGTGGGAGCGCGACTGCTGGAGGGGGGAGTCGCTCGCCGAGACGGAGATCCTCTGCCCGACCGTCCCCGACGGCGAGACCCACGTCTACCGGGTGGCCGCCGTCGACGCGCTGTACGACAAGGGCCCGGACTTCTTCCACACGGCCGACGTCTCCGTGACCCTGCCCGACACCCGGCCGCCCGGCTGGACCGGCACCGGAATCATCGAGGACAGCTCCCCGGACCTGTACGTCGGCTGCTCCGAGAGCTCCGGCCTCGGCGACTGCGCCCGGTTCACGCGGTACCGCGTGGAGCGCTGGGACCCGGCGGCGAACGCCTACGTCACCCTGACCGAGGGGGCGACGGGCGACGCCCGTTCGTACATGGACACGACGGTCAACGGCGACAAGCTGGACCTGTACTACTACCGCGTCGTCCTCCTGGACTCCGCGGGCGCCGAGACCGTGGCCCGCTCCACGGCGTACGGCATCTGGGAGTACGAGTTCTGACCCGGCACACGAGAAGGGGCCCGGAGAGATCTCCGGGCCCCTTTCCCCTGCCTGCCTAGTCCCTGGCCTTCTTCGGCCGCCACACCACCAGCGCGCTGGTCTGCTGGACCTCCTGGTACGGCACCAGGTCACGGCGGTACGACGCGTGCACCGCCGCCTCACGCTGCTGGATGGCCGCCGCGGCACCCTCGACGGCCGCCTGGAGCTCGGCCACCCGGGACTGCAGCGCCGCGACCTGGTTCTCCAGTTCGATGATGCGCTTGATGCCGGCGAGGTTGATGCCCTCGTCCTGCGACAACTGCTGGACGGTGCGCAGCAGTTCGATGTCCCGGGCCGAGTAGCGCCGGCCCCGGCCCGCGGTGCGGTCCGGGGACACCAGGCCCAGACGGTCGTACTGGCGCAGTGTCTGCGGGTGCAGGCCGGAGAGCTGGGCCGCCACCGAGATGACGTAGACCGGGGTTTCCTCGGTCAGTTCATACGGGTTGCGTCGACGACCGTCCACTCGAATCATGCTCCCTTCGCGGCCTGGAACAGCTCCGCCCGTGGATCCTCACCCACGGTCGCCTCGCGATACGCCTCCAGCGCGTCACGAGCCTTCCCCGACAGCTCGGTCGGGACACTCACCTCGACGGTGACCAGCAGGTCGCCCCGGGTGCCGTCCTTGCGGACCGCGCCCTTGCCCCGCGCCCGCATGGTGCGGCCGTTGGGCGTGCCCGGGGGCAGTTTCAGCGTCACGGCGGGGCCGCCCAGTGTCGGCACCCTGACCTCGCCGCCGAGCGCCGCCTCGGAGAAGGTCACCGGGACCGTCACCGTGAGGTTGTCGCCCTTGCGGCCGAAGACGGGGTGCGTGTCGACGTGCACGGTGACGTACAGGTCGCCCGCGGGGCCGCCGCGTTCACCGGGCGCCCCCTTCCCGCGCAGCCGGATCCGCTGGCTGTCCGACACCCCCGCGGGGATGCGGACCTGCATGGTCCGGGAGGACTTGGCCCGGCCGGAGCCCTTGCAGATCTCGCAGGGGTTCTCCGCGATCAGGCCGCGGCCCTTGCAGTCCGGGCAGGGGTCCGTGAGGGAGAAGCCTCCCCCGGAGCCCCGGGCCACCTGGCCGGTGCCCACGCACGTCGGGCACACGCGCGGGTTGCCGTTGGCGTCTCCGGTGCCCGAGCAGGCCTTGCAGGGGGCCTGCGAGGACATCCTGAGCGGGACCGTCGCACCCTCGATCGCCTCGGTGAAGCTGAGGGTGACCTCGGTGTCGATGTCCTGCCCGCGCCGGGGCTGCACGCGCGTGGTTCCGGAGCTGCCCCGGTTGAACAGGCCCCCGAAGACGTCTCCGAGTCCGCCGCCGAAGCCGCCGGCTCCCTGGCCCCCGCCCTGGGCGCCGCCTCCGAAGAGGTCGCCCAGGTCGAAGTTGAAGGAGCCGCCGGCGCCGCCCGGTCCCGGACGGAAGCCGCCGTTGCCGAAGAGGGCGCGGGCCTCGTCGTACTCCTTGCGCTTCTTGGGGTCACCGAGGATGTCGTTCGCCTCGGAGATCTCCTTGAAGCGCTCCTCGGCCTTGGTGTTGCCCTTGTTGGCGTCCGGGTGGAACTCGCGGGCGAGCTTGCGGTACGCCTTCTTGATCTCGGCCTCGGTGGCGTCCTTGGGGACGCCGAGGACCTTGTAGTAGTCCTTCTCGATGAAGTCCTTGGTGCTCATCCCCGACGCGCCCCCTTTCCGGTGTCCCGATCGTTCTCTTCGACCTCAGCCCTCCTCAGGGCCGTTGTCCTTGTCGTCGCCGGCCTCGGACCCGTCCTCGGCCTTGACCGTCTGCGCGCCCGGCTGCGGCTCGGCCACGGCCACCCGCGCGGGGCGGATGGTGCGCTCGCCGATGCGATACCCAGGCTGCAGAATCGCCACGCACGTCGTCTCGGTGACGTCGGGCGCGTAACTGTGCATCAGGGCCTCGTGGATCGTCGGGTCGAAGGGCTCGCCCTCCTTGCCGAACTGCTGCAGGCCCATCTTCGCCGCGACGGTCTCCAGCGACTCCCCGACGCCCTTGAAGCCGCCGACGAGTTCACCGTGTTCGCGTGCGCGGCCGATGTCGTCGAGCACGGGCAGGAGTTCGGTCAGGAGGTTCGCGATGGCGATCTCCTTGACCGTGATCCGGTCCCGCTCCACGCGGCGGCGGTAGTTCTGGAACTCGGCCTGGAGCCGCTGGAGGTCCGCGGTGCGCTCGTCGAGCGCCTTGCGGGACTGGTCCAGCTGGGCCGTCAGGCCGGCGATCTGCGCTGTTGCGTCCCCGGCCGGGGCCGCCCCTTCTTCGGGGGCGGCCTTCGGCTCGGCGTCGTCGGGGGTGGCGCCGGAGGGGACGTCGGGCTTCTCGTCGAAGCCCGGGGTCTCCTCCGTCACGCGGCACCGTCCTTGCGCTCGTCGTCCACGATCTCGGCGTCCACGACGTCGTCGTCCGCCTTGGGAGCCTCGGCGCCGGCGTCGCCGCCCGCGGCCTGCGCGCCCTGGGCGTCGGCGTACATGGCCTGGCCGACCTTCTGGGAGACCGCCGCGACCTTCTCGGTGGCGGTGCGGATCTCCGCGGTGTCCTCGCCCTTGAGCGCGGCCTTCAGCTCCTCGACGGCGGACTCGACCTCGGTCTTGACCTCACCGGGGACCTTGTCCTCGTTGTCCTTGAGGAACTTCTCCGTCTGGTAGACGAGCTGCTCGCCCTGGTTGCGGGTCTCGGCGGCCTCGCGGCGGCGGTGGTCCTCCTCCGCGTACTGCTCGGCCTCCTGGCGCATCCGGTCGACCTCGTCCTTCGGCAGCGAGGAGCCGCCGGTGACGGTCATCTTCTGCTCCTTGCCCGTGCCCAGGTCCTTCGCGGTCACGTGCATGATGCCGTTGGCGTCGATGTCGAAGGCGACCTCGATCTGCGGGACACCGCGCGGGGCCGGCGGCAGACCGGTCAGCTCGAACATCCCGAGCTTCTTGTTGTACGCCGCGATCTCGCGCTCGCCCTGGTAGACCTGGATCTGAACGGACGGCTGGTTGTCCTCGGCGGTGGTGAAGATCTCGGACCGCTTGGTCGGGATCGTCGTGTTCCGCTCGATGAGCTTGGTCATGATGCCGCCCTTGGTCTCGATACCGAGGGACAGCGGGGTCACGTCGAGGAGCAGGACGTCCTTGACCTCACCCTTGAGGACACCGGCCTGCAGGGCGGCGCCGATGGCGACGACCTCGTCCGGGTTGACGCCCTTGTTGGCGTCCTTGCCGCCGGTGAGCTCCTTGACGAGCTCGGCGACGGCGGGCATACGGGTGGAGCCACCGACGAGGACGACGTGGTCGATCTCGTTGATGGAGACGCCGGCGTCCTTCATGACGTTGAAGAACGGGGTCTTGCAGCGCTCCAGGAGGTCCGCGGTCAGCTGCTGGAACTGAGCCCGGGTGAGCTTCTCGTCCAGGTGCAGCGGGCCCTCGGCGGAGGCGGTGATGTAGGGCAGGTTGATCGAGGTCTCCGTGGAGGAGGACAGCTCGATCTTGGCCTTCTCGGCGGCCTCGCGGAGGCGCTGCAGGGCCATCTTGTCCTTGGCGAGGTCCACGCCGTGACCGGACTTGAACTGCTGCACCAGGTAGTCGACGACCCGCTGGTCCCAGTCGTCACCACCGAGGTGGTTGTCACCGTTGGTGGCCTTCACCTCGACGACGCCGTCGCCGATCTCCAGCAGGGACACGTCGAAGGTGCCGCCACCGAGGTCGAAGACGAGGATCGTCTGGTCGTCCTTGTCGAGGCCGTAGGCGAGCGCGGCCGCGGTGGGCTCGTTGACGATGCGCAGGACGTTCAGGCCCGCGATCTCGCCGGCCTCCTTCGTCGCCTGACGCTCGGAGTCGTTGAAGTACGCCGGGACGGTGATGACCGCGTCGGTCACCTTCTCGCCCAGGTAGGACTCGGCGTCCCGCTTCAGCTTCTGGAGGATGAAGGCGGAGATCTGCTGCGGGTTGAAGGGCTTCCCGTCCAGCTCCATCTTCCAGTCGGTGCCCATGTGACGCTTCACCGAACGGATGGTCCGGTCCACGTTGGTGACCGCCTGGCGCTTGGCCACCTCGCCGACCAGCACTTCGCCGTTCTTCGCGAAGGCGACGACGGACGGCGTGGTCCTGGCACCCTCGGCGTTGGTGATGACGGTGGGCTCGCCGCCTTCGAGAACGCTGACGACGGAGTTAGTCGTGCCCAGGTCGATGCCGACCGCACGTGCCATGGTTGATTCCTCCAGCTGACTTGAGTGGAACAGGCTCAAGTGTGCACGACACCCCCGACTCGGTCAACAGACCTGAGTCGTACGGACTCAACTCTTATCCGTTCCTTACACGCAACTGGGTTCTGACCTGCGTAGATGTCGGACGCGGGGCACTGCCGGGCTTGACACGAAGGAGTACGAGTACGACGACGAGGGCACCCCCGGCGACCCAGAGGGCGCCGGTGGCGGCGATCCACCCGAGATGCACGAGGACCCCGACGAGTACCCCGCCGAAGGCCGCCGCACCGAGGACGACGGACACCCCCTGCGCAGTGAGCCCGAGCCGGCGCAACCGGTGGGCGAGATGGTCGGGGGCGGCCCGCAGCAGCGGACGCCCGGACAGTCCGCGGGCCAGAACGACGAGCACCACGTCGGCGCTCACCACCGCCGTCAGCGCGAACAACACCCCCG
Organism: Streptomyces sp. NPDC005402; assembly: GCF_040606575.1. Lineage (NCBI taxonomy): Bacteria > Bacillati > Actinomycetota > Actinomycetes > Kitasatosporales > Streptomycetaceae > Streptomyces > Streptomyces sp. NPDC005402. The sequence continues at coordinate 186,472 of NZ_JBEXFB010000010.1, forward strand.
CACCGGAGCCCAGTTCCTGCCCCGCGCGGATCGTCACGGCCGCGGCCGCGAGCACGAACCCGGTGAACAGCGCCCCGCACGCGCCGAGTCCCGCGCGCGCGGGATGCCAGTTGTGCATCAGGAACCCGGTCAGCGCGGCGGCCAGCACGCTCAGCAGCACGGCGAGCCCGTCCATCACCTCGGCCGCCGCCAGGACCCCGGCCCCGAAGGCGGTGACGACACCGACGGTCCCGGCGAGCCCGTCGGCGTGGTCCAGCGCCTTGAACCCGAGGGCGACGAAGACGATCCAGCCGACCGCGAGGAGTCCGGCGGGCACCCCGGTCTCCTCGTACGGCACGACACACGCCGCCGCCACGGCCGTACCGCCCACGAGGAACCGCGCCTTGACCCGCCGTACGTCGGCGACGAGCCCGAGGAGAGCCACGCCGGCCCCGGCGACGAGCAGCCGTCCGATTTCGGGCCCCAGCGGGGTGATGCCACGCCAGTCGCCGACGAACGCCACACCACAGGTGGCGGCCACCATCGCCACCCCGCCGGACAGCGGCATCGGCCGTCGCCATCGCCGGTCGACGATGCCGAGGCGCAGGGCGGCCACTCGCAGCACGGCGGTGAGCACGGCGGCGAGGAGCAGGGCGGAGGTGGCGGCAAGGATCCCGTAGAGCACGACCCTAAATTAGCGCCGTATGTACCAATTCATCACGAATAACACGATCGGGTTTTAAGGTAACCCTCAGCGATTCAGATCACCTCGTGCCCGGCTACAGTGCGGCGGAAGATGGGGGTAGTCTCAGACGGACCGCATAAGTTACCGCTTAGTAATGACGAGATCCCTTCTCACGGATCTCTCGTAGACCCCTCGCAGGCCCGAGGAGCCCCGAAATGCAACTCGCCGCGATCATCGTGTCGCTGGTACTGATCGTGGTCGGCGTGGCCTTGTTCGCCCGCGCCCTCCTCCAGATCTACACCTTCATGCGGCTCGGTCAGGACGTGCCCGCGGGCACCCGTACCGACGAACCCGGCCGGCGCACCGTCACCGTGGCCAAGGAGTTCCTCGGCCACACCCGGATGAACCGATGGGGCATCGTCGGTGTCGCGCACTGGTTCGTGGCGGTGGGCTTCTTCACCCTGCTGCTGACGATCGTCAACGCGATCGGGCAGTTGTTCCAGGCCGACTGGCTCCTGCCGGTCCTCGGCGACTGGGCGCCGTACAACGTCTTCGTCGAGTTCATCGGCACGATGACCGTGCTCGGCATCCTGACCCTGATCGTGATCCGACAGCTGAGCCACCCGCGCAACCCGGGCCGCAAGTCCCGCTTCGCCGGCTCCAACTTCGGCCAGGCGTACTTCGTCGAGACCGTCATCCTCGTCGTCGGCGTCTGCATCTTCATGCTGCACGCGCTGGAGGGCGCCCAGCACCACGTGGACGGCTACGAGGCCTCCTTCTTCATCTCGTACCCGGTGGTCCACTGGCTCGCCGGCATGGACGTCGCAACGCTCCAGAACCTCACGTACTTCTTCGCCGGACTGAAGATCGCCACCTCGTTCATCTGGATGATCGTGGTCGCCCTGAAGACCGACATGGGTGTGGCCTGGCACCGCTTCCTCGCCTTCCCGAACATCTGGTTCAAGCGGAACGCGACGGGTGAGACCTCGCTCGGCGCCCTGCTCCCGATGACCTCCGGCGGCAAGCCGATCGACTTCACCGACCCCGGTGACGACGACGTCTTCGGCGTCTCCCAGGTCGAGCAGTTCTCCTGGAAGGGCCTGCTGGACTTCTCCACCTGCACCGAGTGCGGCCGCTGCCAGTCGCAGTGCCCCGCCTGGAACACCGGAAAGCCGCTCTCCCCCAAGCTCCTGATCATGTCGCTGCGCGACCACGCGCACGCCAAGGCCCCGTACCTGCTCGCGGGTGGCGGCAAGTCGATGGAGGGCGAGGAGAAGGCGTCCGAGGAGCAGCTGAAGGACGTCCCCGCAGCGGCTCTGGCGGAGGCCGAGCGCCCGCTGATCGGCACCGCCGAGGAGAACGGCGTCATCGACCCGGACGTCCTGTGGTCCTGCACCACCTGCGGTGCCTGTGTCGAGCAGTGCCCGGTGGACATCGAGCACGTCGACCACATCGTCGACATGCGCCGCTACCAGGTGATGATCGAGAGCGCGTTCCCGTCCGAGGCGGGCACGATGCTCAAGAACCTGGAGAAGAAGGGCAACCCCTGGGGCCTGGCGAAGAAGCAGCGCCTGGAGTGGCTCAAGGAGGTGGAGTTCGAGGTCCCGGTCGTCGGCCAGGACATCGAGGACCTCACCGAGGTCGAGTACCTGTACTGGGTCGGCTGCGCGGGCGCGTTGGAAGACCGCGCGAAGAAAACCACGAAGGCGTTCGCCGAACTCCTCCACATCGCGGGCGTCAAGTTCGCGATCATGGGCGGCGACGAGAAGTGCACCGGCGACTCCGCCCGCCGTCTCGGCAACGAGCCCCTGTTCCAGGAGCTCGGCATGGAGAACGTCATGGCACTGAACATGGCGTTCGGCGAGGAGCTGGACGACGACGGCAAGGTGGTCCCGGAGTCCGCCAAGCCGAAGTCCGCCAAGAAGATCGTCGCGACCTGCCCGCACTGCCTGAACACGATCGGCAACGAGTACCCGCAGATCGGCGGCGACTACGAGGTCATCCACCACACCCAGCTGCTCCAGCACCTGGTGGACGAGGGCAAGCTGGTCCCGGTGACCCCGGTCGAGGGCATCATCACCTACCACGACCCCTGCTACCTGGGCCGCCACAACAAGATCTACACGCCCCCGCGCGAGATCATCGCCAGCGTCCCCGGTCTCCGTAACGAGGAGATGCACCGTCACAAGGAGCGCGGCTTCTGCTGTGGCGCCGGTGGCGCGCGGATGTGGATGGAGGAGCGGATCGGCAAGCGCATCAACAACGAGCGCGTGGACGAAGCCCTTTCGCTCAACCCCGACATCGTCTCCACGGCCTGCCCGTTCTGCCTGGTCATGCTCACCGACTCGGTCAACGGCAAGAAGAACGACGGCAAGGCGAAGGAGTCGATCCAGGTCGTCGACGTCGCCCAGCTGCTGCTGCAGTCCGTGAAGACCCCGGTCGACCCGCAGGACACGGCGGAGACGGAGAGCGAGCCGGAGCCTGAGCCGGTGAAGTGACGCCGGTGAAGTAGCGGTCGCGGCTGAGCCGTTCGGCGCCCCCAGGTCCTGCCGGATCCGGGGGCGCCGTCATGTCGGGGTATCAGAAGGGGGTGGCGATCCCGAAGACGCGACGCAGTCGGGCCATGTCGTGCAGGTCGCGGTCCGACTTCTCGTACCCCTGGTGGAAGCAGACCTGCTGCTCGGCGGAGAGACACGGCACGGCCGTCCCGCCGATGACCCCGGTCACGAAGCAGGCGGCCGGACAGCCGAAGGGCCGCTCCGGCACCCCGGACGCCTGGACGGCGGACCCGTCTCGGCAGGTCACTCGACTCACTCCGCCCCGATACTCCGTCCTGCCATGACCATGTGCGTCAGCACCAGGAGCCCGAAACCGCACACCCCGAGGAGCCCCTCCGCCACGCTGGTCCCGTCGCCCATCAGCAGCGGGCGCCAGCCGACGAGGACCGCGGTGAGCAGGACGGCGTGGACCGTCTGGACCGGCGCGGACCAGGCCAGCTTTTGAAGGGCCCGGGGACCCGGCGTGAAGGTGAGGACCAGGGCGAAGACACCGACGGCGACCATGGCCAGCACGAACGCGAGCAGTGTGTCCCGGCCGTTCGCCCCGGCCGGGAACGCCTCCCAGCGCCCCGCGGCGAGTGTCCGCAGGCTCTCGCGCTCATGGACGTACCCGCCGAGCTCCGGCGCCGACCGGGCCCACAGCACCTCGACCTCGGCGCCGACCCGCGGCTCGTCGTGGGTGTACGCGCGTGTGGCGAGCCGCGCGGGCCCGTCCGGTACGGCGACCACCAGACGGGACATGTATCCCCGTACGACGTCCTCGCCCAGGTCCTCCCGGACCGCCCGTGGGGGCTCCACCACCCTCGCCGTACTCACCTCGGCGCCCGCGTCCCGCAGTTCGGCGACCTGTTCGTCGCCCGTACCGGCCGTCATGAGCCCGACGAAGAGGGCACCGCACGCGAAGGTCACCAGCAGCCAGAGGGCCCCGCTGCGGGCCCGGACCCAGCCCGCCGAGTCGAAGGAGAAACCCAGTGCCTCGTCGAGCGCGGCGCGCAACTTCTCCGGAGGCACGCCGCCCGATCCGTGTCGCAGCCCCCACAGGGCGCCCGCCCGCAGCACCGCGCACCCCGCCGCGACCGCTCCCCACACCAGCGGCCCGGTCCACGGACGGGGCGTGGCCGCCACCCCGAGCAGCCACCAGCACGCCACCGCCGCCGCGATCCACGCCACCGCCCCGCACAACCGGACCGTCCAGACCAGCGCGAACCGCACGTCCCCACCTCTCCCCCGTCGACGGCGCGCCCGGGACTGTCGCCGCCTGTCGAACAAGTGCATCATTGCCGGGGTCGTTGTCAATGATGCTGACGAGGTGAGCGGTGCGCCTGCGAATCGTGCGGAGAGACGTGACGTGTACGGCGCTCCCGGCCGGCACCCTGCTCACCGCCCTCGCCGCCACCCTCCTCCTCGCCGCCTGCGGCCCCACCCAGCACGCCGGCTCCGCGGACCGCACCCCGGCACGGGCCGCCGACGCCCCGGCCCGGCTCCCCGTCCCCAAGGGCAAGGGCAGCAGGACACCGGACGACTTCAACGGCGACGGCCACCGCGACCTCGTCCTGGGCGACCTGGTCAAGGAGCAGGCCCACGCCGACGACCCCGGCATCGGCATCGTCTACGGCAGCGAGCGCGGACCGGTCCCGGGCGCACGGCAGTTGCTCACCCCGAGGGGACAGGGCGCGGCCACCGACGGCCAACTCCCCGCCCTGTTCGACGCGGAGGCCACCTGCGACCTGGACCAGGACGGCTTCACGGACCTCGTCGTCTCCACCGACCCGCCCTACGACGGTCAGGGCCGGCCCCCGGTCCCGCTCCAGATCCTCTTCGGCTCCCCGACCGGCCTGGCCGGCAGGGCCGTGCACCTCACCGTCCCGGCCGCCGCCCGCGTCGGCAACGACTGGCCCGACCAGCCGGTCTGCGGCGACTTCGACGGCGACGGCGCGAAGGACCTCGTCCTGCACGCCACCGGCGGCCATCTCACCTACCTGCGCGGCCCGTTCACCCGCAAGGGCGCCCCCCGCGCGGCCGGCGCCCCGATCCCGTCCCCGGGCGAGGTCCCCACGGGCCCGGCGGCCGACGTGGACCGCGACGGCTACGACGACCTGATCGTCCGTACGACCCAGGGCACCGGCCCCTCCGCCGTGGTCCTCGGCGGTCCGGCGGGCCCGACCCGCACCGGAGCCGTCCTGCCGTCCGGCATCGACGTGGCCCTCGGCTCCTTCGGCCGCGGCAAGGCCCTGGACGCGGCGGTGGGCGCCATGGGCGGAACGTCTCTGCGTTACGACCTCCCCACCGCCGCGAAGGGCTTTCTGGCCTCCCCCGGCTCGGTCCTGGACGCCGCCGACTTCGACGGCGACGGCCTGAGCGAACTGATCTCCAGCGGCTCGCGCCTGCGCGTCTTCCAGGGCCGTACGGCGGGCCCGTCCACCGAGGCGACAGTCACCGTCGAACCGCCCGCCACCGGCACCACCCGGGTCGTCGCGGTCGGCGACTTCGACGGCGACGACCGGGCCGACCTCGCGGTACGGACGTACCGCAGCGAGACGCGGGACACGGTGGCGGTGTTCCGCGGCACGAAGAAAGGGCTGGTCGGCGCGCCGTCCGTCACCTTCTCCACCTCGGAGTTCCTGACCGATTCATGACACCCGTACAACCCTGACACACCGGCGAGGGTCTTCCGGGTCACCGAAACGATCGGCACCCGAGCAGGAGGACCCGCATGCCCCAGCCGCACCCGAGACGGATGCGACTCGCCCTCGCCACGGCCACCGCCGCCGCACTGACCGGCGGTCTGCTCACCTTCGCCGCCGCACCGGCGACGGCCGCGGACACCGACCGCCACCAGGCGGACTTCAACGGCGACGGATACGGCGACGCCGCTTTCGCCGCCCCGTACGCGAAGCTCGGCGACAAGGGCTTCGCCGGTTACGTGGCCGTGGTCGACGGCGGCCCGACCGGCCTCGACCCCGCCCACCGCACCACCGTCAGCCAGGACACCGCGGGCGTGCCCGACACGGTGGAGACCGAGGACACCTTCGGTTCCGCGCTGGCCGTGGCCGACTTCAACAACGACGGCTACACCGACCTCGCGGTGGGAGCGTCCGGCGAAAACGGCGGCGAGGGCTCGGTGACGGTCCTGTGGGGCTCGACGAGCGGCCTCGCGAACGGCACCGAGGTCGCGGACCCGGCGCCCGCCGCACACGGCGAGTGGGGCAAGACGCTGGCCACCGGAGACTTCGACGGCGACGGCAGGGCCGACCTCGCCGTCGGCAGCGATTCCCCGCATGTGTACGTCGTCAGCGGCGGCATCTCCGGGCCCGCTCAGCGGATCGACGTGCCCGAGCAGGCGTACGCCGTCGACGCGATGGACGCGGGCGACACGAACGGCGACGGCAAGGCCGACCTGGTCCTCACCTACCGCACGGACCTGACGACGGACCCGTCGGGCAGTTGGTCGAAGGGCATGGCCTATCTCGGCTCGCCCTCCGGCCTGGACACTTCCGTGCCGCGCCCCCTGAACGGCGGCACCTCCATCGCCCTGGGCGACATCGACGGCGACGGCTACGACGAGATCGCCCTCGGCAACGTCTTCAGCGAGGAGGACGACCACAGCGGCAGCCTGGGCGGCCGGGTCGTCGTCATCCGCGGCTCGGAGGGCGGCCCGGTCAACGGCGACGCCCCCATGGCCGAACTCACCCAGGCCTCCACAGGAGTTCCGGGCGCGGACGAGGCCCGCGACGGCTTCGGCGGGGCGGTGTCCATCGCCGACGTCGACGGCGACGGACACGGCGAGTTGGCCATCGGCGTCGTCTTCGAGGACCTCGGCACGACAGAGGACGCCGGCGCGACGATCGTCATGAACGGCGCGGCGTCGGGCGTCTCCCGCGAAGGCGCCCGCACGTTCACGCAGAACACGTCCGGCATACCCGGCGCGGCAGAGGCGACGGACTACTTCGGCTCGGACGTGCTCCTGTCGGACGTCACCGGCGACGGCCACGCCGACCTCACGGTCGCGGCCGGGTTCGAGGACGAGGGCATCGGCGCGGTGACGGCCCTGACGGGTGTGACCACGACGGGGGCGCGGACGTTCGGGCCGGGGAGCGTCGGCCGGCCTCGGGTGTACGGCGGCTTCGGCACGGGGCTCATCGGCTGAGGTGAGGCAGGAGAGGGGAGCCGTACGTCCTCGCCCATCCCCGTACGGCACTACCCTGAGCGGCCCCCCGGCTCCCCTCGGGCCGCCCCTTAGGGGATGTCACAGCTCGGCAGCAAAGCCGTCCCCGAAACGCCCGGCCGCGCCCGTCACTCTCCAGGACCAGGTACGTTCGAAGACGTGGCTGGATTCAGGATCGGACGCGGCCGGGACAACGGCGCTCCTCACGCGCGACCGCAACAACCTCCGTACGGGCAACAGGCGCCCCAGGGACAGCCGTACGGCTATCCCCCCGCGCCGCAGCCCCACCCGGGCCAGTGGACCCAGGGCGGCGGGGGCTACGACGAGCCGGAGTACTTCGGCGGCGACGGCTCGGGCGCCCCGCATCCGCAGGGCGGCCATGACCCGTACGCGGCCAACAACCCGGGCCACACCCAGGCGTTCTCGGTCGGCGAGGACCCCTACAACCAGGGCGGCACCTACCGCGCGGGCTCGGCCCCGGCCGCCCCGGTGGGCCCCCGCCTGCACTGGAAGGAACTCCTGAAGGGCATCCTGCTCTCCCCCAGGCAGACCTTCCTCCAGATGCGGGACTACACGATGTGGGGCCCGGCCCTCGTCGTGACCTTCCTCTACGGCCTGCTCGCGGTGTTCGGCTTCGAGGGCGCCCGAGAGGACGCGATCAACGCCACCCTGTCGAACGCGGTCCCGATCGTCCTGATCACGGCCGTCGCCATGGTCCTGTCGGCCTTCGTCCTGGGCGTCGTCACCCACGCCCTGGCCCGCCAGCTCGGCGGCGACGGCGCGTGGCAGCCCACGGTCGGCCTCTCCATGCTGATCATGTCCCTGACCGACGCCCCCCGCCTGATCGTGGCCATGTTCTTCGGCGGCGACGCGTCCTTCGTCCAGCTCCTGGGCTGGGCGACCTGGGTGGCGGCCGGCGCCCTGCTCACCCTGATGGTGTCCAGGTCCCACGACCTGCCGTGGCCGAAGGCGCTCGGCGCGTCCGCGATCCAGCTGATCGCCCTGCTGTCGATCGTGAAGCTGGGCACGTTCTAGCGTTCCGGCGTTCTCGACGAGAAAGGGCTCCCGGTACCGACCGGGAGCCCTTCTCTTTCGTGCCGTCCGCTAGGCCGGGAAATCCCGGTCCAGTACCGACCGCACTTCCCCGATCTCACGCTTCCATCGATCGCTCTTCATGATCTCGCGATCCCAGACGACCACAGGCTCGCTCCCGCCCACGCAGTAGCCGTAGACCTGGTCCGCGATGTCGTCCGTGAAGAGGTGGTCGAAATGGAACGCCCCCTCGAACGTCAGCCACGCGATTCCATCGGCGTGTTCCGACGCCTTCCGCAGACACTCCCGGAGGTAACCGGGAAGCTCCGGGTCGTCCACCCGTCCTTCCTCGAAGGTGAGGTCATAGGCCTGGACGACCGCCTGTCGATCCCAGGACTCGGTGGAGACCGGAAAGAGGTCGACGCCGTCCGGATGCGTGCCGAGCAGGTCGAACTGGCTCTCGTCCAGGGCCGATTCGCGTCGTCCGAGCGTGAAGAGAACGACGACCGCGGGACCGTTCCAGGTGAGCGCCTCTTTGAGGGAGGTCACAGGAGGCCCCACTTCGCCAGGTTCTTGGCAGGAGGCACCACCGCAGTGATGATTTTGCCCTGGTACGGCCCGTCCTTGGCCACGAACAACACCACCACCTTGCCATTGACCCTTTTCGCGAATCCCTTGGCCAGTGTGTCACCGACCTTCCAGTCGAACGTCTTCATCGGCGACGTCAGAACATGTGAATAGTTCTCCTGGAAGTACTTCAGCTGAGAGGCGACGCTTCCCTTGTTGGGGATCAGGCCGTCCTTGATGAAGTACCGCATGGCGTGACCGCCGCCCTTGTTCATATCCGTGAAGGCGTCCACAACCGTGTCGTCCGTGAAACCGATCGGGCAACTGGCGTTGTGCACCAGAACAGGGGTCGCGCCCGCCAGCACATAGTAGGTGTTGAAGTCGGCGACGGTCAGGTTGTGGACCCGCTGCTCGGGCACGGCCCACGCCCGGATCGCGTCGACCTTCGCGGCGGCACCGGCGTCGGTGCGCAGGGTGGCACCGGACTCCAGGTCCCCGGCGTCGACCCAGGTGCTCTGGTCACCGCCTGCCCAGAACGGGTGGTTGTCGGTGGCGACCACCGTGCCCGTGGAGCGCCCGTCGGGACCGGTGACAGTGACGTCCACGAGATTCTTCGGACCGCTGCTGCCGATGGTCGCCCGGACCCGCTTCGCCTCGGTACGGCCGTTCTCCGGGTCGGTGGAGAGGATCTGGTCGCCGATCCGGACGTCTTCGATCTCCTCGGTCCGGCCGTCGGCCATCAGCACCCGGGTGCCCGGCACGAAGCTGCTCTTCCCGCAGTGGATCTTCTTGAGGAACTTGAGCTTGAGGGCGCTGAGGGCGAGGCCCGTGAGGCACGAGGGCTTCTTGGTCTGCAGGCACTCCTCGATCTCCTCGGCACCGATGTACCAGGCGATGAGGCGGTCGAGGGTGGTGCTGGTGATGCAGCCCATTCCGCCGGCGCCGTCACCGCCGCAGACGAGCATCGTCTCGCCCGGCCTCAGTTCCCCGTTCTCCCAGAGAATGGAGCGGTAGTCGACCAACCGCCTCTCCAGTGCCGCGCGCAGCTCGTTGTCGGAGAGCGGCTTGCTGGTCTCCAGCGCGGCCTCCTCCTTGATCTGCGCCTTCAGCTCCGCGACCAGCAGGTCGGCGGCGGTCTTCATGGCCTCGGTGGACGCCTTGGCGGCAGCGGCGGCGTCCGCTTCCGCCGCCAACTTGGAAAGACCGGCCTGATAGGCCGAGTTGTTGGCCTCCAGGGAGTAGCCGTAGGCGATGGCGGCGGAGTGCTGGGCTCGTTCGGCCGAACGGGCAGCCGACTGCGCGTCCGCCCGGGCCGAGGCGGCCGCGTTACGGGCCGTCCGCGCGGACTCGGCCGCCTCGGCGGCGGAGTCCTCGGCCTGGTCGGCGGACTTGTCGGCCTGCTCGGCGTACGCGTTCGCCTGCTGGGAGGACTCGTTGGCCTTGTTGGCCCACTCGGTTGCCTTGACGGCATCCTTACGGGCCTCCGCGGCGACCTTCTGCGCCTGGGAGGCATCCCTCTGCGCGAGCGCCGCCGACTTGTAGGCGGCCTGCAGCAGGATGTTGACCTCGGCGATGTGGGCGGCGGTGTTGGCGTCCCGCTGCCGCGCCTTGTACAGACCGACCTCCAGGAAGGGGCGCAGCCCGGACGCCGGACCGGACAGCACGGCCTGCGCCGCGGCCCGCACCTCGGGTCCTCCGGTGGCGATGGCCTCGCTGACCGCGACGCGGTCGTCGTCCTCCTGTGCCCTGTACTGCCCGGTCTCCAGGAACGCCGCCAGATCGGCCGCGGTTCCGTCCAGTGCCCTGCTCGCGGCGGCCTTCACGCCCGGCCCGCCCTCGGCGGCGAGCCTGGCGGCGGCGACCCGGTCGTCGTCCGCCTTGCCCGGATAGTCACGGGTGCGCAGCCAGGCGCGCACCTCGTCGATCGGCTTGTCCAGCACGTCCAGCGCGGCCTGCCGCTGCGCGGGGATCTCGCTGGTCGTGGCGATGTGGCCGACGCCGGCGCGGTCGTCCTGTTCCATCGCGACAGCGAGCCTGACGCGCACGAACTCGGCCACGTCGTCGTCGCTGCCCGCGAGCGCGTCCCCGGCGGCGTCCTTCACCCAGGTTCCGCCGCTGCTCAGCAGGTTGACCGCGGCCTGACGGCCCTTTGCGGCCGTGACCGACAGGTCGGTCGCCGCCGCGGCCTCCGTCAGCAGTTGCCGCGTCCGCGTACCGAGCTCCTGGATGCGGCCGATCTCCCACTGGGAGGCGGCGACCTTCTCATCGTGGGCCTCGGCGGCCTCCTCGGCCGCCAGGACCGCCTCGTCCTGCTGCTGGGCCAGCCGCTCGGCGTCCGCCTTGCGAGCCAACTCCACCACGGTCGAAGCCTGTTCGGCCGCCGTCATCGCCCTGTTCGCGGCCACCGTGGCCGCGTTCGCCGCCTCGGTGGACGCCTTGGCCGCGTCCACCGCCTTGCCCGCCTCGTCGGCGGCCTTGTTCGCCGCGATCGCCGCGGCCTCGGCGTGCGCGGCCGTCTCGTTGGCCGCGTCGCGCGACTGCCGGGCGGCCGTGGCGGCCTGTCGGGCGTTGGACTGCGCCGAGTTGGCCGCGCGCGTGGCCTGGTCGGCGAGCCGCTTGGCCTTGGCGGCCGCCGCGGCGGCCTCCTCGCCCTTGGCACCCGCCTCGCCGGCCCACCGGCCCGCGTCCGCGGCGGCGGCTGCGGCGGCCGCCGCGTTCGCCCCCGCGCTGGCCGCGGCGCCCGCAGCGGTCGCCGCCTGCTCGGCTGCGATACCTGCCTGGTCGGCTGCGTCCGCCGCCTTGCGCGCCCCGGCGGCGGCCGCGTTGGCCTTCTCCGCCGCCTTCCGCGCCGCATCGGCCCGCCCCGCGTCACCGGCCGCCGCACCGGCAGCGGACCTGGCCACGGCCGCCGCGCTGCCGGCCTGACCGGCGGCGAAAGCCGCCTGCGCCGCCGCCGAGGCGGCCATCCGTGCCGTCGCGTTCGCCGCGGCGGCCGCCGAGACCGCCGTACGCGCCGCCTGTGCCGCCCGATCGGCGGCAGCCGCCGCCCGTGAAGCGGCCGCAGCCGCCCGACCCGCCGACTCCTTGGACTCCTGAGCCTCCGCCGCCGCTTCCAGCGCCGCCGCCTTCGCGGCCTGGGTGGCCTTCGCCGCCTTGGCCGCCTCTTCCTTGGCGGTCTCGGTCAGCTCCTTGGCCCGCTTCTGCGCCGTGTCGGCGAGTTCGGCGAGCTGCGCAACGGTGATCGTCTCCTGGTCCCGCGCGGACGCGACCGCCCACCCGTCGTCCAGGAACTCCTGTACGTCCTCGTCCGTGCCGTCCAGTGCCTGGCCCGCGAGCAGCCTCACGTTCGTGCCGCCGGTGTACAGCAGCTTGGCGACCCTGACCCGGTTGTCGTCGGCCCGCGCCTTGTACTGCCCGGTCTTGAGGAACGCGTCCACGTCGTCGGCCGTGCCGCTGAGCGCCTTGTTGGCCGCCCTCTTCACACCCGGCCCGCCCAAGGCCATGACCTGCGCCGCCTGAACGCGCTGGTCCTCCTCGTAGGCCGCGATGTAGCCGTCGTCCAGGAATGCCTGCAGCTCCGCCTCACCGCCGCCCAGCGCGGCGTCGGCCCCGGCCCGCACGGCCGGACCGCCGATCGCCATGATCTGCGCGACGTCGACCCGCAGGTCCTCCAGCTGGGCGGTCGGCAGGTCCACGTCCATGAACGTCTGGACGTCGTCCATCGAACCCAGCAGAGCCGCCTCGGCCTCGCGCCGGACGCCCGGGCCGCCGTACTCCCACTCCATGAGGACGGCGGCTCGGTCGAACCCAGGCTCCTCGTCCACCGCCGCGGCGGGGCGCGGATCGATGCCCAGGACCATGACCAGGGCTATCAGCGCTGCCACGGAGCCGCGCCATGCCGGCGCGGTCCGCAATCTGACACTCAACGTGTTTCTCCCTCACCGAGCACAGGGAGCGAATCCAGTGAAGATTTGCGTACGCCATCACATGCCCCCCGTGCAGACCGTCAATCTTTAACGGCACCTTACCTATTTCACACCCAATTCACGGCCTGCTTCCATCCGAGGGATCCCGTTTACACCATTTACGACGTCTCGCCCTGATGTTTTCGTTATCTTTCTTCAACCTGCTCCAGCACAACCATTTGCGAACGTGACCAACCTCACGCCAACCCTTCGACTCTCGCCCCATTTAGGGGAGTTCACGACGTGGACAGGGCTCGCGGGAGCGGGGTTGCATAGCCGCTCAAGCAGTTTTCCGGCAGGCGGCCAAGGAGCTGTCGCATTGCCGGGAGTGGGGGGCTGCGTAGGTATTCAGTGTTCCTTCACGCCCGTGCGCGAAATGCGTTTCCTTGCTGTTATTTCCCGTCCGGAACAACGAGCCAGGAATGTGATGAAGGGACGTTTACCCATGCCGTCGAGGTCATATCGCAAAAGACTCATGGGCACAGCCATGGCCGCCCTGGCCGCCGGTGCCCTGGCGTGGACCGCCATGGCGGGCGACGGTGCGCCCGACGGCACGGTGGCCGTGGCCGGCGAGGCCCCCGGATACGCGGTGGAGGACTTCGACTACCCGCAGGCGGACAAGATCCTTGCTGAGAAGAACATCCTGCTCAAGCGGGGTGACGGTCACATCACGCTGGCCGACTGTGCGACCGGCACGGGCCAGCTGGAGGTCCAGGCGCGGGACAAGAGCAAGGTCTGCTTCGACGTCAAGGGCGCCTCGGGCTGGCTGACCCTGGAGCTGCCGTCGGTCTACCTCATCCGGGGCAACGACTACACGACCGAGGCGGACATGACGGTCGGCACCGATGAGCAGTCGTTCGACATCGCCAAAAACACCTGGACCCCCGTGGGCGAGAGCACGGACGAGCAGGCCCGCGAGTGGACGCTTCTGGAGCTGCGGACCTCCAAGTAGCGCCTTGTCGCGCCTTCCCGTCCGATCCGCCACCATCCACCAGGGAACCGATTCCATGACCTACGCCAGACCCGTACGCCTGGCCGCACTGGCCACGACTTTGACCCTCGGCTGTGCCGCGCTGGCGGCCGCTCCGGCCACCGCGGTCACCGGCCCCGCCGTGACCGCCGCCGACACCACCTACGCCTATGCCGCTCAGATCACCGTCGGTGACCACGACCGCGGCTGTTCGGGTGTCCTGGTCGACCGCGAGTGGCTGCTCACGGCGGCCAGCTGCTTCGCCGCCGACCCGACCGCCGGCCTGAACGTGCCCGCGGGCAAGCCGGCCACGAAGACCACCGCGGTCATCGGCCGCTCCGACCTGACCGGCACCGCCGGTGCTGCCCGCGAGATCGTCCAGCTGGTCCCGCGCACCGACCGCGACGCGGTCCTGGCCCGCCTCAACCGCCCGGTCACCAACGTCAGCCCGGTCGCCCTGGCCACCACCGCACCCACCGCCGGCGAATCCCTCACCCTGGCCGGCTACGGCCGCACCGCCACCGAGTGGTCACCGCTGAGCCTGCACACCGGCACCTTCACCGTGGACTCCGCCACCGCGACGAACGCCTCGGTCACCGGCACCAGCGGCACGGCCGCGTGCATGGGTGACACCGGCGGCCCCCTGGTCCGCGGCAGCGGCGGCACCACCCGACTCGCGGCCCTCGCCAGCCAGTCCTACCAGGGCGGCTGCTACGGCATCGACACCACCGTGACCAGCACCGGTGGCATCACCACCCGCGTCGACGGCCTCGCCTCCTGGGTGACCGCCACCACCGGCGCCGCCCGCGTCACCGACTTCAACTGCGACGGTGTGCAGGACACCGCGATCTCCGACCCGCGGGCGACCGTGGGCGGCGACGCCGGCGCGGGTCTGGTGCGCATCGTGTACGGCGGCGGCAAGGGCACCGCCGAGATCAACCAGGACCTGGACTGGGTCAACGGCAGCTCCGAGGCCGGCGACCACTTCGGCGAGAGCCTCGCCACCGTCGACTACGACGAGGACGGCTGCACCGACCTGGTCGTCGGCACCCCCGGCGAGGCCCTGGGCACCGCCACCGACGCCGGCATGGTCGACATCCTGCACGGCGCGACCGGCGGCCTCGGCACCGGCACGAAGAAGGACACCAACTACCAGCAGGGCGTGGGCAACGGCTCGCTCGGCGCCTCCACCCCCGAGACCGGCGACCGCTTCGCCGCCACCCTGGCGGCCGACGTCACCAACTCCGGTGAGCCGTTCGTGCTGATCGGCAGCCCCGGCGAGGACCTCAGCGGGGCCGCCGACGCGGGCATGGCCATCTACGTCCACGGCACCACCAACGTCTCCATCCACCAGGACCTCCTCGACGTCCCCGGTTCCGTGGAGGCGGGTGACAAGTTCGGCAGCTCGGTCGCGGCCGACTCCAACCACCTCGTCGTCGGCGCCCCCGGCGAGGCCATCGGCAGCTACGCCGGCGCCGGCAACCTCGCCGTCTTCGACCCCAACGTCCTCAACTCCGAGAACCGTCCCACCCCGCGCTTCGGTCTCGACCAGGACCTGGACACCGTCTCCGGCGGCGCCGAGGCCGGCGACGGGTTCGGCACCGCGGTGGCACTGGTGCCCTACCGCCCGTCCGGGGCGGCCGCGGCCACCGAGTCGATCCTCGCGGTCGGCTCACCCGGCGAGGCCCTGACCATCGCCGGCGCCTCCAAGGCCCAGACCGGCAACGTGCTGACCTTCCGGGTCACCGCGGCCGGCGCCTACAGCCAGCTCAACGCCTACCAGTCGGGCACCGCCGACGACGACGTCGCCGGCGGCTCCGAGGCCGGTGACCACTTCGGCCAGACCCTGACCGCCGTCAACACCGCGCCGGGAGCGGTCAGCACCACCGCCACCCTCAAGCTCGCCGTGGGCATCCCCGACGAGACCGTCGGCACCACCGCGAGCGCGGGAGCCATCACCACCTTCTCCCTGCTCGGCACCCCCGGCGCGAACGACCGCTGGCTGGAGGCCGGCGACGGCGACGGCATCCCCGGCACCCCGGGGGCCAACCAGAAACTCGGCGCCAACATCCACTACACCGGCACCAGCCTGTACGTCGGCATGCCCAACGGCCCGTCGGCCTACGGCACCCTCCACGCCCTGCCGCTGTCCAACGTCACCGCCGGCGGCACAGTCGCCGCGGTGACCACCTACCAGCCCGGCGCGGGCGGCCTCCCGGCAGCCGGCGACACCTTCGGCTACGCAGCGCGGTAGTCCGTCACCGCTGACCAACCACGGAGAGGGCCCTCGACCTGCGTCGAGGGCCCTCTCCGGCGAACGCGCCGAGCCTCAGGCGTCGAGCACCTGCCCCGCACGCTTCACGACGGGCGGTTGGACCGACCACGGAAAGTTGATCCAGTCGTCCGTGCGCTTCCAGACGTACTCGCACTTCACCAGGGACTGCGACTTCTCGTAGATGACCGCGGAGCGGACCTCGGCGACGGCGTCGAGGCAGAAGTCCCGTACCAGTTTGAGCGTCTTGCCGGTGTCGGCGACGTCGTCGGTGATGAGGACCTTCTTGTCGGAGAAGTCGATGGCGTTGGGAACGGGGGCCAGCATGACCGGCATCTCCAGGGTGGTCCCCACGCCCGTGTAGAACTCGACGTTCACCAGGTGGATGTTCTTGCAGTCGAGGGCGTACGCGAGACCGCCGGCGACGAAGACTCCGCCACGCGCGATGGAGAGCACGACGTCGGGCTCGTAGCCGTCGTCGGCGATGGTCTGCGCGAGCTCGCGGACCGCGGTGCCGAACGCCTCGTAGGTCAGGTTCTCGCGTACGGCGCTCATACCTGGGTCCGGTGGAAGTTGAGGAAGGAGCGGGAGGCGGTGGGGCCGCGCTGGCCCTGGTACCGGGAGCCGTAGCGCTCACTGCCGTAGGGGAACTCGGCCGGCGAGGAGAGCCGGAACATGCACAGCTGGCCGATCTTCATCCCCGGCCAGAGCTTGATGGGCAGCGTGGCGAGGTTCGACAGCTCCAGGGTCACGTGTCCGCTGAAGCCCGGGTCGATGAAACCGGCTGTGGAGTGCGTGACGAGGCCGAGCCGGCCGAGGGAGGACTTGCCCTCCAGGCGGGAGGCGAGATCGTCGGGGAGGCTGATGACCTCGTACGTCGAAGCGAGGACGAACTCACCGGGGTGGAGGATGAACGGCTCGTCGCCCTCGGGCTCCACGAGCCGCGTGAGGTCGGCCTGTTCGACGGAGGGGTCGATGTGGGGGTAGCGGTGGTTCTCGAACACCCGGAAGAAGCGATCGAGGCGCACGTCGATGCTGGACGGCTGCACCATGGATTCGTCGTAGGGATCGATCCGTACCCGCCCGGCGTCGATCTCGGCCCGGATGTCCATGTCTGAGAGAAGCACGCCCCGAGGATACGCAAGGCGCGCGGACCGACCACCATCGGACGGACCCGCGCGCCTGGTACCGATCTTTCAGTGCTTCTCCAAGGTCACCTGGACGACGCTGCGAAGCCGCGCACAGCGAGGACACCGGACGAGCCGTCCGGGGCCGAGGCGCTCGGCCTGCTGCATCGGGAACGAAGCGGTACTGAACACGTGCCCATCGGCACAACGGACGACGGTGCGCTCCATCAAGTCCTAGAGTCCCTTCCCCAAGAGCCGCGTCGGGCTGCTGCTCACCTGACGACAAAAGCCACATTACGGGATGGACGGGGCGGTCCTCCAGGCGGCACCCCGGTCCCGCCCGGACCCTCTTCCACCCCTCCACCGTACGCCCCAACTCCCGCGCCCCGCAGCCCTGTCCCGCCCCGCAGACGCACTCAGGCCCCACGGCTTCGGCGCCGGGGGCCTGGGATGAGGTAAGGTAACGTTGCGTTCGACACCGGTTCCGTCCGGCGTATTACGCGGGTGTAGTTTAATGGTAGAACATCAGCTTCCCAAGCTGAGAGCGCGAGTTCGATTCTCGTCACCCGCTCTTTTTGAAGCCCCAGGTCAGTGACCTGGGGCTTGTTTCGTTGGGCCGCCGTTGCCGCGTTTTGCGCTGACCTGCATTTTCATGTAGCCGATCCGGAGGTGAGCCCTCACCCGGCTGTTCCCGGGCGAGGGCGATATCCGTCCGGCACGCGCTTCGTCTCGGGCAGTGCACAAGCCCCTTGTGGGAGCGGGCACTTGACCGCCGAAGGCTGCGTCAGAGCGGAAGGTCGTCGGGGAGTACCCGAAACGCCTTGTAGCGGCCCAACGGGCGTACGGCCCGGAAGTCCCCGCGGTCGAGGGCGAGAATCGCGTCCGTGTCGTAGTCGGCGGCAAGCGCCACGTTCACCGCGTCGGCGAGGTCGAGGTCCAGCCCGCGGTAGCGGACACGGACGGACTGGGCGGCGCCCAGGTGGCCCTCCGTGATCTCCGGCATGACGACACGGCCCCGGCTCATCCAGCGCCGAAGGTCGTCGACCGCGCCGAGGGCAGCCTCCCTGCCGAGCTCACGTGTCGCCACGTGATCCAGTTCGGCCAGCAGGAGCGGGGACATGACCAGCAGGCCCGCCGCCATGATCGCCTCGTTCGCCGCCCTGTGGTCCGGGTGAGCCGAGTCCAGGGCTGCCAGAAGGCCGGACGTATCGGCGATGACAATGATCACGCGGCGGGTCCGGAACCCGAGCCGGTCTCACGCCGGACGGCCTCGGCGACCGTGTCGCGGACCTCCGCCTTGGACGGCGTGCGCCCCGGCCCCTCGAAGGTGCGTGAGAACAGCGGCTCGTCCCAGACCCGGTTCGCCATGGCTGCGAGGTGGATGCCCTGGCGGATGATCTCGGCCTCGCTTATACCCCGGCGCTTGGCGGCCTCCTTGATGATGGCCAGGTCCTCGGGGTCTGCGTAGACATTGGTGCGCTTCATGGACATGTACCAAGCGTAGTCCATGTACCGGATTGATGTATGGGACTTCCCCATGTTCTCGTGCCCAGGACCAGCCGAGCCGACCACACAGGGCCCCGGCCAGGTGCCGGACCGCCCCTGGGAGAGGGGTGCGTCATGGGGTAGGTGCGCACCACGCGAAATAGGGAGCCGCACCGCCACTTCCGCCCATCGGTGCGACGATATGAAAGTGTACGAAGCATCGGAAACCGCTCCGCTGCGATCGGCGCTGCAGCAGACGGTGACCTCCGTCGACGCCCTGGTCGGCATGGTGTACCTCCTCGACGGGCCCGGCGGCAGCCTGCGTCTGCAACCCGCGCTGACCTGCGGAAATCCGGAGGGTCTCCACCTCGGTGAGGAACAGGTCAAAGCCGAGACGGCGGCGACCGCTCGGGCGATCCGTGAGCGCACGGTGGTGTGGCTGCCGTCGTCTCCCAGCCGGACGTCCCCTTCACTCGCCGGCGTGGCGGCCGTTCCGTTGTGCCGCGACGGCGGCACGCTCGGTGCGCTGTCCCTCGTGATCGCACGGCCAGAACCACCCACCGCCGCGGAGCGAAGCCTTCTCGAAGTGGCCGCACGGTGGATCGCCGACCTGCTGGGGGCCGGCGCCGCTGACCGGCACGCGGCAACCCCCCTTCTGGCAGCCCGGGAAGCCGTGCGGATCGGCGCGTGGGACTGGAACATCCGCACCGGCGACATCGTCTGGGACGCGGAGATGCCGCTCGTGCTCGGCATACCCCCGGACTACTTCGACGGGCGGATCGAGACCTGGCGGGGACTGGTCCATCCCGAAGATCTGCCGGCTGTGGTGACCAAGGCGGAGCAGGCCCTGCGCAAGGACGGGGAGTACGGCGTAAGACACCGGGTGCTCCGCCCCGACGGCACCGTCGGATGGGTGGAGGCCAGGGGCAGGGTCATCGACGGGGACAACGGCCGTCCGGCCCGTATGGTCGGCCGTCTGTGGGAGACCACCGAGACGCGAGCCGCCATGGACTCGGTCGGCCGGGCCCTGCAGCACATGAGCGACGGCTTCCTCGCCGTCGACTCCGACGGGCGGATCATGTACGTCAACGAGCGGGCCCAGAAGCTCCTCGGTCCCTCGGACGACCTCATCGGCCGCGCGCTGTGGGAACTGCCGACGGTCGCCGTGCCCGCCCTCGAATCACGGTGCCGCACCGCGATGGCGGACCGCGTCGCCACCGGTCTCGACGTACGGTCGCCGACCGACCGGCGCTCGTACCACCTGCGGATCATCCCGGTGCCCGACGGGCTGACGGTCTATCTGACCGATGTCACCGAGAAGCGCGAGATGCAGGCCCGACGCGCCGCCGAGGAGCGGGCAGCCGCCGAGCGCACCGCCCGTATCGGGGATCTGACGAGGGCACTCGCCGAGGCGCTCACCATGCAGGACGTGATCGACGCCGTGGCTGAGCGGTTGCTGCCGCTCGTCGGGGCCACGGGGCTGATCGTGCACGCCTCCAGCCCCGGCGGCGGACGGACGCTCCAGTCGGTCGGCTACCCCCGCTCGTACATCGACCGGCTCCCCGACCGGCCCGAAAACAACCCCCTCGACCAGGTGCTCGGCGACGGTGTGCCGCGGTTCATCGACTCACCGCAGGAAATGGAGGCACGCTATCCGGGGCTTGCCTCCTTCGCGGCCCTCGGCGGAAAGCGGGCCTGGGCCTTCCTCCCACTGACGGTCTCCGGGCGCGTCGTGGGCGGCTGCATCATCTCCTTCGAACGGCCGCGCCGCCTCGCGGACACCGAGCGCGGACTGCTGATCGCGCTGAGCGGACTGATCGCGCAGACCCTGGAGCGCGCTCGGCTGTACGACGCCGAGCATCACCGCGCACAGGAGTTGCAGCGCGGTCTGCTGCCGCGAGCACTGCCCCTGCTGCCCGCCGTCACGGTCGCCGCCCGTTACCTCCCCGCCAGCGAGGGCACGCTCGGCGGCGACTGGTACGACGTCATCCCGCTGTCCGGCGACCGCGTCGCGCTGGTGATCGGAGACGTCATGGGTCACGGCCTGTCCGAGGCCGCCACCATGGGGCGGCTGCGTACCGCGGTACACACCCTCGCCGGCCTCGAGTTGCCTCCCGACGAGCTGGTCTCGCACCTCAACGACCTGGTCAGCGATCTCGGCGACGACTTCTACGCCACCTGCCTGTACGCCTTGTACGACCCGGCCACCGGTAGCTGCACCGTCGCCAGCGCGGGGCACCCGCCGCCGGCCGTGGTCAGCCCCGACGGCACGGTCCGCCTCCTCGATCTGGCGGCCGACCCACCCCTCGGGGCTGCCACACCCCCCTTCGAGACCACCGAGCTGGTGCTGCCCGAGGAGAGTCTCCTGGTGCTCTACACCGACGGGCTCGTCGAGTCCGCCCGCCGCGACATGGACACCGGCATCGCGCACCTGACAACCCTCCTCGCCACCACCGCGGGCGCCACTGCGCTCCCGGCCCCCGCGACCGGACCGGGGGCACGGCCGGACGGGCAGGAGCAGGCGGAGGAGGCCCGCCGCCTGGACCGGCTGTGCGCCTCGCTCACCGCGGCCCTGCTGCCGGAGGGCGAGCAGACCGGCGACGACGCGGCCGTGCTCGTCGCCCGGGCCCACGCTCTGGGCCCCGAAGACGTGGCGGTCTGGACGCTCCCGGAAGATCCGATCGCGGCCGGCCAGGCCCGTTCCCATATCCGTCGCCGACTCGCCGAATGGCGGCTCGACGAGCTGGCGATGACGACGGAACTGCTCGCCAGCGAGCTGGTGGGCAACGTCGTACGCCATGCCAGAGGTCCCCTGCAACTGCGCCTGATCCGCAGCCGCAGCCTCATCTGCGAGGTCTCCGACGGAAGCCTTACCACCCCGCGCATCCGCCGCGCCCGGGAAACCGACGAAGGCGGGCGCGGACTGCAACTGGTCGCCATGCTCAGCCAGCGCTGGGGCGTGCGCTACACATCCGACGGCAAGTGCATATGGACCGAGCAGCCGCTGCCGGGGCCCCTGCCTGCGTACACCACGGCCCAGGCACAGGCATGACCACGTGGAGGCACGCCGACGCCCCTCCGCGTCGGACCGGCCCCAGAGCCCGTTCGCCCGCGTTCTCTGCCCGCCGCTCTCCGAAACCGTGCCCACAGCGTGTTCTCGTCGCTGCCGGGCGGTGCGTCGCATCACCGCACTCAAAGCCTTCGGGGAGTTCAGCTCCTGCTCCAGGGTCTCCCAGTCCTCCGTGTCACCGGGGAAGGCGCGGTAGAGCAGCATCTCGGACCGGCCGCCCGATCCCGGCCTCAGACCCTTCCACCTGGGAGGCAGAACCAGGATCCTTCTTCCCCGCACGACTCCCTGAGTGAAGCGCGGTCTTCAAAGCCTGCTGATGTGTTGGTCTGCAGGATTCCCGCTCCAGCCAAACTCCGTGCAAACTTTCGAGGTTGGGAGAGAAACAGGCCTCTCATGGGCCTGTGACGTCCCCGCCCTGATCTACGCTCCCGCCAGTTGCAGCAAGGGTCCGGAGGGGACGTAACCATGGGCTCGTTCATGGGCTGGAGACAAACAGGGGTGGTGTCCGCCGCTCTCACGGCCCTGCTCGTCGGCTGCCTCGGCGTCGGCACCGCCCACGCGGACACCGTCACCGGTGCGACGTTCTACGTCAACGACGAAGCCACCGACTGTGACGACACCGGTCCCGGTTCGGCGGCGGAGCCCTTCTGCCAGATCCAGCCGGCCGCGGACGCCGCGGCGCCCGGGGACACCGTACGCATCGCGGGCAACAGCACGTTCTACGCGCCTGTGACCATCAGGTCCGCGGGCACCGCCGACGCACCCGTCACCTTCTCCGCCGCGGCGACCGGCGACGGTTCGCCCGTCACCGTCGGAGGACCGCGCCCGGCCGTGGGGATCACCTTCTCCGGTGCCCGGTACGTCGACATGACCGGGATCCGTGCCCGGGCCGCCGGGGCGAGCGCCCTGGTCGTCGAGGGCTCGCAGCACATCGGCTTCAGCGCCGCCTCCGCCCAGATCGCTCTCGTCGACGGCACCACCGCGGTGATCGCGGTCGACGGATCCTCCTCCGACGTCTCCCTCACCCGCCTCGATGTCGACACGCTTTCCGGACCGGACGTCACCAGCGCCGCCGGGGCACGGAACATCACACTCGCCGGCGACACCTTCGAGGGCGGCGGAGTCTCGGCCGAGGGCACCACGGGCATCGATTTCGCTGGCGACACGTTCTGGACGGTCTGCGGCGCGATCAGGCTGACCGACGGCACTTCCGGGTCGGTGGAGAACACGGTCGCCCTGCGCTACAGCACGACGGCCTGCTCCCCCGCCACGGCCGAACTCACGGTGGACGCCACCTCCGCCCCCCAGGTCAGCGCCGACTACAACGCGCTCAACCCGCCGTCGACCGGGACGGACTACAGCTGGGCCGGCACCGCCTACGCCACCGCGCAGGCGTTCCGGGCGGGCACCGGCCAGGGCGCCCACGACCTGGACCAGACGGATCTGACGATCCCCGCGGGCGGACTGCCCTCGGAGCACTCACCGCTCATCGACTCGGCCGACTCCGACGCCCCCGGCGAGCTGTCCACGGACGTCGACGGACGCCCCCGGGTCGACGACCCCCTCGTCGCCGACACCGGCACCGGCCACGACGACCGGGGCGCCACGGAGTTCCAGGACCCGTTCGCGGTGAAAGGGCTCACGGTGAGCGCCGGATACGTCGGCGTCCCGGGCACCGCCACCGCGCAGCTCGGCAACCCGTGGTCGGACTCCCTCGACGGTCTCACGTACACCTTCGACTTCGCGGACGGTACGACCGTCACCTCCACCACCGGCTCGGCCACCCACACCTACACGCAGACCACGTCGGGCACCGGCATCGAAGCCACGGTGGTGGTGAACAGGGCCGACGGCACACGGGTCGGTGCGGCCTCAGCCTGGGTACAGGTCGATCCGGTGCCGGATCTCACCCCGACGATCGGCTGCGGCGGGAGCGGTCCCTCGCTGCCGGACGCCGCACAGTGCACGTACGACACCGGCTTCGACCCCTACCCGGTCACCAGCGACCGGATCTCCTTCGGCGACGGCTCGGTGGCGGTCTCCGTCACCTCCCGCGACGGCTGGCTGCAGCACACCTACAAGGCGCCCGGCACGTACACCGTCACGCAGACGGTCACCGACTCCGACGGGCGGACCGCCACCGCGACCGCCAAGGCCGCGGTCGGCGCGGCCTTCGTCACCCTCGGTCCCATGCGGATGCTGGACACCCGGTCCGGTACAGGTGCACCCAAGCGGCCCGTCGGTGCCGGCGGCGTGGTCCGGCTGAAGGTCCTCGGTGAGGGCTACGTCCCGGCGTCCGGAGTGACGGCGGTGACCCTCAACGTCACGGACACGGGCGCGACGGCGTCCAGTTACGTGTCGGTCTACCCGGACGGCACCGCCCGCCCGAGCGCATCGAACCTCAACTTCGGTGCCGGCCAGGACAATCCGAACCTGGTCACCGTCCGGGTGGGCGCCGACGGCTACGTCGACCTGTACAACGCGCACGGCAAGGTGAACCTCGTCGCGGACCTGGAGGGCTACTACACCACCAGGGCCGACGACGGCGACCTGTCCGTGTCGGGCCTGGTCCCGATGCCCCCGACCCGGGTCCTGGACACCCGCAACGGCACCGGCGCCGCCAAGGGCGCGGTCGGGCCGCGCAGCACCACGACCCTCACCCTGCCGAAGTACGCACGCGGCTGGGCGACCGTCGGCGCGGTCCTCAACGTCACCGTGACCGGGGGCACCAGCAGCGGTTACCTCATCGTGGAGTGCGGCGGCCCCGTCTCGCCGACCACGTCCACCCTCAACTACCGGGCCGGACAGACCGCTTCCAACCTCGCCGTCCCCTGTGTGAGCGCCGGCAAGGTCCAGATCTACAACAGCGCCGGGCACGTCCAGCTGATCGCCGACCTCCAGGCGCTGTTCACCAACCAGCAGGCGGGCACGGACGTCGACACGGCCGCCCCCTCCGGCGTGCCGTTCGTGGCGACCGCGCCCACCCGTTTCCTCGACACCCGCACGGGCCTGGGCACGACCCGGAAGCCGCTGGGCGCGAACGGCACCCTCACCGTGAAGCTCACCAAGGTTCCGGCGGGAGCCACCGCCGTACTGGTCAACCTCACGGGCGTCGCCCCGACCGCGGCCACCCACCTGACCGCCTACGGCGACGGCACCCTGCCGACCGTCTCGAACGACAACCTCACCGCGGGTCGGACCCGCCCGGTCCTCGCCGTGGTCCCGGTCGGGGCCGACGGCTCCATCCGTATCCACAACGCGCTCGGCTCGGTCGGCGTCGTCGCCGACCTGGAGGGCTACTACGGCTGAGGCAAAAGCCCCCCGATGTCGTGGTCATGCACAGGTAAAATGCTACGATCCGGCCACTTGCCTGGGGGGCTTGCGGAACATCACCCGAGCGGCGGGTCCATGACCCGCAGCTCCACGCTGCCGTCACGCGCCTCTCCAAGCCTTCACCCGCTGCTCCCCGAGAGGTCCCGCATGGGCAGACGTGCGCTCGTACGAGGCGCCACCGCCACCGCCGTTTCCTTCGTTCTGGCCCTCGGCCTCGGCCCGTTGACGGCAGGCGGCGCACAGGGCGCGACGGTCACCGGGGAGGTGGTCGTCCCGGCCACCACGGTCGCGGTGCCCCACACGGGCCTGCTGAGCGCGGGGCCGTCGGGCTTCCTCCGTTACGAGGAGGGCCGGGGCCAGTTGTGGACGTCGTACGACGGCGTCGACACGGTCGTCGACGAGTCCGGAACGGACGCGTACGGCGTCACGAGCGCCGGCGCGGGCTCGGACGTCGTCGCCCGCTACGACATCCCCACCAGGACCGTGACCCTGCGGAACATGACGTCCGGCGAGGTCGGCACGGTCACGCTGCCCGAGGGACACACCTACTTCAGCACGCTCGGGTCGACGGTCGTCACGACCGTGAGAACCTCCGACACCGCCGGCTCCCTGTGGCATCTGCTGGACGTGCGGGCCGACGGTTCCGTCACCGACCGCACCGTGGAGGGCGTCCCGTCAGGCGCCGCCCTGTGGTCCGCGGCCGGGCTGGCGGACGCGCGCGGGCAGATCGTGCGGTACACCCGGGGCGACGACTGGGTCACCGGGTGGCTCGACATCGAGCAGGGGCGCTTCACGCCGCTGCCGTACACCGTGCAGTCCTGGTACTCCCAGGTCGCGCTCACCCCCACCCATGTGGTGTGGTGTTACGACGGCGTCGTGCACGTCGCCTCCCGTCAGAACCCGTCCGCCGCCGTGCGGACCGTGGCGGTCGGGGAGATCTCGCAGGTACTGGGCCTGGTCGGCGACACCGTCATCGTGTCCCGCTACGACTCCTCCCTCGGCCGCAACGACACCAGCCGTGCGGTCTCGCGCGTCGAGGCTGTCCCCCTCGACGGCTCCGCGCCGCGCACACTGCTGGCCAGGACGTCTCGGCAGGCCGTGGCGACCCCGGACGGCGGGCTCCTGGTCGCGGGCGGAACCGACACGGACCACTGGGGCGTCAGCCTCGTCGAAGCCACCGAGGACGGTGGGATCGCCGTACGCCGGATCACGGACGGGCACCCTCGCCAGACTCCCCGGCCTGTTTCCCAACTCGCCCTTTCCCAGGGCCGGTTGACCACAGTGGAACTGGACCCGGTGGGTGACTGGTCGTATCTCCACACCCGGGAGACCGGCGTGGCGGACTCCCCCACGGCAGGAACCAGCACCGCTCGCGGACAGGTCGTGCTGGAGAACTACTCGGAAGGCCGCCCGCGGCTCCTCGACACCGGCGACGGCCGCACGGTCATAGCCGGCTACGGCACGGACGCCGCCGAGCAGCCCCGGCTCCTCGGTGCCGGCCAGTCGATGCCCGGCACCCGGATCGACAGCTCCCGCAGCTACCAGACCGTGTCCGCCGCCAACGGCCGTTTCGCCTCCCTGGCCGGTCCGGACGACGGCACCGGCGTGGCGGAGACCCGGATCGTCGACCTCGACTCCGGCAAGACGGTGTACACGACGACGGAGTACGTGCGGGCGATCTGGGGCACCACCGTCTGGCTGAGGTACGACAAGGCGTCCGTGGTCCCCGTCGACCTGCTGACCGGACAGGAGGGCGAGCCGGTGTGGTTCGGGCGCGGCTGCCTGCTGGACGGCTTCCAGGCGGTCGGCCGTTGGCTGCTGTGGCAGTGCGTGATGGGCTCGGAGGGGCAGGGCGTCTACGACACCGTCACCAAGCGGAATCTGACGCTCGTGTCCGACTCGTTCTACCGTCCGGCGCAGCTCGGCGACGGCTTCGTCGCGATGGCCGAGGACGGCCGGCTCAAGGTGATCGACGTTCGGAGCGGGGTCCCCGTCTCGCACACCGCCGGAGAGTTCGAGAGCAACAGCTGGGACGTGGACCCGTACACCGGCCTGATCGCCCAGCTGCGCCCCGACAACACCATCCGTCTGACCTCCAGCGAAGTCCCCGTCTCCCCCCTTGTCCAGCGCGACGCCACCGTCGCCGCCTCGGTGGACGTCAAGGGCGGCGCCGCGCAGTGGAGCCCGAAGTGGTGGCTCAACAAGCCTGCGGCCTCCTGGAAGCTGGTGATCGCCGACAAGGCCACGGGCAAGGCCGTCCGCACTCTCTCCGGTGGCCTGGCACGCGGTGTGGTGACCCCGGCCTGGAACGGCAAGGACGGCTCGGGACGACTTGTCCGCAACGGCGCCTACACCTGGGCCCTGAGCGTCACCCCCGCGGACGGCCAGGGCGCGGCCCTGACACGGACGGGCACGCTCAGGCTCACCGGAGCCGCCGCGGTCCACCGCGACTTCGTCGGCTCGGACGGCTTCGGTGAGCTGCTGACACTGAACGGCTCGGGCGGGCTGACCTACCAGTACGGCACAGGGAAGGGCACCTTCTCCGGGAAGGCGACCGGCCCCGGCTGGCCGACGAGCGCACGGTTCGTCCCGTACGGCGACCTCAGCGGCGACCGCTGCAACGACCTGCTGGTCAGGCTGAGCAGCGGGGCACTGCGGCTGTACAAACCGGGGTGCGGAAAGGCGGCGACGCCATCGACGTCGTACACCACACTCGGGACCAGCGGCTGGAACCAGTACGACGTCCTGACCTCACCCGGCGACGTGAGCGGTGACGGTCGACCCGACCTCGTCGCCCGCAACTCCTCCACCGGGACCGTGTACCTCTACAAGGGCACGTCCGCCGGGAAGTTGTCGGCGCGCGTGAAGCTCTACGACAACTGGAAGGGCTACAAGAAGATCCTTGGTGCCGGAGACCTCGACGGTGACGGCATCGGGGATCTGCTGACCCAGGACAAGTCCAACGAGCTGTGGCGGTACGACGGCAAGGGCAACAGCGCGTTCAAGGCCCGGGTGAAGGTCTTCAACGACTGGGGCGCGTCCTACAACGTCGTCGTCGGGGTCGGCGACATCACCGGCGACGGCAGGGTCGACCTCGTCTCCCGCGACACCAGCGGCACCCTTTATCGCAACAACGGCAACGGCAAGGGGTCCTTCGGCGGCCGTACGAAGATCGCGACGGGCTGGCAGGGGTACAAGGCCCTGTTCTGAGCCCTCTCCGCCATGATGCCGCGGGCCCCGGACGACACCATCGTCCGGGGCCCGCGGCCGTCGGACGGCGGCAGTCTGTTCGTCAGCGGCCCCGCCGAGGGCAGCGAGGAGGACCGCACGGTTCGTCATGTCGCGGTCGGGGAGTCCGTCGACGACCCGGCGCGGGTCCGTGTGCACGCGCGATGGCCCGACCCGGTCGCCCTGCGGGTCACAGCCCGCCGCGGATCCGGAATCCGACCCGGTCTCCCGCCGGACGGCCTCGGCGACCGTGCCGCGGACCTCCGACTTGGAGGGTGTGCGCCCCGGCTCCTCCAAGGCGCGCGAGAACGGCGGCTCGTCCCTCCTTGATGATCGCCAGGTCCTCGGGGTCGGCGTAGACGAGCGCACTCAGGCTGCGCTCCTTAAGGGCGCCGTACGCCGCGGTCGCCGTATCTCGGACGTAGAGGGCCGAGTCACTTGCGGGAGTGAGTGCCGGGTACGACGTACAGCCGCTCCGCGTCAGGCGCCGGAGGCGGGCTCGCGCACGTCCGGAGTGGAGACCGTCTGTGCCGTCGCGGCCGTTCCTCGGCTGATGGGCCCCTCCGCAGCGGTGTGTGCCGTGTCACGCATCTCGGAACCTGCCAAGTTGCCCGGGTCACAGCGTAAATGCCCCTTTGGCGTCCATGCTCGAAACGGATACGGAATCCCGAACCGGAGCGCACTGTCATCGACTTGGATGAAGCATTCCCAAGTGGCCCATGACACAGCGTTCGTGACGTTTCCTCTCGTTCTCTGTAGAAAGGTGCCGATCATGGCCGCTTACCTGTGCCCGCCTGCCGTGATACACGGCGAGCACGCCGTGCAGACCAGCCAGATCGTGGACGAAGTGCGCGGTCGGCATCCGCACGCGGCGTGGGCGCCGCGGATCGACGGCATCGCCGCCAGCACGGGCATCGAAACCCGCGGGTGGATGCTGCCGTTGGAGGCCGCCGTCGCGGCCGGCAAGGGGAGCGGCCTGCCGGCTGCCGGCATCGGGCCGACCCGAGAGGCCTTGGCCGGCGACGGGTTCACCGAACAGGACGTGGATCGCGTGATCGCCGCCCTCGAGTCGATACCCGCGCCGCAGACCGTCCAGGAGCGCACCGCGCCGGCCTGGGCGGCCGTGCAGTCCTGCGGGGAGCAGGCGGCGCGCGGGGCCCTGCAGATCGCCGGGCTGGACGCAGCGGACGTCGACTGTCTGATCACCAGTCACTCCACCACCCCGGCGCTGCCGGGGCTGGACGTCTCCCTGGCCAACAGACTCCCGCTCCGGGGCGACGTGATGCTGCTGCCGGCCACCCAGTGGGCCTGCATAGCCGGGACCCGCTCCCTGGCGCTGGCGGCGGATCTCGTGGCCGCGGACCCCGACCGGGTGGTCCTGATCGTGATCGCCGAGGCACTGAGCACGACCTACCAGCCCGCGGACGACACTCTGGAATCCTTGATCGTCCGGTTGCTGTTCGCGGACACGGCGGTCGCCGCGGTCGTCACGGGTCGCCCGAGGCCCGAGTCGGTGCTGCGGCTGGACGCCGCCTGGCAC
Organism: Streptomyces sp. NPDC005402; assembly: GCF_040606575.1. Lineage (NCBI taxonomy): Bacteria > Bacillati > Actinomycetota > Actinomycetes > Kitasatosporales > Streptomycetaceae > Streptomyces > Streptomyces sp. NPDC005402. Next base: position 216,448 of record NZ_JBEXFB010000010.1, read on the forward strand.
CACACTCTGCCCGGCACCCAGGACCTGCACCGCCTGGAGACACGGGAGGACGGCACCCACTTCGTGATGGACCGGCGCGGGCCGCGCGCCGTGCAGGAGACGGTCACCGCGATGTGGGAGTGGTTGCGTCTGCGTTACCAGGACGACCCCGACTCCTGGCACCCCGACGTTCTGCTGGCGCACCCCGGCGGGACGCGAGTGCTGGAGTACATGGAGCAGACGATGCCCGACGGGTGGCCCTCGGGGCTGCTGGACTACAGCCGGGACAGCTACACCAGCGGCAACCGCGGCGGCGCCGCCGTGTTCGACATCATGCGGAGGGCCTACGACGCCGGGCAGAAGCGGGGCGGTCGTGCCGTCCTGTACGCGGCGGCCCCGGGCCTCACGGCCACCGCCCTGGAAGGGGAGTGGCTGTAGGCGCGAACTCGTGCCACCGGTACCGCCGGTGGCGCCGGCCGACGAGCTCACGCCGCCGGGCCGAAGCGTCGTCGCCGCCCGGCCGACGTCTCATCACCGCCCCGGCCGACGCCTCGTCACCGCTCGACCGAAGCCCAGACCACCTTGCCGGTGTCCGTCCACCGCACCCCCCACCGGGTGGTGAGTCCATGCACGACGTACAGGCCACGGCCACCGTCGTCGAGAAGTCCGCCATGGCCCAGCCGCGGCCTGCCGTTCCCGGTGTCGCCCACTTCGCACAGCAGCCCGTGACCGGTCCTGATCAGCCGTACCGTGATGGGTCCGTCGGCGAAGCGGACCGCGTTGGCGACCAGTTCGTCGACCACGAGCAGCACGCTGTCCCGGGTGTCTTCTCGGAGGCCCCATCGCCCCAGCAGTTCGGAGACCAGTGTGCGGGCCCGGGCGGCCGCGTCACCGCGAGCGGGCAGGCGCCAGGTCGCGGTGTCCCCCTTGCGGTGACCGATCAGGCGCGCGAGCAGCAGGGTCACGTCGTCGCGCCGGCGCCGCGGCGCCAGCGTCGAGACCACGCGCCGCGCGGCCTGCTGCAGGGCGTCCCAGGGGTGCACCGCGGACACGGCCTCCGTCAGCCTGTCGATGCCGTCGTCGATCGACAGGGCGGGATCCTCCACCAGTCCGTCGGTGTAGAGGGCGAGCAGTGAGCCCGGGGGTGCGGAGAAGGCGTGCACGTCATACGGCTCCCGCAGCGCGAACTCGGCGCCCAGGCCGGGGTGCGGGCGGATCGCGACCGGGCCGGCGGGCCCGTCCGGGGGGACCAGGACCGGGGGGAGATGGCCGGCGCTCGCGAGCGTCACGCGGTGGCTGACCGGGTCGTAGACGGCGATGCAGCAGGTCGACCCGAGGGCGCTGTAACCGGCCGCCAGCCCGGACTCCGCGTCGTCCAGCAGCGACACGGTCTCGTCCAGGTGCTCCAGCACCTCGTCGGGTGCCAGCCCCGCCGACAGCAGCGCGCGGGCCTCCATGCTCAGCTGCCCCATGGTCGCCGCGGCTCCCAGGCCGTGCCCGACGACGTCCCCCACCACCAGCGCGGTACGGCCGTCCGGCAGCGGGAAACTGTTCACCCAGTCACCGCCGACTCCCGCGCTGTCGGGGGTGGCGGGCTGGTAGACGCTGGCGGTCTCGATGGTGTCGCCGCCGGACCGTGGCAGCAGTCGGCGCTGCAAGGCCAGCACCTGCGTGTGCTCGCGCTGGTGCTGACGGGCCAGGTCGACGTGGTGAGAGGTCCTGGCCACCAGTTCCTGCAGGTCGAGGAGCTCGCTGTCCTCGAAGGGGCGGTCCGCCCGCCGCCAGACCTCCGCCACCCCCAGAACGACGGGCGGCGCCCCCTCCAGGACCAGCGGTATGCACGCCACCCCCGCCGCCCGGTCACCGGGCACCAGGGCACGTATCAACCGCGCACTGCCGAGGACCCGCTCGATCGTCTTCCGGTCGGGTATGACGACGGCCTGCGCGGCGTCGTCACGCCGTATCGCCCGCGCCAGCAGGCGACTCGCATCGCCGGGAAGGTCGTCACCCGGTGTCACGTAGCCGTCGGGCCACGCCCGGTCCGGCACCAGGGCCGCCCGCCGCAGCCGGATGCGCCCCTGCGGCTGGTCGACGGCCACCTCGCCCGTCCACACGGCGAAGTCGAGGTCGATGGCGGTGACATCTCCCCAGGCCAGCAGGGACTCCGCCAGCGACTGCGCGGTCTCGCCGACGTCCAACGAGGTGCCGATCGCGGTCTCGGCGGCGTACAGGTGCAGCCTCCTGGCCATCGCGATCAGGGAGACGGTCAAGCCCTCCTGGGGCGGCGCGGCGGCCAGGATGCTCATCGAGACCACCAGCTGCGACCCGTCGCCGCGCCGCAGGCGCTGCACCCGGGCGACGTGCGGCTCACCGGTCTCCAGGACCTGCCGCAACCGCCGGGTGACCGTCGGTACGTCCCAGGGAGGCAGGAGATCGACGAAAGGTCGCCCGGACACGGCCTCCACTCCTGCGAAGACGGGGGCGTCCAGATTGCAGCGGGTGATTCTCAGATCCGGGTCCAGATTGACCGCCCCGAGGATTTGCTCCTGACGGGCGGGGGTCGCATCGGCGGCGGGTACGTGTCGGCGGGCGGCGTTGTCGCCCTGCGGGTCGGCGGAACCGGCGGCCGCTGCCGCTCCGTCGACCGGCATGTACTGCCCCAAGGCGCTGCTGACCATGTCGAACGGTGACGCAGACGAGGGGGGTGGGGTGGAGTCCATGCGGCTCTCTCAGCTCGCTCGCCAACCCCGGCACCACGCCGGGGCCGTACCAGAACCCGGGCGACAGAGTCCCGGATTCCTGACCGCAAACTCATTCAATAACACTCGGAGCCGCTTCGCCCACACCAGCGGGATCGCACGGTGGGCGCCGACCGGGACGCCGTAGACACCGGCGGCCCTCACGGTGAGGGTGCTGTTCGCGCCGAGCCGCCCCGAGGCCTTCGGGGGCGAGTCCCGGGTCGGTGGCCCGTCAGTGGCTTTCGTTGTGGCGGCGGATGCCGGCGGCCACGTCGTTCTGTTCGGTCTCCCACCACGGGCGTACGCGGTCGGCAGTGGGGGGCGCGCCGGGCTCCGGACTCTGCGCGGTGGCGAGTTCTGCGTCCAGTCGGCGGTCCAGGGCCGCGGTCTGGACGCGTTCGGCGCGCGCCCACTGGAAGAGGATCGCGAGCAGGAAGGGCAGGGCGACCAGTTCGGCGATATCGAGCATGGCGCCGCCGCCGACCTGCTGGTCGTGGTGGACGTCCGGTGACCAGGACGGGGCGTGGTGCAGATACCAGGCGCCCGCGATCAGGGTGCCGTGGGTCATGACGACGATCCCGGGGACCGCGTCGACGACGCCGTCCAGGAAGACCAGCGCCGCCCGTACCGGATGTGTGCACCAGGACGGCAGCGTCTCCTCCCGGGTCAGCACCGGTACGACGAACAGGCAGCCGGCCGCCAGCAGGTGCAGGTACATCAGCTCGTGCAGCCAGCCCACCCGCAATGCCGTCGCGAAGTACGGCGTGAAGTACACCGTCAGCTCGGTGGCCAGCACCAGCGCCGTACTGACCAGGGGAAAGGTCAGCGTCCGCACGACCCGCCCGGTCATGACCCGCCGGAGCCGCCCGGCGGCCTCCTCCGGCAGCGCCTCGACCGCCAGCCGCAGCGGATCGCCGAGCGCCAGGCCCAGCGGGACCACCAGGTCGAGGAGGACGTTCTGCACGGCGGCCGGCCAGAACAGCACATGGTCGTAGACAGCGAGGGAGGACATCGTCGCCACGACCAGTCCGCCCAGTCCGAGCAGCGCGAACGCCGCGGTCCGGGCGGGCGGCCAGGGGGCACCGCGGCGACGGAGTCTCCCCACGCCCCAGCCGTAGAGCGCGCCCAGGGCCACGGCCAGCACAAGCGCGGGGAGGTCCAGCCGCCACGAGGACAGCAGCCGGTCCGCGGTCAGTTCCGCGAGCCGTCCGGCCGCCAGGTCGGTCACCGGGTAACCGCTCATCCGGACCTTCCTCCCGCGCCCCGTTCCGGGACGACGATTCGACTCGGTCGCACAGCCGGACGGTATGCCCCGATGCCTGCGGGCCGGGGGGCGGGGTGTCGTGGGAGGACCGGACGCCGGTTACCAGCACGTACGGAAGGTGTCGCTCTGCCCGCTCGCGACCGCTTGCCGGCCCCTACTTCGGGTCGCGGTCGAACAGGGACCTGGACCAGACGTAGCCGAGCGCGGCCAGTCCCAGGCACCAGGCGACGGCGAGCCAGCCGTTGTGGCCGATCCCGGTGCCGAGGAGGAGGCCGCGCAGGGTCTCGATGGCCGGGGTGAAGGGCTGGTACTCGGCGATCGGCCGGAACCATCCCGGCATCGCGTCGACCGGGACGAAGGCGCTGGAGAGAAGGGGGAGGATCATCAGGGGCATGGCGTTGTTGCTGGCCGCCTCCGGGTTCGGGCTGGACAGGCCCATGCCGACCGCGATCCAGGTGAGGGCCAGGGAGACCAGGGCCAGCAGCCCGAGCGCCAGGATCCACTCCAGGACGGTGGCGTTCGTGGACCGGAACCCGATCGCCACGGCGACGGCCCCGACGAGGACCACGCTCATCACGCACTGCAGCACGCTGCCGACGACGTGGCCGATGAGCACCGAACCGCGGTGGATGGCCAGCGTGCGGAAGCGGGCGATGATGCCCTCGGTCATGTCCATGGAGACGGACACCGCGGTGCCGATCGTGGTGCCGCCGATGGTCAGCATCAGGATGCCCGGGACGAGGTAGGCGAGGTACGCGGACCGGCCCCCACCGCCGTCTCCGAGACCAGCGCTCATGGTGTCGCCGAAGATGTAGACGAAGAGCAGCAACAGCATGACCGGTGTGAGCAGCAGGTTCAGCGTCATGGACGGGTAGCGCCGGGCGTGCAGCAGGTTGCGGCGCAGCATGGTGGACGAGTCGCGCACGGCGAGGGAGAGGTTGCTCATCGGACAGGCTCCTTGGGCTGGTCGGCGCCGCCCGTGAGGGCGAAGAACACGTCGTCGAGGTCGGGGGTGTGCACGGTCAGCTCGTCGGCCTCCACATCGGCCGCGTCCAGCCGGTCGAGGAGGGAGCGCAGCTCGCGCTGGGTGCCGTCGCTGGGGACCTGGACGGTCAGCGCGTCATCGTCCCGGCCCGCCTCGCCCAGCGCGGCGACGGCTTTCCGGTAGACGGCCGGGTCGGTGAAGCGGAGCCGGACGTGGCCGCCGGGGACGAGCCGCTTGAGCTCCTCGGCGCTGCCCTCGGCGACGATCCTGCCGTCGTTCAACACCGCGATGCGGTCGGCGAGTTCGTCCGCCTCGTCCAGGTACTGGGTGGTCAGGAAGACCGTGACGCCGTCGGTGACGAGTTCGCGGATGACCCGCCACATGGTGTGGCGGGCGCGTGGGTCGAGGCCGGTGGTGGGCTCGTCGAGGAAGATGATCCGGGGATCGCCGACCAGGGTCATGGCGATGTCGAGTCGGCGCTTCATGCCGCCGGAGTAGGTGGAGGCGGGCTTCTTCGCCGCCTCGGTGAGGTCGAAGCGCTCCAGGAGTTCGGCGGCGACGCGTCGTCCCTCCCTGCGGGGGATGTGGTGCAGGTCGGCCATCAGGAGCATGTTCTCCTCACCGGTGATCAGCCCGTCCACCGCGGAGAACTGCCCGGTGACACCGATCGAGGCACGCACCGCCTGCGGGTCGGTGCCGAGATCGTGGCCCCCGACCTCGGCGTCGCCGCCGTCGGCGGAGATCAGCGTGGACAGGATCTTCACGGCGGTGGTCTTGCCGGCGCCGTTGGGGCCGAGCAGGGCGAACACCGACCCGGCCGGGATGTGCAGGTCGATGCCGTCGAGGACGGTCCTGTCGCCGTACGCCTTGCGCAGGCCGGTGGCGGAGACGGCGGCTGGGAAGCCGTCCCTGATGGATGTGGACATGACAGAAGAAGGCATGAGGCCCTCCCGTTCGAAGGCTGAAGTAGGTGGGTGAAGTCGGCGGAAGGTGGGCGAACGACGGGCGCTCAGGCCTTGGCGCGGAAGACGTCGATGTTGCCCCAGTTGGTCCGCGCGCGGACCTTGACCGCGTCCTCGGTCCGCTCCGGGGCCTCGGAGGCGGCGAGCGTGTTGCGTACCAGCCCGCGATGGGAGCTGACGTCGAGCCAGGCGGCGGTGCCCTCACGGACACCGATCTCGATGGAGCCGTTGGAGGTCTCCAACTGGACGTCACCGCGGGCGACTTCGCCGACCCGCAGGACGCCGTTGGTGGCCGTGCCGGTGACCGACGCCTCGGCGCACGCGATGTCGATGGCGCCGTTGGCGCCGCTCACCCGCAGTTCGCCGGTCACGACGCCGACGGCCGTGTTGCCGTTCGAGTTCTTCAGGACGGCGGGGCCGTCGACGGTGCCGACGCGCAGGTTGCCGGAGCTCGTGGTGATCTCCGCCTTGCCCTCGATCCGGTCGACGACGATCGAGCCGTGGGAGGCGGTCAGCTGGACCGGGCCGGTGGTGTCGAGCCGGACGTCACCGACCGAGGTCTTCACCCGGACCTCGCCGAGCCGGCCGTCGCCGAGCACCTGGGCCCAGGCGCCGGTCACCTCGACGCGTGAACCCGCGGGCAGTTCGACGCTCACGTCGGCGACGCCGGAGGGGCCGATCAGGCGGCGCTCCTTCGTCCTGACGGTGAGGACGCCGCTCGCGTAGCTGACCTCGGTCTGCTCGGCGGCCCGTACGTCCTTGTCCTTCTCCGGGTCGCGGGGCCGCACCTCGACGACGGTGTCGGGGCGGTCGCCCGCGGTGAGCCGGAGAGAGCCGGCGGCCACGTGGGCGTTGACCGAGATCGGTTCGGGAGTGTCGAAAGAAGGCATGGCTGTCCCGTCCTCTTGAGTCCTTGGGGCGTCCCCGCTGGTGGGACGTGGTGCGTTTGCGTTCTCCGGGATGCGGGCGCGGTCAGCGCACCCAGCCCGTGAAGCTCTGGCCGACGTTCTGGGCCTTGCCCGGCGTACGCGGCCGGGTGCCGCCGTCGACCGCGGCCGACACGGCCCGCACCAGCCACGCGTTGACCGACAGGCCCTCGCGGGTCGCGGCCTCCTCGGCGCGCGTCTTGAGGTGCGCCGGCAGCCGCAGGTTGACGCGAGCGGTGCCGCCCTCGTCGCCCTCGGCGGGGACCTTGAACGGTTCGAGGGGTGCGGCCGGCTCAGCGGTGGCGCCACCCTCGGTCGGCGGCAGCGTCACCACGAAATCGGGGTCGAGTCCGCGCAGCCGTACGTCGACCGAGCCGGGGGCGAGTTCGCGGGTGATCTCGTCCATCGCCGCGGACAGCACGTTGAGCATGACCAGCCGGGTCGCCGACTCCAGGGGAGCGGTCAGCCTCTCGGCCAGTTCACGCGCTTCGTCGCCTCCGGCTTCGGCAGCCACCGCGAGTTCGCGGCGGAGGTTGTCGACATACGGGGTGAGGTCCATGGAGCCAGCATGGCACCGCTATGGCGCCATGCGCAACCCTGCACGGCACTCGACGGCGACCATCACCAGAAGAGTGCACCTCACCTGCGTAAACGCGAGAGCGGTGAGTCGATTCAGCGAGGCGCCGCACACCCTCAGGCGCCACTTCGAGCGCGAGATGGCACCCCATGGCGCCAAGTGGTGTCACCAGGCGCCACGCCGGACGACGTACGGCAGGGCTCGCCCGACAGCGGTGGCTGGAACCCGGCTGTCGTGCACACACTGCGGGAACAGACCTGTGCTCGTTGTCCGTCGCGGGTACGCCGCCGACGCGCGAGTTTCTCCCGTCACCAGGAGGCGCCCCCATGACCTTCAACCCACTGGAGCAGCGTGGCATCCCGCTGGACCGTCAGCTTCGCAGCTGGCGTGAGCTGAATGTGCAGCCCATCGATCCGGACCGGTGCGACCCGTACACCCGTTGCCGGATCATCACGATGAACGGCATCGAGGTAGAGGCGATCCTTTTCAGCCACCAGCTCGCTCGCAACACGGTGGATCCGGAGGTCAAGCGGCAGCTCGCCCAGACCCGGTACATCGAGGCACAGCAGCAGAAGGTCGTGAACTGGCTGCTGCCCGGGGTCTCGTCGGTGCTGGAGACGACGATCGCCTACGAGCAGGTCGCCGTGGACCTCACCTCGTGGGTGGCGCGGATGGAGCCGGACCCCTATCTGCAGCAGGCGTACCAGTTCGGTGTGCTGGAGGACTTCGACCATCTGTACCGGTACGCGAACCTGTACGAAATGATCGAGCACCGCAAGGCGGAGTCGATCGTCGACAACCTCACCGAGGTGATGCCCGGCCGGCCGACCAGGTTCCACCACCGCGACCCCGCCGACAACGTCCGTGACGCCTACGACAAGGACACGACGAACCCGCTGTCGAAGCTGCACGCCCTGACGATCATGTCCGCGGAGCAGCAGACCATGAACTTCTACATGAACACCGGCCCCACCTACATGGAGCCGATCGCCCGCCAGCTCTATCAGGAGATCGGGCTGATCGAGGAGGAGCACGTCACGCACTACGAGTCGCTGGTCGACCCGGGGGAGACGTGGTGGGAGCAGCTCGTCAACCACGAGTACAACGAGTGCTACCTGTACTACTCGTTCATGGAGCAGGAGAGCGACCCGAGGGTCAAGGCCATCTGGGAGCTGCACCTCAACATGGAGCTGGAGCACCTGCACACCGCCTGCGACCTGATGCGCCGCTACGACGGCCGCGAGCCGCAGGAGGTACTGGCACCGGAGCTGCCCGCCGTGCTCACCTTCGAGCCGAACAAGCAGTACCTGCGCGAACTGCTCGACACCCAGATGGACCTGACCACGCTGGGCACGGGCTACGTACATGAGGCCCACGAGCGGTTCGAGAAGATGCAGGAGCAGATCCACGGCGGTGAGGCGCCGCCGAGCGACCGGGTCATGACCGAGCACGACGCGATGTTCGGGCGGGAGTACCGCGTGCAGTCCGAGGGCGAGCACCCCGACCCCGCGATGCGCGAGAAGTGAGGCAGCCGACCATGTCCGAACCGCACACCCCGCACGCCGGGGACGACCACGCTCCCGACATCGACGTCGTCGCGCTCCTCACGCGCCAGCACGGTGACATCCGCAACCTCTTCGACGAGGTCGAGCAGAGCAAGGGCGAGGAACGCCGCGATGCCTTCCACCGGCTCGTACGACTGCTGGCCGTGCACGAGACCGCCGAGGAAGAGATCGTGCACCCCTTCGTCCGACGGGCGGTTTCAGGTGGCAAGCAGGTCGTCGAGGACCGGCTCGCCGAGGAGAAGGCCGCCAAGGAGACCCTCGCGCGGCTGGACGACATGGACACCGACGACCCGAAGTTCATGCCCCAGCTCATGAAGCTGCGCGAGGACGTGCAGGAGCACGCCCGGGCGGAGGAACGCTACGAGTTCACGCACATCCGCCGCAGCACCGACGTCACCAACCTCGCCGCGATGGCCAAGGCCGTCAAAGCCGCGGAGGCCATGGCTCCGACCCGGCCCCATCCCGGTGTCGAGTCCGGCGCGGCCAACGTGGCCCTGGGCCCCGTCGCGGCCCTGGTGGACCGCACCAGGGACGCCATCCGCAAGGCCGGTGGCAACGGCTGAACCCGGCAGCCGCCTCCCGGTGCCGCGAGGTTTCCGGGGGCGGCCGGGCCTCACGGCCCCCGCGAGCAGCGACCGGCGACCGGCGGCCAGCGGCCTGGCGAACCTGGCGCAGACCGCACGCCGAGCCCGTCGCGGGTGCGGCGGCCCCGACCCGTGCGGCCAGGACGTCGGGCCCGCGGCTTGTCGGCCGGGGACCCGTCCGAGGGTCGGGACCGGTCTCCGGGCCGGCCACCAGAACCTGCTCACCCTCGTCGCGGTCTTCGGCACGCCCGGCCTGCTGGTGACCCCGCTCGTCTTCATCGGCATGGCGGTGCCGACGGCCGGACCACCACCCCCATCGAGACACTGCCCGGCCTCTACCGCTTCCTCGCGGAGTTCGAGGCCCCTGCGGCAGATCACCGGGGGTATCCGCTCGGTCCTCTCCTACGACGCCCAGGGCGAGGGCAACTCCCGAGCCGCGCCCGAATCTCCCCGGGAAACCGATCAGTTTTCATTCGGTCGGAATGGAGTTAACCTCGCAGTATGACCACCGAGGCGAAGCCCAGTTCCAGAGAGCGGCTGCTGAACGCGGCGGCCACGCTGACCTACCGAGACGGTGTCGGGATCGGCGTCGAGGCCCTGTGCAAGGCGGCGGGGGTGTCCAAGCGCTCCATGTACCAGCTGTTCGAGAGCAAGGACGCGCTGCTCGCGGCGAGTCTGGAGCAGCGCACTTCCGCCTATGTGGCGGCGCTCCTGCCCGCGGCGGACGACGACCTTTCACCCCGCGAGCGGATCCTGCACGTCTTCGAACAGGTGGAGTCGCAGTCGGGCGCGCCCGAGTTCCACGGCTGCCCCTACCTGGCCGTGCAGATCGAGCTCAAGGACGAGAACCATCCCGCGAGCCGGGTCGCCCGCGAGGTCAAGCAGAACCTGACCGCCTTCTTCCGCGCCGAGGCCGAGCAGGGCGGGGCGAGCGACCCCGACCTGCTGGCCCGGCAGCTCAGCCTGGTCTTCGACGGCGCCAGCGCACGGGCGGGAATCGGAGCGGACAAGCTGACGGGGCTCGTCGCACCGACGGTGGTCACCCTGCTCGACGCGGCACGCATGCGCTGAAGCAGCGCCCTTCCGCCGCTTGGACCCTGCGGATGAGTACAGCCAGGACGTCCGCCGAAGACGACCAGGAACGACGGGCGCCCCGCACCCCATGACCCCCGCATCCCATGACGGCCGCACCCCATGACGGCCGGTCAGACGGCTGCGCCCCCACGCCCCTCACGCTGTGACGCGGCCAGGTAGGCGACGAGGCCCAGGATGGCGAGGGTCCACGCCAGGGTGACCGGCTCCAGCCCCAGCGCGAGGCCGCCGCGGGAGCCGTTCACCGCCATCCAGTCGGCGAGCGAGGCGCCGAGGGGGCGGGTGATGACGTAGGCGGCCCAGAAGGCGGTCACCGCGCTGAGGCCGCTGAAACGGTGAGCCAGTGCGGGCACGCAGATCGCGGCCGCGAAGAGCAGGACCGAACCCAGGTAGCCGAGGCCGGCGGTGGCGGTGAGGTCGCCTGCCGCGGTGCCGAGGGCGAACGTGGCGAGGACGGCCGCCCAGTAGAACGTCTCGCGTCGGCGGGTCCGGATGCTGTGGATGGACAGCGTGCGCTCGCTCGCGTACCAGAGGACGAAGACGGCGGCCAGGACGGCGAAGAACGCGGGCGTCGAGACCGCGTAGGGGACGCCGAGACCGACGTGGAGGACGTCGGCCGCCATCGTGCCGAAGACGCTGACCATGACGACGGCGGTCCAGTAGACCCAGGCGATGTGGCGACGGACGGTCAACTGGACGGCCAGGGAAGCCACCAGGGCGACACCGCCGACGGCGACCGCCGGTATGGGGCCGAGCACCCGGGCCAGGAGGTCGGACGCCGTCTCTCCCATGCCGGTGGTCAGCACCTTGATGATCCAGAAGAGGACCGTCACTTCGGGCACCTTGTTCGCCATCGGGCGCAGAGGATGGCGGGGCGGGCCGTCGAGGAGGTGCTGTGTCGTCATGGCCCGCACGATGACACGGTCGACGGCCCCTGTCCCAGACCGCTTTGCCATAGTTTTTGGGCTTCTGGTGGGTAAGTTTCCTTTTGGGGGCCAGTGTTGGGAAAGATGCGGGCCGGGGTCAGCGTGACGCCTCGCCCTGCGCCACCTCCACCTCGTGGTGGAAGGTGACCACGCCGACCGCGGCCGCACAGGCCGAGAACGCCGTGCAGACGGCGAGGAGCAGGGCGATCCAGGAGGTCGTACGGGGGCGCCGCGCGGGAGGTGCGAGGAGGGCCGCGACGCGTTGCGGCACGGGTCCGGTGGTCGCGGCGGCGGCGAAGTCCGGGCGGGTGGAGCGCGAGGCATGGGTGGCGAGGGCGGCGCGGGCGATCGCCCGCGCGGTCAGGCGGCGGTCACCGACGGCGGCCGCGGCGGCCTCGTCGGCGGCGCGTTCCGCGGCGAGTCGGACGGTGTCTCGCAGGCCGCGCAGTCCGGGATGGCAGTGGGCCGCGAGTTCAGCGGCGAGCAGAAAGCGGTGGTGGCCGCCCGCGTTGTGGGCGCGCTCGTGGGCGAAGAGGGCCTCGCGCTCGGCGGCGCCGAGGCTGCGCAGCATGGCGGTGGTGACGACGATGCGGTGCGGCCGGCCGGGCAGGGCATACGCGTCCGGGTGGGGCGAGTCGACGACGCACAAGTCACCCGCGGTGGGACTGCGATCCGCCTGTCTGCGCGCGGACCGGAAGGCCTGGAACTGGCGCACGGCCGAGCGCAGCACGGTCCACGCGCTCACGGTGAGCACTCCCGTGGCCACCGCGGCCACAGGCAGGACGAGAGTGTCCGGCGGTGTGGGCAGGGGGCGGACGAGTGCACCGAGCGCGGCGAAGAGGGGCAGTTTGAGCAGGCCCGTCATAACCAGCGCCCCGAGCGCCGACATGGAGGCACCGGCCAGTACGAGCGCGCTGAGGGTCAGCGTCCACAGCGCGGTGACCGGGTGGAGGCGGTCGAGTGCCCGCCCGGCCGGCGTCCGTACGGCGAAGGGCAGCGACAGCGGGACGAGCAGCAGGGCCAGTTGCGCAACGGTCACTGCTCACCCGATTCCAGGAGTTCGCGCAGTATCCGCTCGTCGTCGGTGCTGAGCCGGGCGACGAAGCGGGCCAGGACCGTCTCACGGTCGGTGTCCCGGTCGAGTTCGCTGTGCATGCGGCGGGCGGTGAGGCCGGGGGCGTCCTCAACGGGGAAGTACGCATAGCCGCGTCCCTGCCGCTCGCGGCCGACGACCCCCTTGTCGTGCAGGCGGGTCAGGATCGTCGTCACGGTGGTGCGGGCCAGGTCGACGGCGAGGTCGGTCTGCACCTGCACCGGTGTGCGGGGCACGCCCGCGGCCCACAGGGCGGCCAGGACACCGGCTTCGAGCTCACCGGCCGGCCGTCGTTCGTCCTTCGCGTCGGTCATGGGAACGATCCTCACCCCGCCATCGTCTACAGTGCAGTAGACCGTCTACAGGATTGTAGTCGTCGGGTGCCGTGCCCACGTGCTCCCGTCCGTCCAGTGAAACAGAAGGGGATCGAGGGATGCTGCTCGCCTTCGACGGAGCCCCGGTCGACGGTTCCGCCTACACCGACGTGGTGGACCTCGCCCACCGCTCCCCCGCCTGGCTGGACGGCCTCGTGTCCGCCTGGTCGACGTACGGGCTCGCGCTGTTCGCCGTCCTCATGGTCGTGGGCTGGTGGCGGGCGCGGCACGTCGGCTCCCGTGAAGCGGTGCTCGCGCTGACCGCACCGGTGACGGTCGTCGTGGCGTACGCGGTCAACGACGCGCTGAAGCTGGTGGTGCGGGAGGACCGCCCCTGCCAGAGTCTGCGGGTGGCGACGCTGGAGGCGTGTCCGGCGCCGGGCGACTGGTCCTTCCCGAGCAACCACGCGGCGGCGGCCGCCGCGGCCGCCGTCGCGCTGCTCTTCGTCTCCCGCCGGCTCGGCGCGCCGGCGGCGGTGGCCGCGGTCGCGATGGCCGCCTCCCGGGTCTGGGTCGGCGCCCACTACCCCCACGACGTGGTGGCCGGTCTCGCGGTCGGGGCGCTCGTCGCGCTGCTGCTCACCGCGGCCGTACGCGGCCGGACCGACGCGCTGGTACGACGGCTGAGCGCTTCGCGGCTAAGGCCGTTGCTGGTGGATCCGTGATCCGCGGGGCTGCCGTCGACCCGGCCGGGGCCGCTGGCCGCGGGTGCGGGGGCCGGCGTACGGCCGGCGACAGGTCAGGCGCGGGGCCTGCGCGGGGGCGTTCTCCCCGTGTCGTTCACGCACCGTCGTTCCCCCACCCGTGTCGTTCCCCGCAGGGGACCTTCACCGGCGTGTCCTGGCGGCGGGCGTGGGCTCGGGGCCGTCGGCGCGCAGGGGGTCGGGGGCGGGCTTCGGGTCGGCGACCACGGCACCCTTCCTGTGGTGGCGGGGCACCACGTCCTGGGGGAACGTCAGCTGCTGGTTCATCCACTTCAGGGCGGGTGGCATCTCCTGCACCCAGGTCGGGAAGTTGTGGCTGCCGTGCTCGGGCTCGATCGACACGACCCGCATGGGTGCCTTGACGGCCTTGATGAACGCCTGCGTCTGCGGATAGCCGCGCTCACCGTGTTTGCTCTCGGCCACCAGGACCGAGACCTCGGGGGCCGGCAGGTGCTTGAGCCGCCACATCAGGTCGTGGCCGTTGATCCGCTCGGTGCGGTCCGGGCCGTTGCCGAAGAGGTTGCCGGTCGTCGGGTCGTCCTTGACCTTGTAGTCGGGCGACAGGGCGGCGGCCGTCGTATACACGTGCGGATCGCGCATCGTCAGCTGCAGGGCGCAGCTACCCCCGGAGGAGTAGCCCAGGACCCCCCAGGCACTGGCGTCGTGGCCGACCCGGTAGGCGGACTTCAGGGCGTCGGGGAGGTCCTTGGCCAGGAAGGTCTCGGTCTGCGGACCGCCCGGTACGTCCACGCACTCGGTGTCGCGCGGCGGGGCGATCGTCGGCCGGATCATCACCATGACGGTCGGCTGCATCTGACCGTTCTTCTGCAGCGCTCCGGCCGTCTGCGACACCCGCAGATACTGCGCGAGGTTGAAGATGCTGCCCGGGTAACCGCTGAGCGCGACGATCACCGGGAAGCGCTGCCGCTGGTACGCCTTCTGGAAGTACTGCGGCGGCAGGTAGACGAAGGCCGGGTCGACCACACCCGTGCGGCGGCCGACGACCTTCACGGACTCCACTCGCCCGTTCACCGCGGCGGGGCCGGTGGGCAGTCCGCTGACCCGGCTGAGCTGTTCGTCACCGGCGGGCTGTACCAGCGCGCCCTTCACGGCGACGCCGTTCACGGTGCCGGTGCCGCCCTGGTCCCCCGCCTGTGTCACCCCGACGGGGGCCGTCTCCACATGGCCGAAGAGTTCGCCCCACGAGCCGAAGAACTGGTACGACGAGTTCAGCCAGCACGCGAACGCCGCGATGATCACCACCTGGGTCGTCCCGAGGGCCACCAGGCGCCCGAGCACCTGCAGCAGCCCCTGCCGGGCGAACCGTGGCCACCACCAGACCAGCAGTGCCACACACACGGCGGCGAGGGCCGCCATCACATACACGGTCGTCTCGCTGGTCAGACCCATACCGGTTGATCCCCGATTTCCCTACCTGTGCGGTTTCCTTCATGCAGAAGGAGGGCTGCGGGATCCTCGGCGTTCCCCAATTAGTGCAAAAGGGGGACGTGTCGTCGGGCACGGCACCACGGGCAGCGGCCCGAAGTTCATCCTCCGTCGGCCGCGTCCATCGCCTGCCGCCCCATGGTGCTCGCCCGCTTGAGGAGCCGGTGCGGGGCCCGGATCTCCATGCCGGGGACCGGCGTCGAGCTGCCGATCCGCTTGAGCAGTCGCGTCACCGCCGTCTCGGCGATCATCTTCTTGTCCGGCGATATGGTCGTGACCGGCGGGTTCGAGTAACGGGCGTCCTCGATGTCGTCGTAGCCGACGACGGCGACGTCCTCGGGGACGCGCAGCCCGCGGGCGGCCAGCGTGTGCAGGGCACCCAGGGCCACCAGGTCGCTGTAGCAGAAGACCGCGTCGGGCGGCTCCTCCAGGTCGAGCAGGTGGGCCATGGCGCTGGCGCCGTCGGAGCGGTTGAAGCGCGGGGTGGAGATGACGAGTTCCTCGTGCACCGGCACGCCGGCCCGCTCGTGGGCCAAGCGGTAGCCCTGGGTGCGCAGTTGGGCCGCCTCGCCGGTGCGGTAGGGCTGGTCGCCGATCGCGGCGACGCGGCGCCGGCCGAGGCCGAGCAGATGCTCCGTGGCCTCCCGGGAGGCGGTGACGTCGTCGATGCCGATGTGGTCGAAGCCGCCGTCGCTCACCCGCTCCCCGAGCACGACCAGCGGGAGGTTCGCGTCGCGCTCGCCCAGGTCGGACTGGGCCAGCCCCAGGGGGCTGAAGATGACGCCGTCGAAGAGCAGTTGCTGGGAGCCGCGGCTGAGGAACGTCTTCTCGTGCTCCGCGTCGCCGTCGGTCTGGTCGATCAGGACGTTGTAGCCCTGGACCCGGGCCGCCCGGATGATGCCCTGGGACAGCTCGGCGAAGTAGGGCGTGTCCAGGTAGGGCACCACCACCGCGATCTGGCCCGACCGGCCGGAGGCGAGGTTGCGGGCCAGGACGTTCGGCTGGTAGCCGAGCTCGTCGACCGCCTTCTGCACCCGGGCCCGCATGGCTTCGGAGACCGGCACATAGCCGTTGACCACGTTCGACACGGTCCGGCTGGAGACGCCGGCGAGCGCCGCGACGTCGCGGAGTGTGACACCTCTTGCCATGTGACACCTTCGTCCCGGTTGCCCGTTTCAGCGCTGAAAGTTTCTTCCCGGTTACCCCTTGCAGCGCGGCAAGTTCTCGGTTAACACTTTTGCAGCGCTGCAAAGCGTAGCAGAAGGGGGCCTGATCCAGCCGGGTCGGGAACCCAGGGACCGTGACGTCACCGCGTCGCGGACCGGATCGTAGGAGCCGCAGTGGGAAGAGCCACCACGCAGGGGCCGGGAGCCGCACCGGCCCTGACAGGGCTTCACTCTTTACTCAAGGTGGTCTGACAGCGCTCCCGCGCTGATCACCGAGCTGTCGCTCACTTCACCGACGTCACCCGCGCCCACCCTCCCGCGCTGGTCGACGTCCGCCCTCGTCAAGCCGCGGTGTCGCACACCCCGGCCCGTATACGACGGACCCGTGTGTGTCCGGCGTGCCTCCGCCTTGCCTTCCCCAGCCCTGCCCTCGGGCACCACACCCAGGAGATCGCTCATGTCCTCCATCAGCAAGCCCACCTCCCGATCGCTGCGTCGGACCGCGGTCGCGGCGACCTCGGCCGCCCTGGCCGGTGTGCTCCTCGCGGCCTGCGGGTCGGGCGGCGGCAGCGGCAGCGGCGCCACGGGCGGCGGCCCGGTGCACATCAAGGTGTGGGCCTGGTACCCCGAGTTCAAGCAGGTCGTGGCCGAGTTCAACAAGACCCACAAGGACGTCCAGGTCGACTGGGTGCAGGCGGGCGTCGGCCAGGACGAGTACACCAAGCTGAAGACCGCGCTCAAGGCGGGCCAGGGCGCCCCCGACGTCGTCATGCTGGAGTTCCAGGAGCTGCCCACCATCCAGCTCACCAAGGGCCTGCTCGACATGGGCAAGTACGGCGCCAACGACGACAAGGGCAACTACGTCGACTGGGCCTGGAAGCAGGCCTCCGACGGCGAGCACGTCTACGCGATCCCGGTCGACGGCGGCCCGATGGCGATGATGTACCGCGCCGACCTCTTCAAGAAGTACCACCTGAAGGTCCCGACGACCTGGGCGGAGTACAAGGAGGAGGCCGCCAAGCTGCACAAGGCCGACCCGAGCGCCTACATGACCGACTTCGGCAGCGACGAGACGGCCGCGGGCTGGCGCCAGGGTCTGACCTGGCAGGCCGGCTCCCGCCCCTACACCTACTCGGCGAGCAAGCTCCCGGACATCGGGGTCAAGCTCAACGACGACAACGCCAAGAAGGTGTACGAGTACTGGGGCGACCTGGTCAAGAACAAGCTGGTCGACACCCAGTCGTACGCCACCACGGACTTCTACAACGGCCTCAGCACCGGCAAGTACGCCACGTACATCGCGGCCGGCTGGGGTCCGGGCTACCTCTCCAGCGTGGCCAAGAAGACCGCGGGCAAGTGGCGGGTCGCCCCGCTCCCGCAGTGGACGGCCGGTGGCAACGCCCAGGGCGACTGGGGCGGTTCGAGCTTCTCGGTGACCTCGCAGACCCAGCACCCGAAGGAGGCCACCGAGGTCGCCCGGGAGTTGTTCGGCACCTCCCAGGCCGCCTGGAAGATCGGCATCGACCAGGCCTACCTCTTCCCGCTGGCCACCCCGACCCTCAACAGCGAGTACTTCAAGGACAAGAAGTACGACTTCTTCGGCGGCCAGCAGATCAACAAGGTCTTCGTGCCCGCCGCGAACGGCATCGGGGCCTTCGACTGGAGCCCGTTCCAGGACTTCGCCTACAACACCGACACCGGTGAGGTGGGCAAGGCCCTCCAGGGTCAGACCGACTGGTCCGCCGTGAACGACAACGTCCAGGACCAGGTGAGCTCCTACGCGGCCAAGCAGGGATTCAAGGTCAGCAAGTAACCGGCCCGAGTCCCCGCCCCCCACTGCCCCCGCCGGCGTCCGCGCGTCGCACCGCACGCCGGCGGGGGCTCCGTAAGACCCGCAAGGAGATGTGATGAGCCTGCTCCGACAGCAGGGACCCGCGACGGCCGCGCCCCCGAGTACCGTCCGCAGCAAGGGACTTCGCGCCCCCGGGACCGGCGCGGGCGCGGGCCGCAACGGCCGGCGGTCCGCCCACACCCGCCACCAGGCCATGGGCCTGCTGCTGATCACCCCGTTCGGGCTGCTCTTCGCGGCCTTCCTGGTGGCCCCGCTGGCGTACGCCTTCTGGCTGAGCCTGCGGACCTCCACCCTGGTCGGCGGTGACCACTTCAGCTGGTTCGCCAACTACAAGCAGACCTTCACCGACCCGCACTTCACGTCCGGTGTACGCCGCGTGGTGGTCTTCGGCCTGGTGCAGATCCCGGTCATGCTGGGGCTCGCGCTGCTCGGCGCCCTCATCATCGACGAGGTCTCCAGCAAGCTCGCCAAGGTCTTCCGGATGACGCTGTTCATGCCGTACGCCGTCCCCGCGGTGATCGGCGCCCTGATGTGGGGCTTCCTGTACAGCCCCACCTTCGGCCCGGTGAACTCCCTCAGCCACGCCCTGGGCACGGGGAAGGTCGACCTGCTCGGCCACAGCCTGATGCTGACCTCACTCGGCAACATCGTGACCTGGCAGTGGACCGGCTACAACATGATCGTCCTGTACGCGGCGTTGCAGGGCCTGCCCCGCGAGGTCTATGAGGCGGCGAAGCTCGACGGCGCGGGCCAGATCCAGACGGCCCTGCGCATCAAGATCCCGATGATCTCCTCGGCCATGGTGCTCACGCTGATGTTCACCATCATCGGCACCCTGCAGTTCTTCACCGAACCGCGGGTGCTGGAGCCCACGGCGTCCTCCGTGATCACCCCGGACTACACGCCGAACCTCTACGCCTACAACCTGGCCTTCCAGTACTCGGAGTTCAACTACTCCGCCGCCATCTCCTTCTCACTGGGAGCGGTGGTCTTCATCGGCTCCTACCTCTTCCTGTTCGCCGCACGCAAAAGGAGCGGACTGAAGTGACCACCGCCGCAGCCCCCGCCCCCGCCCCCGCCGTCGCCGTCCCGGCGCCCCGCCGTACGTCCTCCGCCAAAGGCCGCGTCACCGTCAACGCGGTGATGGTGGCGATGATCCTGTACTTTCTGATGCCGTTCTGGTGGCTGGTCGTCGCCGCGAGCAAGGACAACGACGCCCTGTTCTCCACGGCGGCCCTGTGGTTCCACTCGCCGGGCGCCTTCTTCACCAACATCCAGCAGCTGTTCACCTACAACGACGGCGAATACCTGCGCTGGATGGGCAACACCGCGATCTACGCGGGCGTCAGCGGCGTCGGCGCCACCGCCGTGGCCACCTTCGCCGGGTACGCCTTCGCCAAGTACCGCTTCCCCGGCCGCAACCTGCTCTTCTCCAGCCTGCTCGGCGCCATCATGGTCCCGGCGACCGCGCTGGCCATCCCCACCTACCTGCTGCTGAGCAAGGTGGCGCTGACCAACACCATGTGGGCGGTCATCCTGCCCTCCCTGCTCAACCCGTTCGGTGTGTACCTGGTCCGGGTGTACGTGCAGGAGTCCCTGCCCGACGAGCTGCTCGAGGCGGCCCGGGTGGACGGGGCGGGTGAGCTGCGGGTGCTGTTCAACGTGGCGCTGCCGACGCTGAAGCCCGCGCTGGTGACCGTGCTGCTGTTCTCCATGGTCGGCACCTGGAACAACTTCTTCCTGCCGCTGGTCATGCTCAACAACGACAAGCTGTTCCCGCTGACCGTGGGCCTGCAGTCCTGGTACCAGGGAGCGCTGGTCCAGTCCGGCGCCAACACGCTGTTCACGCTCGTCATCGCGGGCTCTCTCGTGGCGATCATCCCGCTGATCGTCGCCTTCCTCCTCCTCCAGCGGTACTGGCGCGGCGGGTTGACCGTCGGAAGCCTCAAGTAAGCCCCGCCCCTCGCCCCAGCCCCTCGCCACCGCCCCTCCCCCCTCGCCCTTCGCGCACCTCCCGGAGCCACCTCCATGCTGCACGCCTCCCTGACCGTCGACCCGGCCTTCCGCGTCGCCGACGTCAACCCCCGTACCTTCGGCTCGTTCGTCGAGCACATGGGCCGCTGCGTCTACACCGGCATCTACGAGCCCGGCCACGCGTTCGCCGACGAGGACGGCCTGCGCCGTGACGTCCTGGACCTGGTACGCGAGCTGGGGGTGACCGCCGTTCGCTATCCCGGCGGCAACTTCGTCTCCGGCTTCCGCTGGGAGGACAGCGTCGGCCCGGTCGCCGACCGCCCCACCCGCCTGGACCTCGCCTGGCACAGCACCGAGACCAACGCGTTTGGCCTGCACGAGTTCCAGCGCTGGGCCGAGAAGGCCGGCGTCGAGTCGATGATGGCCGTCAACCTCGGCACCCGGGGCGTGGCGGAGGCCCTCGACCTGCTGGAGTACTGCAACCACCCGGGCGGGACCGCTTGGTCCGACCAGCGCATCAAGAACGGCGCCCAGGACCCCTTCGGCATCCGCATGTGGTGTCTGGGCAACGAGATGGACGGCCCCTGGCAGACCGGCCACAAGACCGCCCAGGAGTACGGCCGTATCGCCGCCGAGACCGCCCGGGCCATGCGGATGATCGACCCCAAGCTGGAACTGGTGGCCTGCGGCAGCTCCAGCTCCTCGATGCCGACCTTCGGCGCCTGGGAGGCCACCGTCCTGGAGGAGGCGTACGACCAGGTCGACTACATCTCCTGCCACGCCTACTACGAGGAGCTCGACGGCGACCTCGGCAGCTTCCTGGCCTCCGGGGTCGACATGGACCACTTCGTCGAGTCGGTGGTCGCCACCGCCGACCACATCCGGGCCAAGCAGCGCAAGAAGAAGCGGATCAACCTCTCCTTCGACGAGTGGAACGTCTGGTACAACACCCGTTTCGAGGCGCAGGAGAAGCCCACCGACTGGGCCGTGGCGCCCCGGGTGATCGAGGACGAGTACAACGTCGCCGACGCCGTGGTGGTCGGCGGGCTGCTGATCAGCCTGCTGCGCAACAGCGACCGGGTCACCGCCGCCTGTCTCGCCCAGCTCGTCAACGTCATCGCCCCCATCCGCAGCGAGCCCGGCGGCCCGAGCTGGCGCCAGACCACCTTCCACCCCTTCGCCCAGGCCGCCCGGCACGCCCGCGGCACGGTCCTGCGGGTGGAGCCGGTCGCGCCGACGTATGAGACGAATCGTTTCGGCGAGGTCTCCGTCGTGGACGCCGTGGCCACCACCGACGGCGACGAGCTCACCGTCTTCGCGATCAACAGGCACCAGGGCGACAACGTCGAACTCGCCCTGGACCTGCGGGCGTTCCCCGGTTTCGTCCCGGTGGAGCACGCGGTGCTGAGCGACCCCGACGTCCGCGCCGTCAACACCCAGGACGACCCCGACCGGGTCCGCCCGTACGCCGCCGACACCGGTTCGGTCACCGACGGCCGCCTCACCGTGAGCCTGCCGCCCGTCTCCTGGAACGTCGTCCGGCTGCGCCGCGCCGGCTGACCACTCCCCCTCCGACACCCGCCGCTCCCGTCTCCCCCCGATTTCCCCGGGAGCGGCGGGCCCCGCACCATCCCCTCTTCCCGGACATCCCTTGGGAGCCGCCCATGTCCACCACCAGGGAAGGCGCCGGACACCGCGCCCTGCCCCGCACCCAGGCGATCACGCTGCTGCTGGCCCTGCTCGCAGCCGCCGTCGCCCTCGTCCTGCCCTCCTCAGGCCAGGCGCACGCCGTCTCCCGCGCCTCGCAGACGATGTACACCCCGCCGTCGAACGCCCCGTCGCCCGGCTCGCTCTACCCGCGCGCCATCCGTCTGCAGAACAGCGGATCGTCCAACGGCACCCTGCTCGCCACGTTCGAGCAGTACAGCTCGGGCACCCCCGTCTTCCCGATCTACCGCAGCACGGACAACGGCAACAGCTGGAGCCAGATCTCCAGCATCAGCGACACCCACAACGGCTTCGGCAACCGCTACCAGCCGTTCCTGTACGAACTGCCCACGCAGATCGGCAACTTCCCGGCCGGCACGATCCTCGCCGCCGGCAACTCCATCCCCAACGACCTCTCCTCGACCGAGCTGGACCTGTACGCGAGCACCGACCACGGTGCCAGCTGGTCGTACGTCAGCTCCATCGCCACCGGCGGCGAGGCCGACCCCACCAACGGCAAGACCCCGGTGTGGGAGCCGTTCCTGATGGTGTCGGGCTCGAAGCTGATCGTGTACTACTCCGACCAGCGTGACCCGAGCTACGGCCAGAAGATCGTCCACCAGACCTCCACGGACGGCGTGACCTGGGGTTCCGTGGTGAACGACGTCGCCACCTCGACCTACGGCGACCGCCCGGGCATGCCGGTGATCGCCAAGCTGCCCAACGGCAACTACGTGATGACGTACGAGTTCTGGGGCGCTCCCGAGGGCGGCTTCGCCGTCTACTACAAGATCTCCTCCAACCCGGAGGCGTTCGGCTCGGCGACCGGCATCGCCCTCAAGGCGACCGACGGCACCCAGCCCAAGAGCTCCCCGTACATCACCTGGCTGCCGACCGGCGGCGCCAACGGCACCCTGGTGGTCAGCGCCAACAGCAGCGACGACCTGTTCCTGAACACGCAGAACGGCGCGGCGAACACCTGGACGCGGATCGCCTCCACCGTCCCCGGCGGTTACAGCCGCGGCCTGCTCCCGCTGGCCGACGGTCACAGCCTGCTGGTCCTCAGTGGCGGTCACCTCACCAGCACCGGCCTGAACCCGATCACGTACGGCACGATCGACCTGGGCGGCGGCATCTCGGACGGCGCCACCTACACCATGTCCAACGCCAACAGCCACCTGATGCTGACCATCGCCGGCGGCTCCACCACCAGCGGTGTGGGCGCCACCCAGCAGAACGCCGACAACGCCACCGACCAGAAGTGGAAGTTCGTCCAGCAGACCTCCGGCTACTTCAAGATCTTCAACGTGGCCAGCGGCAAGGTCCTCGGCGTGACGAACCAGTCCACCGCCAACGGCGCCAAGGTCGTCCAGTGGGACGACAACGGCACCCTCGACCACGAGTGGGCGATCGCCCCGAACCCGGCGGGCGGCTTCACCGCCACCAACCGGATCAGCGGCAAGTACCTGGAGATCCCCAGCGCCTCCACCACCGTCGGCACCGCCGCCGGGCAGTGGTCCGACACCGGCTGCGCCTGCCAGCGCTGGAACCTCACCCAGACCGCACTGCCCACCCTGTCCACCGGCCAGTACCGGCTGGTCAACAAGAACAGCGGCAAGTTCCTGGAGATACCCGGCGCCTCCACCGCGACGGGCAAGCAGGCGGGCCAGTGGGTGAACACCGCCAACAACTGCCAGCTGTGGACCTTCCAGTCACAGAGCGGCGGGGCGTGGACCGTGAAGAACGTCAACAGCGGTCTGTTCCTCGACAGCAACGGCTCGACCTCGGCCGGCGCGGCCGTCGTCCAGAACGCCTCCTCCACCGCGAGCTCCCAGAAGTGGACGCTCACGGACGCGGGCGGCGGCTACTACAAGCTCGTCAACTCCGGCAGCGGCCTGGTGGCGGACGTCGCCTCGGCCTCCACCGCCAACGGCGCGCTGATCGTGCAGTCGGCGGACAACGGCGCCGATGACGAACTGTGGCAGGTCGTCCGGGTCAACTGACCTACCAGGGGGCCCGGTTCAGGCCGGGCCCCCGCTCTTCTGCCCAAGATCTCGAACAGTGATCGTGATACCGAACAAGAGAGGTGGGGCGCCATGCCCGAGGAACCCTGCGTCATAGGCGTCGACTACGGAACGCTCTCCGGCCGTGCCGTCGTCGTCCGCGTCCGCGACGGCGCGGAGCTCGCGTCGGCGGAGCACGTCTACCCGCACGCGGTCCTGGACCGCGAGCTGCCGGACGGCACCCGGCTGCCGCCGGACTGGGCCCTGCAGGTGCCGTCCGACTACATCGACGTCCTGCGCACCGCCGTACCCGAGGCCCTGGCGCGTTCCGGCGTGCGACCGGAGCAAGTGATCGGTATCGGCACGGACTTCACCGCCTGCACGATGGTGCCGACGCTGGCCGACGGCACGCCCCTGTGCGAGCTGCCCGAGTACACCGCCCGCCCGCACGCCTACGTCAAGCTGTGGCGCCACCACGCGGCGCAGGGCCAGGCCGACCGGATCAACGCGTCGGCGGAGGAGCGCAAGGAGCCGTGGCTGCCGCGCTACGGCGGGAAGATCTCCTCCGAGTGGGAGTTCGCCAAGGCGCTCCAACTGCTGGAGGAGGACCCCGAGATCTACGGCCGCATGGAGCGGTGGGTGGAGGCGGCGGACTGGATCGTCTGGCGGCTGAGCGGGACGTACGTCCGCAACGCCTGCACCGCCGGTTACAAGGGCCAGTACCAGGACGGCGTCTACCCGTCGCCCGCCTATCTGGGCGCTCTGCACCCGGACTTCGCCGGTTTCGTCACCGACAAGCTGGACCAGCCCATCGGCCAACTCGGCGCCCCGGCAGGGACGTTGACCGCCGAGGCCGCCGCCTGGACGGGACTGCCCGAGGGCATCACGGTCTGCGTCGGCAACGTCGACGCACATGTCACCGCCCCGGCTGCAGCCGCCGTGGAGCCCGGCCAGATGGTGGCCATCATGGGCACCTCCACCTGTCATGTGATGAGCTCCGACCAGCTCGGCACCGTGCCCGGCATGTGCGGTGTCGTCGACGGCGGCATCCTGCCGGGTCTGTGGGGCTACGAGGCCGGACAGAGCGGCGTCGGCGACATCTTCGCCTGGTTCGTCCGCACCGGCTTTCCCGCGTCGTACGCCGAGAAGGCCGCGGCGGCAGGGCAGACCGCGCACGAGTACCTGACGGAGCTGGCCGCCCGGCAGCAGGTCGGCGAGCACGGACTCGTGGCCCTGGACTGGCACAGCGGCAACCGCTCGGTGCTGGTCGACCACGACCTCAGCGGCCTGCTGATCGGCCAGACGCTGTCCACCCGCCCCGAGGACATCTACCGGGCCCTGCTGGAGGCCACCGCCTTCGGCACCCGCACCATCATCGACGCCTTCGAGTCCGCCGCCGTACCGGTGCGGGAACTGATCGTCGCGGGCGGGCTGACCAAGAACGCCCTGCTCATGCAGATCTACGCCGATGTCACCGGCCGCCCGCTGGGCGTCATCGGCTCCACCCAGGGCCCGGCGCTCGGCGCGGCGATGCACGCCGCGGTCGCCGCCGGGGCGTACCCCGACATCCGCGCCGCCGCCCACGCCATGGGCAAGGTCCACCGCGGCCTCTACCTGCCGGACCCGCAGCGGGCGGCGGCCTACGGGCGCCTGTACGCGGAGTACCGGGTGCTGCACGACTACTTCGGCCGCGGCACCAACGACGTCATGCGCCGCCTGCGCCGCCTGCGCACTGAAGCATCCGCCTGACCCTCTTGATCGAAAGGACCCTCATGGAGAACAGCGCCCGCCACCCCCACCCCGACCAGGAGATCTGGTTTCTCACCGGAAGCCAGGGCCTGTACGGGGACGACGTCCTGCGTCAGGTCGCCAAGCAGTCCCAGAACATCGCCGAGATCCTCGGCGGCCCCGGGAAGATCCCGGTCAGGATCGTGTGGAAGCCGGTCCTGACCGACGCCGAGTCGATCCGCCGGATGTGCCTGGAGGCGTCCGCCTCCGACACCTGTGTGGGGGTGATCGCATGGATGCACACCTTCTCCCCGGCGAAGATGTGGATCGCCGGGCTCAGCGCCCTCGATGTGCCCCTGCTGCACCTGCACACCCAGTACAACCTGTCGCTGCCCTGGCCGAGCATCGACATGGACTTCATGAACCTCAACCAGGCCGCCCACGGCGACCGCGAGTTCGGGCACATCGAGTCCCGGGTCGGCGTCGACCGCAAGATCGTCGCCGGTCATGCCACCGACCCGAGAGTGATCCGGCGCGTCGCCGCCTGGGCCCGCGCCGCCCTCGGCCGGCACGCCTCCCGCAGCCTGCGCCTGGCCCGCTTCGGCGACAACATGCGCGACGTCGCCGTCACCGAGGGCGACAAGGTCGAAGCCCAACTCCGATTCGGCTACTCCGTCAACACCTACGGGGTCAACGACCTGGTCGCCGTGGTCGACGCGGTCGAGGACAAGGCGGCCGCCGAACTCGCCGAGCAGTACGTCGAGTCGTACGACGTCGTACCCGCCCTGCGCCCCGGCGGCATCCGCCACGACTCCCTGCTCTACGCCGCCCGCCAGGAACTCGGCCTGCGCACCTTCCTCACAGAGGGCGGCTTCACCGCCTTCACCACCAACTTCGAGGACCTCGGCGGCCTGCGCCAGCTGCCCGGCCTCGCCGTCCAGCGCCTGATGGCCGACGGCTACGGCTTCGGCGGCGAGGGCGACTGGAAGACCTCCGCCCTGCTGCGCACGATGAAGGTCATGGGCACCGGACAACCCGGTGGCACCAGTTTCATGGAGGACTACACCTACCACCTCGGCCCGGGGACTCCGCGTGTGCTGGGCGCCCACATGCTGGAGGTCTGCCCGTCGATCGCCGCCGACCGCCCCAGCTGCGAGATCCACCCGCTGTCCATCGGCGGCCGCGAGGACCCCGTCCGTCTGGTCTTCAACGCGGCCGAGGGCCCGGCCGTCGTCGTCGGCCTCTCCGACCTCGGCGACCGCTTCCGGCTCACCGCCAACGCCGTCGACGTCGTCTCCCCCAGCGAACCGCTGCGCCGCCTGCCGGTGGCCCGGGCGGTGTGGAAGCCGCAGCCCTCACTGGCCGAGTCCGCCGAGAGCTGGCTGCTGGCCGGCGCCCCGCACCACACCGTGCTCAGCTCCGCCGTCGACCTGGAGACCCTGACCGACTACGCGGCCATGACCGGCGTCGAACTGCTCACCATCGACGAGAACACCACCACCGAGCAGTTCGCCAAGGAAATCCGCTGGAACGCCGCCTACCACCGACTGGCCCAGGCCCTGTGACCGCCGCCCCGAACAGCACCGAAGGAGACGACCGATGAGCGTGCGCGTCCGCGACGGTCTGCGCCGCGAGGTCCTGGAGGCCAACCTCGCCATCCCCCAGGTCGGACTCGCGACCCTGACCTGGGGAAACGTCAGCGGAGTCGACCGTGAGGCCGGCGTGTTCGTCATCAAGCCCTCCGGGGTGCCCTACGAGGCCCTGACGATCGACGACCTGGTGACGGTCCGCCTGTCCGACGGCGCCGTGGTGGAGGGCGAACTGCGCCCCTCCACCGACACCGAGACCCACCGCTGCCTCTACCTGGCGTTCCCCTCCGTCGGCGGGGTCACCCACACCCACTCCACCCACGCCGTCGCCTTCGCCCAGGCCCACCGGGACATCCCGGTCCTGGGCACCACCCACGCCGACACCTTCAACGGGCCCATACCGGTCACCCGCGACCTCACCGCCCAGGAGTGCGCGAAGGACTACGAGTACAACACTGGCGTCGTCATCGTCGACCTGCTGGAGGCCCAGGACCAGCGGGCCGTCGAGGTCCCCGCCGCCCTCGTCGCCGGCCACGGCCCCTTCACCTGGGGCAGCACCGCCCGCAAGTCCCTGGAACACGCGATCATCTGCGAAGCCGTCGCCGACATCGCCCTCCACACCCTGTCCCTCAACCCGACCGCACCCCCACCCGCCCACCTCCTGCAACGCCACTACACCCGCAAACACGGCCCCGACGCCTACTACGGCAACCCGGAGGTGACGCTCCCACAACAGTGACCAGGAGCCTGTGGCCACGCCCCGGCGGCGGTCTGTCCGTTCCCGCCGGAGCGTGGTCTGCTGTACGCGGTGCCCGGCGCTGCCCGGCGCCCGGTGCCCGGCAACGGAAGGCAGAGACATGGACGCGCCACTGCACGGACGCACCGCCGTCGTCACCGGTGCCAGCAAGGGCATCGGGCTGGCCGTCGTCACGGCCCTCGCACAGGCGGGCGCGACGGTGATCGCCGGTTCCCGCAGTTCCACGCCCGAGCTGGACGCGCTGGTGAAGGAAGGCCAGGTCACCTGGGTGCCCGTCGACCTCGCCGAGCCCGCCGCCGCCGGGCGCCTCGTCGAAGCGGCCCGGGGACGCATCGACGTACTGGTCAACAACGTGGGCACCGCACCGGCCCGGACCGGAGGGTTCCTGTCGGTGACGGACACCGACTGGCAACGCGTCCTCGATCTGAACCTGCTCACCGCGGTACGGGTCACCCGCGCGGCCCTGCCCGTCATGCTGGCGGCCGGTCAGGGGTCGATCGTCACGGTCGCCTCGGTCAACGCCACGCTTCCCGACCCCCTGGTCATCGACTACAGCGCGGGCAAGGCCGCCCTCGTCGCCTTCTCCAAGGCCCTGTCGAAGGAGGTCGGCCCGAAAGGCATCCGCGTCAACACCGTCAGTCCCGGCCCGGTGCAGACCGACCTCTGGCTGGCCCAGGACGGGGTCGCGGCCACCGTCTCCGCCGCCGCCGGCATGACACCCGACGACGTCGTGGCGCAGGCCGCCGGTTCCACCGCCACCGGCCGCTTCTCCCGGCCCGGGGAAGTCGCCGAACTGGTCCTGTTCCTGGCCGGCGACGGCGCGCGGAACATCACCGGCAGCGACATGACCATCGACGGCGGCCTCATCCCCACCTGGTGACAGGAGACGAGGTGTACGGGCTCGTCCCGTTCACCCGTGACCCTCGCCCCCGAGCCGGCCTTCCTGACCCACGACCAGCCCGCGGCGGCCCCTGGCCGCGTTCACGTCCCCGTGCAGGGCGACGCCGGGGACATGAGCTCCTTCAGCGTGCTGATCACCACGGCTGTCGGTGGCCCCGAGCGCGGCCACTGCGGGCGCCGTGGGTCCGCGGTCCGTACGGTCGCCGGGCGCCGACACGGTCGTAGACCGCGCCGGTGTGGGCGGGCAACCGACGGTGACCGGGGCACCCGGAGCCGGGTCCGCGCCGGCTCCGGGTGAGCGCCCGGTTCAGCGAGCCACGCTCAGGACACCGGCGGGACCGGGCCCCGGTCAGGACCCTGCCCGACCACCTCGAGGGCCAGGCGTCTCACCGGTCGAAGTAGCTGAGGTCACCCACGGTCCACGCGCTGACGTCCTTGATCGCGACTCGGTACATGCCCCCCGTCTCCGGGATACCGAGGCTCCCCTGAAGGATCCGGGCGAGATGGAAGTGCAGATGTGTGGGCGCCTCGTCGCGGCCGGGCCGGTCCCCTCGCGGGTCGCGGGCGAAGACGTCGGAGAACGGGCCCAGGCGGTCCGAGTCCTTCAGGACCTCCGCCACACGCTCCCTCCACACGGCCTCAGGAGCCAGCCGGCCGGTGATGACGGCACCGCCGACGACCACGGTCAACGACATCTGATTGCTTCGCTCGGACTCCACCGCGGCGGAGAGGGCGACGAGCAGCTCGTCAGGGTTCGACATGAGAGCAGATCCTATTTCAGTCCTGGAACCGCCCCGCGGTCCGGGCAGAAGTTTCCCGCGAGGGGGGCGGCTCCCGGCCAATCGAGTGGGCCGCAGGGTTTCTCCTCCGCCGCAGGAGTGAAATCTACTCTTGCCAGAGTAGACATCCTCTCCCGACATGGTTACGCTTCATATCGTAGACACGGTCGAACGAGACCCGACAGACACGAACTGGCGGGTGTTGTACACGAAGTTCGCAGGTCAGTGCGGCTCTCGAGCCTCGAAGCCAAAGCGTTCCCAGAATGGCGACGGGACTGAGAGCCGCACTGGGCGGCTCGCACGCCAAGGAGCCGCCACCGCAGTACCGCAGTACCGATTCACCCAGTGGTTGGTTCAGAGAGAAGAGAGAAACGGAGGAGACGCCATCAGGATCGCCCGGCCCGACGTGTTCGGCCCGGGTACCGCAAGACCCCGGAATGGATGGTGGTCCCCGGTCAAGCAGTTGCGATCCCCCCGTACCCCGCTCTGCCGGGCCGGGTAGCGGAAACAGAAGGTCGGCACAGCAGTAGGGCCGACAGATGGTGTTCGATTTCCTTCGGGGCCCTGGTGCGTACGGCACCAGGGCCCCTCGACGCGTTGGACGACGAGGTGACATGACACCGGACAAGCCTCTGAGCGATCGCCTGGAGGACGACGACTACCCGGCATACACCATGGGCCGGGCAGCGGAGATGCTCGGCACCACCCCCGGCTTCCTGCGAGCCATCGGCGAAGCCCGACTGATCACACCCCTGCGCTCGGAAGGCGGACACCGCCGCTACTCCCGCTACCAACTGCGCATCGCCGCCCGCGCCCGCGAACTCGTCGACCGGGGAACCCCCATCGACGCCGCCTGCCGCATCGTCATCCTCGAAGACCAACTCGAGGAAGCACAACGCATCAACGCCGAATACCGCCACGCCGCGAACACAGCAACCGGCACCACCGGCACCACCTGACCACACCGCCGCAGACCGCGGACACATGGGCGGATCCGACCTGCCCCGCCGTGCCCACCGACGTCGGCGCCGGGCGCCTCGGCCGTCCCCGCCCGCACCCACCGACCAGCACGCGTGACGCCCTCCGCCACCCTGCGGCGCCACCACCTGTACCCGCTCACCGCCAACCGCCACGCTGCTCGCGGTCGACGCGGTGGTGCGCGTCGTACCGGCGGCAAGGCACACACCCGCCCCGCGGGCCGACCGCCTCCCGGCGCTCAGGGGGCCGGCGTCGGACCCGGCCGTCCCGCGCGGTGCCCGCCGACTCGGGGAACCGGGCGTGTTGAGCGGGTGAAGCTTGGGCCCGCGTTCGTGTCCCGGGGCATGCATGAAGCTCCCCGCCGTATCCGGACGAGTCGGCGGACACGACACGCTGGAGGCGAGTGATGAACCAGAGAGCGCCCCAAACCGACCCCATGCCCCACCGGGTTCCGGTCCTCATCGTCGGCGGTTCCCTCGTCGGCCTGTCGACCTCGGTGTTCCTAGGCCGATTGGGCGTACGGCACACCCTGGTGGAGCGGCACGCCGGCACCTCCATCCACCCCCGCGGGCGCGGCAACAACGTCCGCACGATGGAACTGTTCCGCACGGCCGGCGTCGAGCCGATGATCCGTCAGGCCGCCGCCACACTGGCCGGCAACCACGGCATCCTGCAGACGCCCACCCTGGTCGGCGACGCCGGCGAGTGGCTGTTCAAGGAGATCGACGCGGGCGGCGGGCTGGCCCGCTTCAGCCCCAGCTCATGGTGCCTGTGCAGCCAGAACGACCTGGAGCCGGTGCTGCTCGACCACGCCACCCGGCTCGGCGGCGATCTGCGGTACGCCACCGAACTGCTGTCGTTCGACAGCGGGCCCTCCGGTGTCACCGCGATCCTCAAGAGCCGGGAGACCGGCGAGCACACCACCGTCCTCGCCGACTACCTCGTCGCCGCCGACGGCCCCCGCAGCCCCGTCCGCGAGCAGCTCGGCATCGGCCAGAGCGGTCCCGGCGACCTGTTCAGCAACGTCAGCGTCACCTTCCGCTCCCGCCGCCTCGCCGACGTCGTGGGCGAGCGCCGTTTCATCGTCTGCTACCTGACCGACCCGGCGGCCGACGGTGCCCTGCTGCCCGTGGACAACCGGGAGAACTGGGTCTTCCACGCGCCCTGGCACCCGGAACGCGGCGAAACGCTGGAGGAGTTCACCGACGAGCGGTGTGTCGAGCACATCCGCCGCGCGGTCGGCGTCGCCGATCTCGACGTGGAGATCACCGGCCGGGCCCCGTGGCACGCCGCCCAGCGGGTCGCCCGCAGCTACCGGTCGGGACGCGTCTTCCTGGCCGGCGACTCGGCCCACGAGATGTCCCCCACCGGGGCGTTCGGCTCCAACACCGGCATCCAGGACGCGCACAACCTCGCCTGGAAGCTCGCCGCGGTCCTCGGCGGCTGGGCCGGGGACGGGCTGCTGGACTCGTACGACGCCGAGCGCCGCCCGGTGGCGGAGGCGACCAGCGCCCGCGCCGCAGCCCGCTCGGCCGAGCACAGCCACCCCGGCTACGCCCCGCCCCCCGGCACCGGCGGCGGCCCGCAGCGCGGCATCCTCAACGTGGCCCTCGGCTACCGCTATCCGCAGGGCGCCGTCGTGGGCGCCGACCCCGCGACCCCGGTCGTCCCGGACCGCCTCGACCTGTCCGGTGAACCCGGCAGCAGGGCGCCGCACATGGCGGTACGGCACCGGGGCGAACGGATCTCCACCCTGGACCTCTACGAACGCTCCCTCGTCCTGCTCAGCGGCGCCGGGGCGCCGAGCGGCTGGCACGAGGCCGCCGTCCGCCTCGCCGAGGAGACGTCCGTCCCGCTGACCTCCTACCGGCTGGGCGAGGGACCGGACGCCGAACTGACGCCGGAGGGCGACGCGGACTGGGCGGCCGTACACGGAACGACGCCCGAAGGCGCCGTACTCGTACGGCCCGACGGGTTCGTGGCCTGGCGGTCGGAGGGCCCGGTCCCGGATGCCGGGTCGGCGCTGCGTCAGGTCCTGAGCACCCTGCTGGGCACCGCCTGACGGCCGTTCGGTGCGGGCGTGTTCACCCGGGTGACCGTCTTGAGTGGTGGCGGAGGCCGGGGTGATTGACGGTGGATCACGTCGGGGGTGGGCCACCCAAGCTGACGAAGCACCAGCTGCCCGGCCGCCGACGGAAGGAATGTCACATGCGTTCTGCTCGCATCATCCTGACCACGGCGGCGGCCTCGGCCGTCCTCGTTCTCGGCGCTTCCGGCGCGTACGCGGCCGGGGACGACTGGGATTCGTCGGACTCCTCCTACAGCAAGGAGCACACCAACCCCAAGTACGACCCGGAGACCTACAAGGACAAGGACAGCGAGCACGGCCGGGAGTCCGGCGGCAAGCACGACGGCGGCTGGAGCGGCAGCCACGAGAAGCCCAGCGGCGGCATGCACACCGGCGGCGGCGGCCTGGCCTCCTCCCCGGCGGTGACCACGGGCGGGCTCGCCATGCTGGTGGTCGCCGGAACCGGCCTGTACGCGGCACGCCGTAAGAAGATCGCCGGAAGCCTGGCCTGACCCGTGCCGGACGCGATAGCCGCCGTGGCCGCCGCGCGCGTGGCGCGTGGCGGCCCGGCCGGCCCTCCCCGTGCCCCGTCCGCCCGATGTGCTGCCGTGCCCTGGTGAGGTGGTCCCCGATGGCAGTCAGTCCTTCTCCTCCCACAGAAAGTCCCGGCCCCGACGAACCCGCCCCGGCCGGGGAGGGATCCCACGGCAAGCTGATGCTGGGCGCCGCGGCGATCCTGGTGCTGGCCGTGAGCCTGTTCGGCGGGAACGACAAGTCGTCGCCCGAGGTCCCCCGGGCGCCCCTCGCCGTTCCCGCCTCCGTGCCGGCTCCCCCACGCGGGCAGGCGGCCGGGCAGCCGGCGGGCAGGCAACTCCCGCGATCGAGACCGGTACGTCTGCTCATTCCGAAGATCTCGGTCGACGCCCCGTTCACGGACCTCGCCATCGGTCCCACGGGCCGTCTCGAACCTCCTCCCGCCTACAACACCAACCTCGTCGGCTGGCATGCCAAGGGCGTGTCCCCCGGGGAAGCGGGCACCGCGATCATCGCCGGCCATGTCGACACCGTGACGTCGGCGGCCGTGTTCGTGGACCTCGGCGCCCTGGAGAAAGGGGACGTCTTCCACGTCGACCGGGCCGACGGGCGCAGGGCGTCCTTCGTGGTCGACAGCGTGGAGACGTTCGAGAAGGACAACTTTCCCAGTCGGCGGGTGTACGCCGACACGGCCAGGGCCGAGGTCCGGCTCATCACCTGTGCGGGTGACTACGACCGTACGGCCAGGGACTACGAGGACAACCTCGTGGTCTTCGCCCACCTGCTGTGAGCCCGCCCCGCCCGGCCGCCGGGACGGCCGGTCACCCCCACGGTGCATACGAGTCGCGCGCTTCCCGGGGCGGGCTGACGATCGAGGAACGCCGACGTCACGCCCCACGGCCGACGTTCGCCCGCCTCTGACCCCGAAGGAGATGTGCGCAGGATGACCACCACGTCCGACCGTGTTTCGAAAGCGCCTGAGCAACAGGCGTCGCAGCGAGTCTCCCAGTCCGTGTTCGACGGCTCCAGGCTCCGTGTCGTCCTGCTGGTGGACGTCTACGACGGGGCCCAACAGCAGTTCCTGGAGGCCTACGAGAGCCTGTGCAGCCAGGTCGCCTCCGTCCCCGGACACGTCAGCGACCAGCTGTGCCAGTCCATCGAGAACCCCTCGCAGTGGCTCATCACCAGCGAGTGGGAGAGCGCCCCGCCCTTCCTCACCTGGGTGAACAGCGAGGAACACGTGCGGATGGTGCAGCCGCTGCACAGCTGCGTCCGGGACACCCGGTCGCTGCGCTTCCACATCGTCCGCGAGACCGGCGGCCCGGCGGTGCCGACCGGACCCGGGAAGCGCCGGCTCCAGGCAGCGCCCAGGATCGGCGACGGGCTGATCCGCCACGCGCTCACCTTCACGGTCAAGCCGGGCAGCGAGGCCACCGTCGCCAAGATCCTCTCCGGCTACACCTCACCGGAGCCGAGGGTCGACGACGCCACCCGGCTGTGCCGCACCTCGCTCTTCATGCACGGCAACCGGGTGGTCCGCGCCATCGAGGTGCGGGGCGACCTGCTCGCCGCGCTGCGTCACGTCGCCCGGCAGCCCGAGGTGCGGGCCGTCGAGGAAGCCATCAACCCCTATCTGGAGCAGGACCGGGACCTGGACGACCCCGAGTCCGCCCGGGTCTTCTTCACCCGCGCGGCGCTGCCCGCCGTCCACCATGTGACGGCGGGCCAGGAGAGCCCGGAGGCGGAGCGGCACGCGCTGTACTACCCGGCCCGCGAGGGGTGCGGTATGCGGCTGGCCGAGCTGCTCGCCCGGCAGGACGAGGCGGCGGCGGACGATCCGCGCGGACCGGTGCTGCGCAGCACGATCTTCCAGCGCGACGACGTCGTGATGCGGCTGGTCGACGTGCGCGGCCCCCTCGACAGCGACCCCGGCCCCGTGCTCGGTCTCACGGATCACGAGCGGGCGGCCGAACTGACGGCGCTCCTCGACGGCGCGGCCCTCGGGGTGGACGGCCCGGCGCTGAAGGACAGCACCCCCGCCCGCCTCCTCGCGGTCTCCCGCATGGACCTCGTCACCGACCGCCGCGCGCCCGACGCCTGATCCACCGGCCCGGGCCGTGACCGGCCACGCCCTCATGTCGAAGCAGCACATGTTCGGAGGAACGTCGTGATCAAACGTCATCCCGGAGTAGTGGATCTCAGCGAGGTCGAGCCCAACACCCGGCGCGGAGGCGATCTGCGCGCCATGCTCACCCCCGCCACGGTCGGCTCCACCAGCGGTTTCATGGGCGTGGCCATCGTGCAGCCCGGCGACCGCATCGCCGAGCACTACCACCCGTACTCCGAGGAGTTCATCTACGTGGTGTGCGGGCAGCTCGAGGTGGACCTGGACGGCGAGCCCCATGAACTGCGGCCCGAGCAGGGGCTTTTGATCCCCTCCCACATGCGCCACCGCTTCCGCAACGTGGGCAACGTGGAGGCCCGGATGGTCTTCCACCTCGGCCCGCTGGCCCCGAGCCCGCCGCTCGGGCACGTCGACACCGAGGACGCCGACGGCGTGCCGATCCCGGTGGAGACGGTCCACGCCGGCGGGGCGGCCGAGCCGAGCCGGTTGCGCTCATGAGAAGGCGCGTGGCGGTCACCGGCATAGGAATCGTCGCCCCGGGCGGCATCGGTGTCCCGGCGTTCTGGGATCTGCTGACCAGCGGTCGCACGGCGACCCGCGGCATCACGTTCTTCGACCCGTCCGGGCTGCGTTCCCAGATCGCCGCCGAGTGCGACTTCGACCCGGCGGCCCACGGCCTGGACGCGGAACAGATCGCCCGGAGCGACCGCTACCTCCAGTTCGCCCTGGTCGCCGGCGAGGAGGCGGTACGGGACTCCGGCCTCGACCTCGCCGCGGAGAACCCGTGGCGGGTCGGGGTCTCCCTGGGCACCGCGGTCGGCGGGACCACCCGCCTGGAGCACGACTACGTCCTGGTCAGCCATGGCGGGCAGCGCTGGGACGTGGATCCCCGGGAGGCGGGGCCGCATCTGCACCGGGCGTTCTCGCCCAGCACCCTCGCCTCGGCGGTGGCGGAGCGGTTCGAGGCCCGCGGGCCTGTGCAGACCGTCTCCACGGGCTGCACCTCGGGGCTCGACGCCGTCGGGTACGCCTTCCACACGATCGAGGAGGGCAGGGCCGACGTGTGCATCGCCGGCGCCTCGGACTCGCCGATCTCCCCGATCACCATGGCCTGCTTCGACGCGATCAAGGCCACTTCCCCGAGCAACGACGATCCCGCCCACGCGTCCCGCCCCTTCGACGCCCGGCGCAACGGGTTCGTCATGGGCGAGGGCGGCGCGGTGCTCATCCTGGAGGAGCTGGAGCACGCCCGGGCCAGGGGCGCGCACGTGTACTGCGAGATAGGCGGCTACGCCACGTTCGGCAACGCCTACCACATGACCGGTCTGACCGGTGAGGGCCTGGAGATGGCCCGGGCCATCGAGGACGCCCTCGGCCAGGCCCGGCTCGACGCCACGGCGATCGACTACGTCAACGCGCACGGGTCGGGCACCCTGCAGAACGACCGGCACGAGACGGCCGCGGTCAAGCGGGCGCTGGGCGCGCACGCCTACGACACGCCCATGAGCTCCATCAAGTCCATGGTGGGCCACTCCCTCGGTGCGATCGGGGCCATCGAGGTCGTCGCCTGCACGCTGGCCCTGGCCCACCAGGTGGTCCCGCCCACCGCGAACTACGAGACCCCGGACCCCGAGTGCGACCTGGACTACGTGCCGCGCGTCGCCCGCGAGCGCAGGCTGCGCAGCGTGCTCTCGGTGGGCAGCGGGTTCGGCGGCTTCCAGTCCGCGGTGATCATGACCCTGCCGAGGGAGAAGACCGAATGAGCGCACCGTATCCCCGGCGCGCGGCCGTCACCGGAATCGGCGTGGTCGCGCCCAACGGAATCAACACCGAGGCCTTCTGGAAGGCCACCATGGAGGGTGTCGCCGTCCTGGACCGGATCACCCGTGACGGCTGTGAGCACCTGCCGCTGCGGGTGGCCGGCCAGATCCGGGACTTCGATCCGCCGTCGGCGGTCGAGGAGCGCTACCTCGTCCAGACCGACCGGTTCACGCACTTCGCGATGGCCGCGGCCGACCTGGCACTGGACGACGCCGGGCTCGGCCGGTCCGACACCGACGCCGCGCCGTTCTCCGTGGGCGTGGTCACCGCCGCAGGTTCCGGCGGCGGCGAGTTCGGGCAGCGCGAGCTGCAGCAACTGTGGGGCAAGGGAAGCCGGTTCGTCGGGCCGTACCAGTCCATCGCCTGGTTCTACGCCGCGAGCACCGGCCAGATCTCCATCCGGCGCGGCCTCAAGGGCCCCTGCGGGGTGGTCGCCTCCGACGAGGCCGGCGGTCTGGACGCGCTGGCGCACGCGGCGCGGGCCGTGCGGCGCGGCACCGACGTGATGGTGGCCGGCGCGACCGAGGCGCCGCTGGCCCCCTACTCGATGGTCTGCCAGCTCGGTTACGAGGAGCTGAGCACAGTCGACGAACCGGACCGCGCCTACCGCCCCTTCACCACCGCGGCCTGCGGATTCGTGCCGGCCGAGGGCGGTGCCATGCTCGTCGTGGAGGCCGAGGGCTCGGCCCGGGACCGGGGCGTGCCGGTGCGGGCCACGCTGGCGGGACACGCGGCGACGTTCACCGGCGCCTCCCGCTGGAAGGAGTCCCGCCAGGGGCTGGCCCAGGCGATCCGGGGCGCCCTGGACGAGGCCGGGTGCGCACCGGAGGAGATCGACGTGGTCTTCGCGGACGCCCTCGGGGTTTCGGAGGCCGACCGCGCCGAAGCGCTGGCGATCGCGGACGCCCTCGGCCCGCACGGCACCAAGGTGCCCGTCACGGCGCCGAAGACCGCCGTCGGCCGGGCCTACGGCGCGGCGCCCGTGCTGGACGTGGCCGCCGCGGTGCTCGCGATGGAGCACGGCCTGATCCCGCCCACCCCCAATGTCTTCGACATCTGCCACGACCTCGACCTCGTCACCGTCCGCGCGCGAGCCGCCGAGGTGCGCACGGCGCTGGTCCTCAGCCGAGGACTCATGGGGTCGAACGCGGCGCTGGTGCTCCGGCGCGGTGCCGCCGACGCCTCGTAGGGAGGCTTCGTGACCACCCATCACGACACACGTTCACGACACAAGGAGAGGAACCCCATGAGTGACCGCATCACCGT
The DNA here is from genome assembly GCF_040606575.1 of Streptomyces sp. NPDC005402. NCBI lineage: Bacteria > Bacillati > Actinomycetota > Actinomycetes > Kitasatosporales > Streptomycetaceae > Streptomyces > Streptomyces sp. NPDC005402. Next base: position 254,910 of record NZ_JBEXFB010000010.1, read on the forward strand.
GGAAGAGCTGGCCGAGCTCATGAAGAAGGCCGCCGGCATCACCGTCGCCCCCGACGAGCTCCGGCAGCGCAGCGACTCCGGCTTCGACACCTTCGGCCTCGACTCGCTCGGGCTGCTCGGCATCGTGGGCGAGCTGGAGAACCGGTACGGCACCCCGATGCCTCCCGACGCGGAGAAGAGCAAGAGCCCCCGGCAGTTCCTCGAACTCGTCAACAGTGCGCTTCTGGCAGGTGCCTGACATGACCGGACACACGCAGAACGAGATCACCATCGCGGCCCCGCTGGACCTGGTCTGGGACATGACCAACGACGTCGAGAGCTGGCCGGAGCTGTTCAGCGAGTACGCCTCCGCCGAGATCATGTCCCGGGAGGGGAACCGGACCACGTTCCGGCTGACCATGCACCCCGACGCGGACGGCAAGGTGTGGAGCTGGGTCTCGGAGCGGGAGCCGGACCGCGACACGCTCACCGTGCGGGCCCGCCGGGTCGAGACCGGGCCCTTCGCCTACATGAACATCGTGTGGCAGTACGAGAAGGTCCCCGAGGGCACCCGGATGGTGTGGACGCAGGACTTCGCGATGCGGCCGGACGCACCCGTCGACGACGCCTGGATGACGGACAACATCAACCGGAACTCCAAGGTCCAGATGGCGCTGATCCGGGACCGCATCGAGAAGGCCGCCGAAGAGCGCCGGCCCGTGCAGATGCTGTCCGACTGAGCGGGACGGAGGACATGACGATGCATCAGTCCCTGATCGTCGCCCGTATGGCCCCGGAGTCGGCCCTGGACATCGCCAAGGTGTTCGAGGAGTCGGACCGGGGAGAACTGCCGCACCTCGTGGGCGTCGCCCGGCGCAGCCTCTTCCAGTTCGACGACGTGTACCTGCACCTCATCGAGGCCGAGCGGGACCCCGGGCCCGCCATCGCGAAGGTGGCCGGACACCCCGAGTTCCGGGACATCAGCGAACGGCTGTCGGCGTACGTCAGCGCGTACGACCCGGCGACCTGGCGCTCACCGAAGGACGCGATGGCGCGGTGTTTCTACCGCTGGGAGCGGGACTCCGCCTCCTGAACCGCCGCGGACCTCCGCTCGCCGGGCACGCGCTGCTTCGCGTGCCCGGCGAGCGTCGGTCAGGCGGGGATCGTGCAGTCGAACGCGTGCAGGTAGGGGTTGACCGGCCGGACGTCGTCGATGACCAGGCCCGCCTCCGTCAGCCTGCGGGTCAGGCTCTCGGTGGTGTGCTTGGCCCCTCCGACGTTGAGGAGCAGCAGCAGGTCCATGGCGGTGCTGAACCGCATCGAGGGCGAGTCGTCGACGAGGTTCTCGATGGCCACGACCCGCGCTCCCGGCCCGCCCGCCGCGATGACGTTGCGCAGGGTGCGGGTCGTGCTGTCGTCGTCCCACTCCAGGATGTTCTTGATGATGTACACGTCCGCCTGGACTGGGACGGCCGTACGGCAGTCACCGGGCACCAGGCTCACCCGGCCCGCGAGCGCGCCGCCCGGACGCAGCCGGGGATCGGCGTTCTCCACCACGCGCGGCAGGTCGAGCAGGGTCCCGTGGAGCGAGGGGTACTTCTCCAGCAGGCTCGCCACCACATGCCCCTGACCGCCTCCGATGTCGGCGACGGACTTGCTCCCCGACAGATCGAGGAACTCCGCCACGTCCCGCGCGGACTGCACGCTGGAGGTCGTCATGGCGCGGTTGAAGACATCGGCCGATTCCGGGGCGTCCTCGTTGAGGTACTGGAAGAACTCCTTGCCGTAGAGGTCCTCCACGACGTTGCGCCCGGAGCGCACCGCCTCGTCCAGCATCGGCCACGCGGCCCAGGTCCACGGCTCGGTGCACCACAGTGCGATGGCGCGCAGGCTGTTCGGATCGTCCTCGCGCAGCAGCCGGGACATGTCGGTGTGCGCGAACGTCCCGTCCCGCTGTTCGGCGAAGATGCCGTAGCAGGACAGGGCGCGCAACAGCCGTCGCAGTGTCCTGGGTTCGGTCTTCACCGCGGCCGCGAGGTCCTCCACAGCCTGTGGACTGTCGTCGAGGGCGTCGGCGACGCCCAGCCGGGCGGCCGCGCGGAGGGCGGCCGCACAGGCCGCGCCGAACACGAGCTCTCTGAGCCGCATGGAGGGCGGCGGGGCGGGCTGAGCGGGCTGAGCGCTCCGCGCGGTCTGAGCGGTCGTCATGAGCCGCCTCTCTTCTTCGAGTTCGGGGGTGGCCACGGGCCGGTCAGCACAGTCCGGCGGGCTTGGAGGCCCGGCAGGAGTTGTGTTCGAAGGTGTTGTTCTTGCCGGTGTCCGTGTTGACGAGGTCCGCCGGGGCGTTGCCCTCCAGCGTGTTGTCGGTGATCCGGTTCCGTTCGCTGGTGGTGCCCACGAAGCTCTTGAACAGGACGATGCCGCCCGACAGCGGGGAGGTGCCGGTGTTGCCGATGACCCGGTTGTGCGTCACCAGGGTGTCCTCGGCGCCGGTCAGCACGATGCCGGAGCCCTGCAACGCGTCCAGCCGCGCGGTCTTCGGGCAGGACTTGTTGTTCTTCACGAGGGTGTTGTCGCGCACGGTCAGCGCGCCCGCCTTCGGCTTGTTCTCGTCGCCCACGACGAAGACGCCCGCGCAGTTGCCGGTGAGGTGGTTGTCCGCGACGGTGAGGTTCCGCAGGCGCCGGACGGTGATGCCGATCCGGTTGCCCTCCAGGCGGTTGCGCTCGACGACGGTTCCCCGGGTGTCCGTGGCCCCCGCCTCTTCCTTGATCGTGTTCGCGAGGAACAGGCCGGCGTCGCCGTTGTCCCGGGCGGTGTTCTTCCGGAACACCCCGTGCACCGAGCGCTCCTGGGCGATCCCCCACACGCCGTTCTTCACCGCGGTCACGTTCCGCACGGTCAGCCCGTCGGTCGCCATGGCGAACACCCCGGTACCGGTGAAGCCGGTCACGGTGAGGGAGGCGACGGTGACGCCCTCGACGTCGTGGTCCTTCGTCCCGATCACACAGATGCCGTTGCCGGCCTCGGCACACTTGCCGGCCTGCTTCGTGTCCGGCTCGATGACGGTGCTGCGGCCCATGCCGCTCAGGGTGATCCCGGGCGTGCTCACCATGACGCTCTCGCGATAGGTGCCGGGGGCCAGCAGGACGGTGTCACCCGGCTCGGCGGCGTCCACCGCCTGCTGGATCGACTGTCCGGGAAAGACCACGTGGGTCATCTGGTCGGCGGCGGCGACGGGCGGGGCGGCCCCGAACACCGCCCCGATGATCGCCGCGGTGCATGCCAGGCGGGAGATATGAAATCTCATCATATTCGGTACGGTATGGCCTGGAAGGTCCAAAATAGGCGGGATAGACCGTCCGGGGGCGTGTCACGGACGCGACCCGCCGGGTGCTACGGCCGCGTTGTGAGCCGGCCTTCGGCGGCGGCCTTCAGGTCGCGCAGCCACGCTTCCAGGCCCCCGCCCAGGGCCGCCGTCGCGGTGGGGACGTCCGCTTCGACCTGGGCGCCGGTCCAGGTCTCCTCGGTGTGGACACGCACGCCGCCCTCGACCTTTTTGAAGGTCCACAGGTGCACGCCCTCGTCGATCCGCAGCCCCTCCCCGACCGCGGGTCCGCTCCACAGGACGCAGTCGTGGCGCCGCAGTTCCCGGACCGTGGAGGTGATGCCGAGGGTGGTGGCGGGCGCGGGGGTCGTCCACCGGAACCGCGACCCCTTTCTCAGCCGGCCGGGGTCGAGACGCTCGGCCGTGAGAACCGGCGGCTGCCAGGACGGCCAGCGCTCGACGTCGGTCTGGAGTTTCCACACGGTGCTCAACGGCGCCTTGATCACGACGTCGGACGCGTAGCGGATGCGGGCGTCGGCGTCGACGCCGTGTCCGCCGCACCGGGACGGCTCCGCGTGGTGGGCCGCCTGCGCGACCGGGACGGTGCCGGCCAGGACGCCGGCGACGGCGAGCGAGACCGCGAGCACGCGGGGCCTCAGGATGGTGGACATGGTGTTCCTCTCGGTTGTCGAGGGTCGGTTCGGGCCTGCGCCTGCTCGCTAGGGGTTCAGGACGACCTTTCCGGCGACGGTGCCGGACTCGGCCAGCCGCAGGGCGTCGGCGACGCGGGCGAGCGGCAGTTGGGCGGCGATCTGGGCGGTGACCTCGCCGCGCTGGAGGGCGGCGAAGACCTGGGTGAGGTCGGTGCGCAGGCGGGCCCGGAAGCGGTTCTTCGCCAGGGCGCGCCCGGCCCACACGTTGAAGAAGTAGGCGCGGCGGCGGTTGGGCAGCGCGTTCCACAGCCACACCCGGCCCAGGAGCTTCAGCACGGGCCACTGCTTGGAGCCCTCGGCGTCACGGGTGGCGGCGCTGCCGTACGAGACGAGCGTGCCGCCGGGGGCGAGGAGCCGCCAGGAGTCGACGACACCCTGGCCGCCGACGTGGTCGAAGACGGCGTGGACGCCCTCGCTCGGGGCGAGTTCGCGGATCCGTGCGGCCAGGTCGTCGGCGCGGTAGTCGACGGGGACGACTCCCCTCTCGCGCAGGGCGTCGTGGTGGCGCGGGGACGCCGTACCGATCACATGGGCGCCCGCGGCCCGGGCGAGCTGGACCAGGACCGAGCCGACGCCGCCGTTGGCGCCGTACACGACGACGGTCTGCCCGGCGCGCACGCGGGCCTTGCGGTGCAGCATCTGCCAGGCGGTGATGCCGTTGACGACGAGGGTCTCGGCCTCCGCCGCGCCGATCCCGTCGGGCACCGGCACCACGTCCGCGGCGTCGACGAGCACGTGGCTGGCCCAGCCGCCGGTCTTGACCAGGGCGGCGACGCGGGTGCCGGCCAGGTGCGGATCGACGCCCTCGCCGGTCGCCAGCACCGTGCCGACGAGGTCGTAACCGGGGACGAAGGGGAACGGCGGCTGGTCGTAGTAGCGGCCGCGCCGCATCTGCTGCTCGGCGAAGGAGACGCCGGTCGCCTCCATCCGGATCACGACCTGGCCCGGGCCCGCGGTGGGAACGGCTCCGTGCCGGAGCTGCAGCCCTTCGGGCTCGACCTTGCCCGGCAGGACGACCTCGACGAGTCCTTCGGTGTTCATGACGACCTCCACAGACGCTTTGGTTACTCGGCTTCGTGTTCGTTAGAAGTTATAACCGCACCGAAGCGGAAGTGTCAATAACTACAGTGATAGCCTCTAACCATGGTGAACCCGGAAGCCAAGACCCCCCGCGAGCGCTACCGCGCCCAGGTGCGTACGGAGATCAAGGACCGCGCGTGGGAGCAGATCGCCACCGCGGGCGCGTCCGCGCTCTCCCTCAACGCCATCGCCAAGCAACTGGGCATGAGCGGACCCGCGCTGTACCGGTACTACGCCGGCCGCGACGAGCTGATCACCGAACTCGTCAGGGACGCGTACCTGAGCCTCGCCGGCACCTTCCGCGCGGCCTCTTCCCGGCCCGGCGCCGACGTGACCACGCTGGCGGACGCGCTGCGGACCTGGGCCCTGGAGGACCCGCAGCGCTACTTCCTCATCTACGGCACGCCCGTCCCCGGCTATCACGCGCCCGACGACATCACCGCGATCGCGTCCGAGATCATGGCGACGCTCCTGGACGCCTTCGCCGAGCTGTCGCCGAGCGGCCCGGCGACACCGTTCGACGCCCACCTCGAAGAACACCGGGACTGGGCGGGCGGCCACTCCGCCCCGGCCGCGACCCTGCGCCGGGCACTGACTTTCTGGACCCGGCTGCACGGCGCCCTGTCCCTGGAACTCGCCGGCCACTTCACCGGAATGGGATTCGACCCCGCGCGGTTCTACGCCGCCGAACTGGACGAGCTGACCGGCCTCGGCCAGATGTGACCTTCGTCGTGTCGGGCGTACCGGCCACGCTCGCCGGTGACGGCGGTACACCTCACATAGTCGGAGGTCACAGGGTCGCGGACGAAGTACACAGGCGGAAGACTGCGTGCACGCCGAGCAATATCTGTGCCCGCGACGGGAGAAATAAGTCCGGTGCCTGGTGAGTATTCCCCGAACGCCGACCAAGGTCAGGATTATCCGCCGCACAGGCCTGATCGCACCGTGCTACTGTCGATCTCAGTTGCAGGTGTGGTTGCCAGAAGGTTATTTCCGACGGGCGAATCAGCACGGCGACACGGAATTCACACACGGTGAATTCTGAAACCGCCTCCGAAGGAGATATGACATGGCTACTGGCACCGTGAAGTGGTTCAACGCGGAAAAGGGCTTCGGCTTCATCGAGCAGGACGGCGGCGGCGCCGACGTCTTCGCCCACTACTCCAACATCGCCGCCCAGGGCTTCCGTGAGCTGCTGGAAGGCCAGAAGGTGTCGTTCGACATCGCGCAGGGCCAGAAGGGCCCGACGGCCGAGAACATCGTTCCCGCCTGACACCCGCTCTGCCGCGCATATTTCGCAGCTGGGGCCCGCACCTTGCGGTGCGGGCCCCAGCTCGCGTCTTTTCAGGGCGCATCACACATCGCCTTCGGCTCGTTCTCGCGATTCTCTGCGCCGCTCATCGGCTGCGGGACTTCCTTGATACGTGCCGCATCAAGGAAGGTTTCGCATGAATCGCACACGCTCAAATCCCCCCCGTGGCCGCTCCGGCGGTCCGCACCGTGGTTCCAGGACCTACGGAAACCGGCAGACCGTACAGGGTGAGTTCGCACCGCCCAGGACGCTCACGCCCGCGCTGCCCGCGGTCGAGGCATTCGCCGATCTCGCCATGCCCGGACAGCTGTTGGCCACGCTGGGCCATGAAGGCGTGACCGCGCCGTTCCCGATCCAGGCGGCGACCCTGCCGAACTCCCTGGCCGGCCGTGACGTACTCGGCCGTGGCCGCACCGGCTCGGGCAAGACACTCGCCTTCGGCCTCGCCGCACTGGCCCGTACGGCCGGACGCCGTGCCGAGCCGCGGCAGCCGCTCGCCCTCGTCCTCGTCCCCACCCGTGAGCTCGCCCAGCAGGTCACCGACGCGCTCACGCCCTACGCCCGCTCCGTGAACCTGCGCATGGCCACCGTCGTCGGCGGTATGTCCATCGGCAGGCAGGCCGGTGCGCTGCGCGCCGGGGCCGAGGTGGTCGTCGCGACGCCCGGGCGGCTCAAGGACCTCATCGACCGGGGCGACTGCCGGCTGAGCGAGGTGGCCATCACGGTCCTCGACGAGGCCGACCAGATGGCCGACATGGGCTTCATGCCGCAGGTCACCGCCCTGCTCGACCAGGTGCGTCCGGGCGGGCAGCGGATGCTCTTCTCCGCCACCCTGGACCGCAACGTCGACCGGCTGGTGCGCACTTACCTGCACGACCCCGTCGTCCACTCGGTCGATCCGTCCGCCGGCGCGGTCACCACGATGGAGCACCACGTCCTCCATGTGCACGACGCGGACAAGCACCGGACGACCACCGAGATCGCGGCGCGCGACGGCCGCGTGATCATGTTCCTCGACACCAAGCACGCGGTGGACCGGCTGACGAAGCACCTGCTGAGCAGCGGTGTCCGCGCCGCGGCCCTGCACGGCGGCAAGTCCCAGCCGCAGCGCACGCGGACCCTGGCCCAGTTCAAGAGCGGGCATGTGACGGTGCTGGTGGCGACCAACGTGGCGGCCCGCGGGATCCACGTCGACAACCTCGACCTGGTCGTCAACGTCGATCCGCCCACCGACCACAAGGACTACCTGCACCGCGGCGGCCGTACGGCCCGCGCCGGCGAGTCCGGCAGCGTCGTCACCCTGGTGACCCCGAACCAGCGTCGCGACATGAGCCGGCTGATGGCCTCGGCGGGCATCACCCCCCGGATCGCCCAGGTGCGTTCGGGCGAGGCGGAGCTGAGCCGCATCACCGGGGCCCAGGCCCCTTCCGGTGTCCCGGTCGTCATCACCGCGCCGCAGGCGGAACGCCCCCGCGGCACGTCCTCCTCGTCCCCGTCCCGGGGCCGCCGGGGACGCCGGGGCCAGTCGGGCCAGGGCCGCCCCGCGGGCGAGGCGGCACGCCGCAGCGCGCCGCGGCGGACCGGCTTCGGCTCCGCCGCCTAGGGCGGCTGTGCCGGGCGGCTCCACGAAACCCATCCCCTTCCAGCAGGAGGCACCCATGACGCCGATCCAGACGCAGCACGTGGTCCTCGACCGGGAGGGGTCCGGACCCCGGGTCTGTGACGACATGACGGTCGAGGTGGCCCTGTCCCTCATGGCCGGCGCCCGTGTCGACCACCTCGTCCTCTGCGACGGGGACGAGCAGCGCACGGGCCTGGTCACCCGGGCCGGGCTCGCCGTCCTGCGGGACAGCGCCGCCTACACGGACCGGCTCCGGCTGCGGGACGTCCTCCGGCTCGCCGGCTGACCGGTCTCACCCGGATCCACCACCACAAGCCCGATGGGGCCCTGCCGACGCGCGTCGGCAGGGCCCCATCGTCGTACGCACCCGTCGAAACATGTCTGCTTCGCGCGAGCGCCAAAATCTCCTCTTGCCAGAGTAGACATTGGCTTCTGACACGGTTACTGTTTTTCCCGTAGACATGGTCAAGCGAGACCCGGCAGAGACGAACTGGCGGGTGGCAGTACCGCAGTACCCGTTCACACAAGTAGCTGGTTCAGAGCAAGGACGGAGGAGCAGACGCCATCAGGATCGCCCGGCCCGACGTGTTCGGCCCGGGTACCGCAAGACCCCGGATTGGATGGTGGTCCCCGGTCACGCAGCCGCGATCCCCGCACCCCTCCCGTCACCGGGCCGGGTAGCGGAAACAGAAGGTCGGCAGAGCACGAGAGCCGACAGATGGTGTTGAATTCCCTTCGGGGCCCTGGTGCCGTACGGCATCGGGGCCCCTCGACGCGTTGCACAACGAGGTGACATGGCAGCAGATATTCCACTCGGCGATCGCTTGGACGACGACGACTACCCCGCGTACACCATGGGCCGGGCAGCAGAGATGCTCGGCACCACCCCCGGCTTCCTGCGAGCCATCGGCGAAGCCCGACTGATCACACCCCTGCGCTCGGAAGGCGGACACCGCCGCTACTCCCGCTACCAACTGCGCATCGCCGCCCGCGCCCGCGAACTCGTCGACCGGGGAACCCCCATCGAAGCCGCCTGCCGCATCGTCATCCTCGAAGACCAACTCGAGGAAGCACAACGCATCAACGCCGAATACCGCCACGCCGCGAACACAGCAACCGGCACCACCGGCACCACCTGACCATCCGACCCAGACCGCGGGGCTGGACAACCGGGGGCTCAAGGATGCGCTCGCCGGGGTGCCCGGGGCGTCACCAGCTGACGGCGTCGTCCATCGACTGCTGCCAGTACGTGACCTTGAGCGAGTCGTCGACGTAGAGGCCCTTCGCCGGCAGCGACGGGTGGGCGGCCGTGCCGACGCTCCCGTTGCCGGAACGGCCCTGGAAGTAGACGGTCAGGGACTTCGCGGTGTAGCCGTTCGCGCCGCTGCCGTCGGCGGCGGCCAGGTTCACGGAGGCGTAGCCGGACTCGCCCGGCGCGAGCGTGACGACCGCCTGGGGCTGCGAGGCCTCGATGACCGGGGGCACGGACTGGGCCTCGCCGAAGCGGACGGCCGGGTAGCCGTACAGGTTGCAGCTCTTGCTGCCGGTGTTGGTCACCGTGAGCAGCATGTGGTTCACCGGACGGGTCAGCGGGGCCGCGACCGTCCTGGTGGTGGAGCCCTCGCAGGTGACCGGCTTGGCGGAGGAGGCCGGCGCCTTGGAGGCGGGGGTGCGCGTGGCGGCCGTCGCAGCGCCGCCCGCTGATCCGGTACCGGAGGAGCCCGCGGCGGCCGAGGCGCCGGTGGTGGCCGACGAGTCCGTGGTGGCCGAGGGTGCCGGGGTGGCCGTGGCCGGGGAAGAGGCCGCGGAGGGGCTCGTGCCGGCCGCGCGGCCCTCGTCCTCGGTGCCTGCCCCGTCGTTGCACGCGGTCAGCGAGAGCGCGGCGAGAACGGTGGCCGTGGCGGCCACGACGAGGCGGGTGCGGGAGGTGCTGGACATGTCGATGTGCCCCTTCGGAGTTCGGGTGGCGGTGGTGATTGGATGACCGAAGCTTGTGAGGTGATCCGTCCCGATCGCCACGTTCAGCGGGCAGTTGGGGACACTGGAACGCCGAAACGGGCTCTGACCAGGGAGAACGAAGTGACCCTGGAATGCGCCAACGGGACGCGGGGGGTTGAGGGGAACGGGTGTCGGAGACAACGGGGACCGAGCGGAACGAGGCGTTCGCGCAGCTGCTGCGGGAACTCAAGGACCGGTCGGGGCTGAGTTACGGGACGCTGGCCAAGCGTCTGCACATGAGTACGTCGACCCTTCACCGCTACTGCAACGGCACCGCTGTGCCGGTCGAGTACGCCCCGGTGGAGCGCCTCGCACGGGTCTGCCGGGCCACACCGAAGGAGCTGGTGGAGCTGCACCGGCGCTGGATCCTGGCGGACGCGGAACGGGGGCGCAGGCCCGACCAGGCCGCGGCGAAGGGTCCGTCTCAGCAGGCCGCTCCGGACGAGGACGGCGCCGAGACCGAGACCGAGAGGGGAACCGAGACCGAGACCGGTGACGGTGAGCCCGTCGTCATCGACACCGCCGCCGAGGCCGCGCCGCCCCGGCGTCCGTCCCGGTTCCGTCGTCGCAGTACCGCGTTGATCGCCTCCGTCGCGGTGGTCGCGGCCCTGGGTGCCGCGTACGCCCTGCGCCCGACGGCCGTCCGGGCGGGGGACTCCACGGTGCCGACGTCCACCGGCACCCTGGACGTCGGCACCGCCACGCGGCCGTCCGCCACCCCGTCCACGAGCAGAAGCGGACACGAGCCGTCCGCCTCGGCCACCGCCTCTCCGTCCAGAACAGCCGGTGCCGAGGGCCTCGGGTCGGGTACCTCGAAGGGCGGGGGCGCCCAGAGCGCGGGCAGCAGCAGCGCCACCGACGCCGTCCCGCTCACCGTCGGCGTCCGCCCCTATGTCTACGACGACCCGTGCAGCCAGCACTTCCTCGTCGACAGCGATCCCGAGCAGGTCGGCCCGCCGGCGTCCGAGCAGGACGCGCCGCGCTGGGCCGCCGCGTACGGGGCGGTCTCCTCGGGCGAGCAGCGGGTCGCGCTCACCGTCCAGGGCACCGGTGAGGAGACCGTCGTCCTGAACGCCCTGCACGTCCGCTTCCTCACCAAGGACGCGCCGCCGGCCTGGAACGACTACTCGATGGGCGTCGGCTGCGGAGGTGGTGTCGGCTCCAAGTCGTTCGACATCGACCTGGACAACGGCAGCCCCACGGTCACCGTGAAGAACGGCCAGCGCGACTTCCCGTACAAGGTGAGCGAGTCCGACCCGGAGGTCTTCTACATCAGCGCCCACACCACGGCGCACGACGTCCGCTGGGACCTCAGCCTCGACTGGTCCAGCGGCGACCGCAGCGGCACCGTCCGCATCGACAACGACGGCAGCCCGTTCCGCACCAGCGCCGACGTGGGCCGCCCCGGCTACGACTACCCGCTGGGCGGCGGCGAGTGGATCGAGCGGACGGGCGGCTGATCCGGGCGCCCGCCGCGGTTCACAGCAGTTCGGGTTGCGGTCGCGGCGCTCGCACCGGCGCGGGCGCCGGTTCCCACCGGGCGACGGTCCGCGTGTAGCCGTAGATCACCGAGACCATCGCCAGCAGCAGAAGGGGCCCGGCCAGCCAGGGGTACTCGGCCATCGGCACCGGCAGAAAGCGGTACGACAGCAGGAGCGCGACGAAGACTGTCGCGCCGTACGCGGTCAGCCGGAGCCCGGACCGGTCCCAGCCGCGGTCGAACGAGCGCAGCCCCGCCTCGATGGTGAGGGTGAACACCACACCGGCGACGAGGTCCACGCCGTAGTGGTAGCCGAAGCCCAGCGTGGCGCAGAGGGTGGCGATCAGCCAGAAGGTGCCCGCGTACCGCAGGAGTCTGGGGCCCTTGCGGGAGTGGATGAAGATCGCGGTGGCCCACGCCGTGTGCAGGCTGGGCATGCAGTTGCGGGGGGTGACCTCGTCGAACGGTATGGAGTGGGGGGCGGATATCGGCGGCGGGGTCTGCGGCCACAGGTTCGCCACCGCCCAGTGCCCGTCGCTGGGTATCTGCGGCGACCACAGGGCGATCGATGCCCAGTGGTCGGTCCCGGTGCCGTAGGCGAAGACCGGTCCGACCACCGGGAAGATCATGTAGATGGCCGGTCCGAGGAGGCCGATCATCAGGAAGGTGCGCACCAGGTGGTGGCGCGGGAAGCGGCGATCGGCCGCCACGTTCCGCAACTGGTACAGCGCGACGACCACCGCGGCCACCGCCAGCTGGCCGTAGATGGTGTCGAGGAAGTTGAAGCCGATCGCTCCGGTGGCCGTGACGATCCGGCCCATGATCCACGAGGGGTTGCCCAGGGCGTGGTCGGCGTTCGCCAGGTAGGGGTCGAGGACCAGGTGCCGGCTCTTCGCGGTGATCAGGAGCCAGGTGTCACCGGTCTTGCGGCCGGCCACGAGCAGCAGACCCAGCCCGACGCCCTTCAGCAGCAGGACCCGTTCCGGGCCGGTGCGGCGGGTGAGGGCGATGACCGCGCACCCCAGGATCACCCACAGCGCGCCGTTGCCGAAGGGGTGGCCGTGGGTCACCTTGATGTCGCACACCCAGCGGGCCACCGCGATGGCTACGTCGATCCCGACCGCGGCACCGAGCGAGAGGAACCGCTGCCGCCAGGTGAGCACCACCATCATCAGTGCCAGGCCGGCGTAGAGCAGGGGGCCCGACTTGGGCGGGAACACGAACTCTCGCACCTGGGTGGTCAGCGGTCCCGGCAGGCCGTAGTGGTGCGCGGTGAGCTCGAGCGCGACGAAGAAGCCGAGGGCCACGACGGCCGCCACGGCCGCCACGGCCCAGAGTCTCGCCCGCGGATGAGTCTGCGGTGGCATGTGTATCAATTTCAGCCGATTTCACTAGATGCTCGTCAGAGAACCGCCCGCCCGACTGAGGAAGAGGGAAGGATCGCGGTCCGGGTTCCTGTGTCCCCCTGAGAAGCCCGGCTCACCGAAGATGCAGGGTATGACATGGCGGTGGTATTCGAACACCGCGCGGCGGCGGTCCGATCGGATCAGGTCCCGGTGCGATCGCCGGGCGGGGTGCGCGTCAGGAGATGGCGCGCAGCCCGCCGTGGGCCGGGCGGCGGAGTTCCTCGACGGCCTGGTCCGTCGCCTCGTCGGCGGGGAGGAGGACGACCAGCTGCTGTGCGTCCGCGGAGAGTTCGAGGGTCTCGCGGACCAGCCGGAGTTCGCGTCCGGAGGGGTGCCGGAGCCGGAGGTCCCCGCGCTGCGGAACGACGTGCCGGTGCAGGCGGCGGGTGAGCTCGGGGCCGGCGACGGGTGCGAGTTCCGCGGTGAACCACTCGTGGGAGTCGAGGGACGGGCCCAGCCACAGGTCGAAGGCCCGCTCGTCCGCGATGTCGTCCCAGTCGGCGAAGAACGACCGGGCGCGGGGGTCGGTGAACACGTACCGGGTGAGGTTCGGGGTGTCGGAGTCGAGCAGTCCGGTCCCGCTCGTCACCGCCTCGAACGCACTGGTGTGGGCCAGGACGTCGCCCGTCCGGTTGGTCACCAGGGCGATGCCCGGCTCCAGCAGGCGCAGCGTGCGCAGGACGGACGGCCGTACGTGGCGCGACGGCGGCGCGGGCCGGGTGTGGCCGACGCACTCACCGCCGCTGATCTTCGCCAGGTAGCGCAGGTGGTCGCGCTCTGCGGCGTCGAGGCTGAGGCCGTCGGCCAGGGCGTTGACCACCGCGATCGAGGGGTTGCGGTCGCGGCCCTGCTCGATGCGGGTCAGGTATTCGACGCTGATGCCCGCCCGAGTGGCGAGATCCGATCGCCGTAGCCCCGGTGACCTGCGGCGGCCGTGGTCCGGCAGGCCCAGCGACTCCGGCTGGATGCTGTCCCGCTTGGCCCGGACGAAATCCCCCAGTGGTGTCCCCATGGCCCGAGCATAGGGTTCCGCCCCGGCGTCCGCGGAGAGCTCAGGGTGGCCCTGTGGGGGCCAGCCTCAGCCCGGTCTGGTTGCGGCCGCGGCGGGGTTCGATCGTGAGGGGCATGGAAAACGACAAGCACAAGCTGGTGGTCATCGTCGGAAGCGTCCGGGAAGGGCGGTTCGGGCCGGTCGTGGCCTCGTGGGTCGCCGAACAGGCCGCGGCGCACGGGGGTTTCGAGGTGGAGGTCGTCGATCTGGCCGGGATCGACGTCCCGTTGTCGCTGCCGGCGGTGTCGCCGAAGTACGCCGGGGACGACTACCCGCGGCCGGCCGGGATGGCGTCGCTGACGTCGGCGCTGGAGAACGCCGACGCTTTCATCGTGGTCACGCCGGAGTACAACCACAGCTACCCGGCGTCCCTGAAGGCCGCCATCGACTGGCACTTCACCCAGTGGACGGCCAAGCCGGTCGCCTTCGTCAGCTACGGCGGTGCGGCGGGCGGGCGGCACGCGGTGCTGCACCTGGAGAACGTGCTGACCGAACTGCACGCGGTCACCGTCCGCGACGGTCTCGCCTTCCCCAACTACTTCACGGCGTGGCAGGACGGCCGCCCCCTGGACCCCGAGGCCGCCGGATACGCCAAGACCCTCCTGGAACAGCTGTCCTGGTGGGCGGGCGCCCTGCGCTCGGCACGCGAGACCACGCCCTACCCGGTGTGAGCGGTACGACGGGGGCGTACGCCCCGCTCGGCGGCGGCGCGAGTCCGCGGAACGGCTGGATGCCGGGGTCGGTGGCGGGGGCGGTGGACGGTGGGCGGTGGGTGCCCGGGGTCAGTGCGGCACTGAGGGGGGCGGTGCACCGAGAGCATGGGGTGCGCCCGGCGGGCCGCGGGATCCGCCGGGACCCGGAGCAACTCAAACGGCCCGGGCTCCAGTGGCGAGCGGCCCCCGGGTCCTGCGGACAGCGGGGGCGTGCGCGGCAGGACACGTGCGCGGCCGCTTTGACGCTCCTACAGCGGGCGACATTTTCACGGCCGCCGGCCGTGGTGCCCGTCGCTCGAGAGGGGCATCTTCGTCACGGCACCGACCGGACCCGTCGCCACCGGAATGGAGGATGCGTGTGATGGATCACTCTGGGCGCCCGGGGTGGGTTCTCGGGCGCCTGGGCCGGGTGCGAAAGTCTGATGTGGTGACACCACATATATGGGTGCGTCGACTTAAGAGTCGGCAGCGCCTCGGCGTCGTGACCCCGCGGGACGGTCACCGTCGGCACCCCCGCGAACTCGTCGACCGCTCGCCGAGGCCCACGGCCGGTCGAGGCGACGCGTCGACGGCCGGACGAATAACTGTCGCCGCCACAACAGAATCACGTGCGGGGCGCGGCGAAGTTTTCGGTCCGACCGCCACGAGAATGCAGGGCGGCGTAGATCCGTCCACCTACCGTGTGTTACCGTGATAAAAGTTGCAGTTTTGGTTTCCGGAGAATTTCCTTTGATTCACCGGCGTCTTTCCGGGTCTTCCGGAGGGGAGTCCATCGCGGCGACTCGGGGTCCGTACAGTGCGGGTCCCGGCACTGCCCCCTAGGGAGATTCAATATGGCATCTGGCACCGTGAAGTGGTTCAACGCGGAAAAGGGCTTCGGCTTCATCGAGCAGGACGGCGGCGGCGCCGACGTGTTCGCGCACTACTCGAACATCGCCACCTCCGGCTTCCGCGAGCTTCAGGAAGGCCAGAAGGTTACCTTCGACGTCACGCAGGGCCAGAAGGGCCCGCAGGCCGAGAACATCGTTCCCGCCTGACGCTGACGCGTATCTTCACGGCTGGGGCCCGCACTCTTCGGGTGCGGGCCCTGTCCCATTGCCGCGAAGAATCTGATTGTCCCGAATAATCTGATTTTCTTCGTTTCTCCCCGGCTCTTTCTTGCGAATTCTCGTGCGGTTTCGCCGCGCCTCGGAGGAATTCCTCGACACGTGCCGCACGCATCGAGGAAGGGTTCCCCTCCCATGAACCGCACCCGCCGAACAGGGAACAACGGGAACAACACGTCCCACCTACGCTCCCGGGGCGCGAGCCACCAGCGCTCCCGCCCGGCCGCCGCACCCCGCGGCGAGTTCACCCTCCCCACCACCGTCACCGAGGCACTGCCCGCGGTGGAGGCGTTCGCCGACCTCGACCTGCCCGAGCGACTGCAGGCCGCGCTGCTCGCCGAGGGCGTGACCACGCCCTTCCCCATCCAGGCGGCGACCCTGCCGAACTCCCTGGCCGGCCGTGACGTCCTCGGCCGTGGCCGCACCGGCTCGGGCAAGACGCTCGCCTTCGGTCTGCCGCTGCTGGCCCGTCTGGACGGACAGCGCGCCGAGCCCCGGCACCCGCTCGCCCTGGTCCTCGTACCGACCCGCGAACTGGCCCAGCAGGTCACCGACGCGCTCACCCCCTACGCGCGGGCGCTGCGCCTGCGCGCGGCCACCGTCGTCGGCGGCATGTCGATCGGCCGGCAGGCGTCCGCGCTGCGGGCCGGCGCCGAGGTCCTGGTGGCGACGCCCGGCCGGCTCAAGGACCTCATCGAGCGCGGCGACTGCAGCCTGAGCCAGGTCACCATGACCGTCCTGGACGAGGCCGACCAGATGACCGACATGGGCTTCATGCCCCAGGTCACCGCCCTGCTCGACCAGGTACGCCCCGACGGCCAGCGGATGCTGTTCTCGGCCACGCTCGACCGCAACATCGACCGGCTGGTGCGGAACTACCTGCACGACCCGGTGGTGCACTCGGTCGACCCGTCCGCGGGCACCGTCACCACCATGGACCACCACCTCCTGCACGTCAGGGACGACGACAAGCACGCCACCGCCACCGAGATCGCCGCCCGCGACGGCCGCGTGATCATGTTCCTGGACACCAAGCACGCGGCGGAGCGCCTGGCCAAGCACCTGCTGTCGGTGGGCGTGCGGGCCTCGGCGCTGCACGGCGGCAAGTCCCAGCCGCAGCGCACCCGGACCCTCGGCCAGTTCAAGGACGGCCAGGTGACCGTCCTGGTGGCCACCAACGTCGCGGCCCGCGGGATCCACGTCGACGACGTCGACCTCGTCGTCAACTTCGACCCGCCCGCCGACCACAAGGACTACCTGCACCGCGGCGGCCGTACCGCGCGCGCCGGCGAGTCCGGCACCGTCGTCACGCTGGTCCTGCCGCACCAGCGGCGCTCGGTCGACCGTCTGATGTCCGACGCCGGCGTCACCGCGCGGACCACCCGGGTCCGCCCGGGCGAGGCCGAGCTGAACCGCATCACCGGCGCCCGCACCCCCTCCGGCGTGCCCGTCACCCTCCCGGCCCCCGCGCCCGCCGAGGCCCCGAAGCGCTCCGGGTCCGCGGGACGCAACCGCAGCAGCCGCTCCGCGCGGGGCCGCCGCCGCTCCACGCCCACCAGCCGATAGCCGTACGACCGACTGACGGGGCCGGTGGCCGCGCCGCCGGCGTACCCGTCGAGGAGGAGACGAACAGGGCCGCACCCTGGCCGTTCTCACCGTCACGTCCCGACCGCTCCCCGTGGAGGCACCATGCGCATCGTCATCGCACGTTTTCCCTTCGACCTGACCATGAGCGAGGTCGAGAGGTCCATGGACGGCGTCCAGCCCGAACCCGCCACCGGCCTGTGTGTGACCGTCGGCCCCCACGTCTACCCGGTCAAGCAGGTCGGTCAGGTCATCACCCGGCAGGACCGCCGCGACTTCACCGCCAACGAGGTGGCCCGGGGCCTGACCCGGCTCGGCTTCACCTGCCACGAGGTCCAGCCGCCCCGCCAGGAAGCCTTCAACGACCCGGCGGCGTCCCTGCCCTGGGCCGACACCCCGCTGGGCTGACGTCACCCGGGTACCGGGCACCCGTCACGTTCCGTTCCCACCCGCGCCGCCCCGTGCAAGACTGCGGCTCCGCACGGCAGTGCCGCCGTGTTCCTCCTGTCCTCACGTGATGTCACTCGTCATCGCTTGAGCGGGGAGCTGCGCGGCGGGACGCTGGGAGGATGGACAGCAGGGGCGGCACACCCGGAGGCACCGTGGAGGGACGCGTACCCGAGGACCTGGCGGTCGTCATCGACGCCGGCGGGACCATCACGGTGTGGAGCGCCGGGGCGCGTCAGCTGCTCGGATACGAAGCCGAAGAGGTCGTGGGCCGGCCGGCCGCCGGACTGCTCGCCGCCGACCTGCCCGAGTCCGCGCGCCGCCATGTGGCCGTGGGCCGGAGCTGGGCCACCGAGGTCGCGCTGCGGCACCGGGGCGGCGGCCGGACCGTCGTACGGCTGAAGGCCACCCCGCTCACGGACGGCGACGGCGCGCGGCCGTGGCTGGTGACGGCCGCCGTCCCGGAGCACCTGGCCGGGCCCGTCGGACCGGCCGCGGAGGCCCTGTGGGACCTCACCCTCGCGCAGCTGCCCGTGCCGGTGGCGGTCTACGACACCGAGGCCCGGCTGGTGTCGGCCAACGAGGTCATGACCCGGGTGATGGGCCGCAGCGTGGCCGAGATGCGCGGCCTGACCCTGTGGGAGATCGAGCCGACCCCGCCCTTCGACGAGTACGACCGCCTCCAGCGGCAGGTGCTGCGCACGGGTGAGCCGCTCTTCCACGAGAACTACGGGCAGGCCCCCGGCGAGGTCCGGGGCCATGCCTGGTCGATGTTCCTCTCCCCGCTGAAGGACGAGAGCGGGGCGGTGCGGGGCATGTCCGCGGCCGTCTTCGACACCACCGAGCAGTACTGGGCCCGCCGCCGCCTCGCCGTCCTCAACGACGCCAGTCTGCGCATCGGCAGCACCCTGGACGTGGCCCGGACCGCGGACGAGCTGGCCGAGGTGGCTGTGACGGGCTTCGCGGACTTCGTCACCGTGGACCTGCTGGAGTCGGTGGCGCTCGGCGAGGAGCCGGCACCGGTGCCGCCGGACCGGCCGGTCACGGTACGCCGTACGGCACAACGGTCGGTCCTCGACGGCTGCCCGGAGTCGGTGGTCCCCACCGGCGGGAGGACGTTCTACCCGGTGGGCACGCCCCCGATGCGGGCCCTGATCGCCGGCCGCGGCACCCGCCCGGAGTCCTGGGCCCCCGGGATGCGGGAGTGGGTCGACTCCTCCCGGGCCCGCGCCGAGACCGTGGCCAAGTACATGATCCACTCGGTGATGATGGTGCCGCTGCGCGCCCGGGGGGTCACCCTGGGCCTGGTGCACTTCCTGCGGCACCGGACGACCGAGCCGTTCAGCGAGGACGACCTGCTGCTCGCGGAGGAGATCGTCGCGAGGGCCGCGGTGAGCGTGGACAACGCCCGCCGCTACACCCACGAACGCCGTACCGCGCTCACCCTCCAGCGCAGCCTCCTGCCCGAGCGCCCGCCGGACCTCGCGGCCATGGAGGTGGCGTACCGCTATCTCCCGGCGGGCTCCGGCGCGGACGTGGGCGGGGACTGGTTCGACGTCATCCCGCTGTCCGGCGCCCGGGTCGCCCTGGTCGTGGGCGACGTGGTGGGCCACGGCATCCACGCCTCGGCGACGATGGGCCGCCTGCGCACGGCCGTACGGACCCTCGCGGACGTGGACCTCGCCCCCGACGAACTCCTCACCCAGCTCGACGATCTGGTCGTCAGGCTCGACCGGGAGGAGGGGCCGGACACCCGCGACGGGGGTGCGGAGGCCGCGACACCCGGCGAGGTGGGGGCGACCTGCCTCTACGCCGTCTACGACCCGGTCTCCCGCCGCTGCACGATGGCCCGCGCCGGCCACCCGCCGCCGGCCGTGGTCACCCCGGACGGGGAGGTCCGCTTCCTGAACCTGCCGACCGGCCCGCCCCTCGGCCTCGGCGGTCTGCCGTTCGAGTCCGTCGAGGTGGAACTGGAGGAGGGCAGCCTGCTCGCCCTCTACACCGACGGCCTGGTCGAGGCGGCCGACCGCGACATCGAGGTCGGCCTGAGCCTGCTGCGCGGGGCCCTCGCCGACAAGGCGGGCCCGCTGGAGGAGACCTGCGACGAGGTCCTGCGGACGGTCCTGCCGGCCCGCCCGGCCGACGACATCGTCCTGATGCTGGCCCGCACCTCGGCCCTGGATGCCGCGCGGGTCCGCACCTGGCACCTCGAGCGCGACCCGGCGGCGGTGGCACGGGCCCGGAAGGCGGCGAGCGAACAGGTCACGGCGTGGGGCCTGGACGACGCGTCCTTCGCGACGGAACTGATCGTCAGCGAGCTCGTCACGAACGCCGTCCGCTACGGCGACGATCCCGTCGTGCTACGACTGATCCGTGACTCGGCGCTGATCTGCGAGGTCTCCGACGGCAGCAGTACGGCTCCGCACCTGCGGCGGGCGAGGGTGTTCGACGAGGGCGGGCGGGGGCTGCTGCTGGTCGCGCAGATGGCGGAGCGGTGGGGGAGCCGGCAGACGGCTACAGGGAAGACGATCTGGGCGGAGCTGGGGTTACCGGACGAGCAGGTCTCCGAGCGGTGAGGTTTCCCGGGTTGCGCGGTTGCGCGGTTGCGCGGTCTGTGGGTTGGTCGGGTTGCCGGTTACCAAGGGACGGCAAACGGAACGGTGAATTCACCCGCCTGTGCGACGATGCGGCCGTGAACGCACCCTCCAGCCCTTCCGCCGGCACGCCCCCCACGGAGCCGGCCCCCAAGTCCCCTGGTTTCGCGGCGGAGTTCAAGGACGCCGTCACGCTCCGGGCCTTCGGCCTGGTCCTCGGCGGCCTCCTGGTCCAACTGGCTTTCGTCGTCTCGTACGTAGGCGCCTTCCACTCCCCCACCCCCCACCGGATCCCCGTGGCGGTGGTGGCTCCCCAGCAGGCGGCGGCGAAGATCGTCGCTCAGCTGAACGCCCTGGACGGCGAGCCGGTGAAGGCAACAACGGCTTCCAGTACGGCTGTTGCCCGCGACTGGGTCCTGACGCGCCGCACGGACGCGGCCTTCCTCTTCAACCCGAAGGGCACCGAGGACACCCTGCTCGTCGCCTCGGCGGGCGGCCCGTCGGTCTCCCAGACGGCCACCCAGATCGCGCAGAAGATCGAGGCCTCGGAGAAGCGCCGGATCACGGTGACGGACATCCGCTCCCCCAACTCCGGTGACGGCCGCGGCATGACGTCCTTCTACCTGGTCCTGGGCTGGGTGATCGGCGGCTACCTGACCGCGACGATCATGGGCATGGCGTCCGGCTCCCGCCCGGCGAACCGCCCCCGCACCCTGATCCGCCTGGCAGCCCTCATCCCGTACGCGGTGGTGTCGGGCGTGGCCGGAGCGGTGATCGTGGGCCCGGTGTTCGGCGCCCTGGGCGGCCACTTCTGGGCCCTGAGCGCGATCGGAACGCTCACCGTCCTGGCCTCGGCGACCACGGCACTGGCCCTGCAGACCCTGCTGGGCCTGCTCGGCACGGGCCTGGTCATCCTGTTGTTCGTGGTCCTCGGCAACCCGAGCTCGGGCGGCGTCTACCCGGCCCCCCTGCTCCCCGCCTTCTGGAGCGCGATCGGCCAGGCCCTGCCACCGGGGGCGGGGACGACGCTGGTCCGCAACACGGTGTACTTCTCGGGGCATGCGACGGGATCGGCGCTGTGGGTGCTGGTGGCGTACGCCGTGGGCGGGGCCGTGTTGGCGTGGGGGGCGTCCTGGTGGCGGGAGGGGCGGAGTGCGGCCGCGCCGGCGGTCTCTGTCCGATGAGCGGTACGGCCGAGCCGTAGCCCACGCGTCGCCTTACGGTCGGCGTCCGCCACGGCCCCCCGTGCCGGGCGCCGCCCTTCCGGGCCGCCCGCTCGCTTCTCCCCCGAGGAGACCAGGCCGTTGTCGATCCTGCCATCCCCAGCCGACAACCGGCACCGCTTCATTGAAGCGGCGTGGAGCCGAGACCGACGCCGTACGCGATGTCGAGGTCGCGTGGGATGCCTTCGGGGAGTTTCTCCAGATCGAGATCGAAGGGATCGAGGGGCTTGAGAAGGACGGTGACGGGTTCGTCGTCCAGTGGGGCAGATGGGACTGGAACGACGGCCGGACCGCGCTGTCCTTCTGCCGGCAGCTTGCTGTCGAAGTGGCCGACGACCGGGGCGATCCCGGTGGGCAGCCGGAGTACCGGCAGGTGGATCTGCAGCTCGTCTTCGGAGAAGACCCCGCCTGGGCAGACCTCGACAGCCTCGGCCGACTCGGAAGGGTCCGTCGTTTCATCGAGACCTGCCCCCAACTGGCGGCCGTATGGCGGGCCGAGCCCCTCCGCAGTGATCTGACACTCGAACGAGCGGGGTAGTCGATGGGCAAGCACCGGCACCGGCATCACAGGCGCTGTAGCCGCTACGATCCCGCCATGACGTCACCCCAGGCGGATGCCGCGTAGATCCCCGCGCGAGCTGAGGGCTGCCGTGCCCGACAGACAGAGGGCGAGTCGGGTCAGCACGCTGCTCGTCAGCGCATGTGCCGCGTCCGTGTGTACTGCCGTGCACACGTACCTCTTCGTCGACGGCCTCGACGTGGTGGCACGCAGCGACAGCAGGATGGCCGGGCTCGGACCGGAGCGGCTCCTCCGCCCCGGTGGACCGCTCTGGCCGACGGACATGCCGCGCACGGTGGAAGTGGCGGCCGAGGAGCAACCGGGGCCGGACAGGCTGACTCTCCGGGTACGCCTCCGCGGCGAGACGGTCATCTGGTCCGACCTGTTGTACCCGGGCGCGGACGGCAGGCCGGTCGAGTACGTTCGCTTCCGCCTGGAGCAGTACCTGGGTGAGATCGAGCGGGCGTACAAGGCGTTGGGGCACCATCTCTGACCCTCCCTGATCACCGCCACGTCCGCCCCGACGTCCCTACGTCGCCGCCGCCAGCACCGGCCCCCGCGCCCTCCTCACGTGCGCCCTCCGCAAGAACGGCCTCTCGATGGCGTAGTAGGAGAGCAGTGCCATCAGCAGCGTCAGTGTCACCGTCGCCGCCAGTCGTCCCTCGTTCACCCCGAGGGAGGCGAGGAGGCGTGCGACCGGGTAGTGCCAGAGATAGATGCCGTAGCTCAGGTTGCGGCCGACCCAGGCCAGGGGGGTCAGGGCCAGCAGCCGGGACAGGCGGTCGTCGGGGCGTAGTTCCAGGGCCGTGACCAGGGTGGCGGAGAGGACCGCCACGGCGAGGAAGCCGATCGTGTACCAGGCGGCCGTCCAGACGCCGAGGTCTTCGGTGACCGGGACCTGCCAGGCGACCAGGCCCAGCAGGGCGAGGGCCGGCCAGGCGAGGCGGGCGGACCAGGTGCGCAGGCGGGCGAGGCGGGGGTCGTCGGACCGCAGGCGTGCCAGGGCTACGGCCACCAGGGCGCCGGCGAGCAGTTGGTCGGCGCGGGTGTCGGTGCCGTTGTAGATGCGGTGGGCCGCATCCGGGTTCCACAGGACGCAGCGCCAGAGAAGGGGCAGCACGCACAGGGCCGCCGTGCACAGCAGAACCGTGCGGGCCCGCAGGCGTCGCAGGAGAAGGAGCAGGACCAGCGGCCACACCAGGTAGAACTGCTCCTCGACGCCCAGGGACCAGGTGTGCGCGAGCGGGCCGGTGAGGTCGGAGTAGGGGCCGGTGTCCATGGCCCGAACGACGTTGGTGAGGAAGGCGGCCGTGAAGCCCGCGGCCTGGAGGGAATCCCGGAAGTCCCACAGGGAGGTGGTCGACGCGATCAGTACGCAGAACGCGCACACGGCCAGCATCGCGGGGACCAGGCGCAGCCAGCGGCGACGGTAGAAGGCCATGAGGGAGATACCCCCGCGGCGGACGTACTCGGCGATCAGCAGGCGGGTGATGACGAAGCCGCTGATGGTGAAGAAGACGTCCACGGCGACCGCGCCGCCCGGCAGCGCGTCGCGATCCACGTGGTAGACGATGACCAGCGCGACCGCGAGGGTACGCAGTCCGTCCAGGCCGCTCACCCGGCCGGTGCGGGACACCGCGGACGGAAAGCCCCGGCTCGCACGGGGGGCGACCGGGGCGGGGGGTCTGGGGACGCCGACCGCCGTGTCCGCTCCCCCCTGCCCTTCCTGTTCCGTTTCCGCCGCGGCCGTCGAGTCCGGTGCCTTCGCCATGAAAGAGATCTCTGCTCACCTGCCCGCTGAATCGAGTAATCCCGGTGCGCCTAACCGGAATCCACGCTCGCATGCCTAACTGGGCGCGGGCTGTGCCGAATCACCGCATCCCCACAGCACGCGCACAGGGTGTGCTCGGGCACGCGCGAGGCCGTACGGGACAGCGCTCCGCACAGGGGGCGGGTCGAGGGGGCGGGGCGCAGAAGAGGACGCCGCCGACGATCGTCGAGGCGTCCTGGGCAGGGCGAAGGCAGACGCGGTGAAGGTACGGCCGGCGGACGACTCCGCGTCCCCGTGCGGGTCAACAGCACGGGGTGTGGACCGAGGTCGACTGCCAGGGTCCGGGCCCCTGGCCGGCGCGTACGGCGCGAGCCAGGGGGACGACCCGACCGGGAAGCACGTCCACGCGGTGGTCCGCGCTCCGAACGGCAACGACTACGGAGAGGAGCTCATCGGGCAGCACTGTCCGACCTCACCGCGCGGCGAGGCAGGCTAGGCCGCTTCCGGCCGCGGGAAGGTCTCGTCCTCGTCGTCCCCGAAGTCCGGGGCCTGGAAGGGGTTCGTGGTGGGGGGCGGCAGGGCCGCGGGGGTGCGCTGGGGCCGCCCTTCGGGGGCGGAGAACAGCGAGGTCAGATCGATGAGAGAGGGTCCTTTCTCCTACAGCTTGGTCATCTTCGAGTACGGACTCAGGATCCGCATCTGCGACGAGCCGAAATCGACGAGCACCGCGATTCCGTCCTCGACGCCGATCACCCGGCCGAGACCGTACATGTCGTGTGTGACCTGGTCGCCCACGGCGAAGTGCTTGGGAGCGGGTGCGACCGGTGCCTTGAAGGGGCTGGTGGGCAAGTGACGCTTCTGTGCAGCAGGCTTTGTCATCTTCCTCAGTATGCGCCTATGGCCGCCCCGTCCGCGCCGTCTGTCCCGGACCGATACGAACACGCAACGGGCCGCGGGCCGCGAAGGGCGTCGCGATGGACGTCGGGAAGATCGCTCCGGGCGGGCCGGCCGAGGGTGCTGCCGCCGTCGTCGAGATCCGCCGCGGCCCGCTCCTGAAGGGCGGCCCCCGCACATCCTGCGCACGAGAGGTCCTCGGGTCCGGCCGGCCGCGCAGCACCGCTCCGCTCGGCGCCCGAGCTGCCCGTCGATCAAGAAGTAGGTAAGAACCCCCTGGCCAGGTGCAACTTTCGCGCCGGGCATGTGGTCCAGTTCGTGCCCGGTCCTGATCAGGTGCTGGGGCCCTTCTGTCCCATGTGGGGGATGTCATGAGTTCTGTCTCCGTCGGACGTGTGGTCGCGGGGGCGTTCGTCCTCGCCGGGCTCGGGAGCGGGGTCGCGTTCGCCGACGACTCGGCGCCGAGCGACGGGCTGGAGATCCAGGCGCCGTACGAGCAGGCGGTCGTCGCCGCGCCCGGTGACGGCGGTGCGGCGCAGTACCGGTCGATGGCGCTGGGGCTGCAGCACTACAACAGCGACTTCACCGTGACCGGCGGGCGGCTGACCGTCGACGCCTCCGGGCTCGCCGGGGTCGCCGAGATCGCCTGGCCCGACACCTGCGTGCCCGATGCCGCCGGCACCGTCGCCGTCTGCGACACCGGTGACGTGCCGGTCCGCTACAGCCCGCAGGTGCAGCTGAGGCTGCGGGCCGTCGCCGGTGCCGCCGTGGGCGCGCAGGGCGCGATCGAGTACTCCGCCACGGCCACCGGCGGCCCGGACGGCACGCTCACCGCCCCCGAGTACTCCGCGGAAACCTTCGTCACCGTCGGCTCCGGCCCCGACCTCGGCGTCACCGCCCCGCAGGACGTGACCGGTGTCACGCCCGGCACCGGCCTCACCGTGCCGTTCTCCGTCACCAACACCGGCAACGAGACCGCCCACGGCTTCACCGTGCAGATGTGGGCGACGTACGGTCTCGGCGTCACCACCCGCTACCCGCAGTGCACGTACACCGGCCCGGACGACGCCGACACCCAGTACCCGGCCATGACGCATGTGACCTGTTCCTTCGACACCGACGTCGCGCCCGGTGCCTCCGTGGAGCTGCCCCAGCCGCTGCGGCTCGCGGTCACCGACCACGCGCTGTACGAGCGGTTCGACTACGAGGTCGAGCCCGCGGGCGGTGTCAGCGACCTCGACAGCTCGGACAACGGCCGCGCCCTGCACATCGACGCCGACAACACCGCCGACTTCGCGGTGCACGGCAGCGAGGTGAGCGGCGCGCAGGGTGACACCGTCACCGCCGGTTTCCGCTTCGTCAACCGCGGCCCGGCCTGGGTCGCCGACGTCGCCTCGGGTGACCCGGTCCCCGCGATCGACTACTACCTCCCGCCGGGCACCACCGCCACCTCGGTGCCCAGCACCTGCCACACCGCCTCGCCGTCCGCCGGCGACCCGGCGGTCCCGCACTACGTGTGCACCCTGCCGACCTGGACCAGGCCCGACCTGAAGGTCGACTTCCCGTTCCGGCTGCGCGTCGACCAGGTCGTCCCGGACGCCACGGGTCACGTCACCGTCCGTCCCTACGACGGCACTCCGTCCTTCGCCTTCGACCCGAGGACCAGGAACAACTCGGCGAAGGTGGTCGTCAACCCGTCCGCGTGACGACGGTGACCGCGGTGAGGGGGCGCGGGCCCGCGCCTCCTCACCCCCGGACGTTGCCCATCTCCGCCATGAAGTCCGTGGGGTTGCTGTCGAAGCCCCGGATCAGCTCCGTGAGGTGCCACGCCCCGGACGCGTCCCGGGTGAACTCCGCGATCGTCGCGGCCGTGGCGTCCGCGACGCCCGTGAAGTCGTCGGCCAGCAGCCGGCGGTAGCCCTCGACGACGAGCACCCCGGCCTGGGTGAGGTCGCCGAAGGTGCGGGGGCCGCCGTTCTGGTGGATGGCGACGCCGACCACCACCCGCCCGTAGGCGGACGACAGGCGCTCGAACTCCAGCTCCATCACCTCGACGAACCCGAGACCGAGGCCGGTCTCGCTGTGCCGGGTCATGTTGATGGTGCCGTCCGGCGAGCGGCTCTCGGTGTGCACGACGTACTCCGGCCGCCCGTACGGATCTCCCGCCGCGTAGGTCGCGGCGACGATGTCGAGGTGCCGGGCCGGTTCCCCGTAGGGGCTCGGGTCCCACTTGAGCCGCACCTGGACCTTGCCAAGACCCGCACCATCGGCATGCATCAAGCCGCTCCCCGTCGGAGTTCCCCCGGGACTCTCCCGCTTGCTGAAGTATGTGCTCCGATCAGCGTCCTGATACCTCACCGGCGGTTATCTCCCGGTCATCTCCTGGTCAGATCCCGCCCAGGAGGCGTCAGCCGGCCCCCGCCCCCGACCTGCGCCAGATGTCCGCCGTCTCCTCGGCGGCGCCGGGCGCCACGAGCAGCAACGGCTGGTTGGGGGAGGGAAGTTCGGGCAGTGCCACCGCTCCCGCCTCCCGCGCGATCAGCAGCGCGGGGAGTCCGTCGACGGCGTGGAAGGAGCCGATCGCCGCCGCCGTCGCCCGGCCCGCCGCCACCTGCGCGAGGGAGAGCGCCGTCGAACCCATCACGCGCACCGTGCAGTGCCGGTCGGCGAGTTCGGCCAGGAGGGCGTCCATGCCGGGCCAATGCGCGTGCGCGGCCCACTCGGTGAGGAAGACATGGCCGGTGAGGGTGGTGTGGGCGGCCGCGTGCACCCGGGTGCCGTTCAGATACGCCCCGCGGCCCCGGACCGCGGTGAACGTCTCGCCGCGCCACGGGTCCGCCACCACGCCGAGCAACGGGGTGCCGTCGGGGGCGGCCAGGCCCAGGGAGTAGGAGCACCAGCCCAGTGAGTGGGCGTAGTTGGTGGTGCCGTCGACCGGGTCGACCACCCAGTGCGGGGCGCCGGCGGAGCCCTGGGTCGTGCCGTACTCCTCGCCGACGATCCCGTGGTCGGGGAAGGCCCGCCCGAGCACCTCGCGGGTGTGCGTCTCCACCGCCTCGTCGGTGGCGGTCACGATGTCCGCGGGCCCGTCCTTCTCCCGCACCTCGGCACCCGGGTCGCGCGGGCGCCGGATCGCCTCCGACGCCCAGGCCGCGAGTTCCGTCGCGACCTCCAGTGCCCGGTCGAGATCCACGTCAGCCATGCCGGCCACCCTACGGGCCCGGGGCCCGGCGGCAGGCAACCTCCCGGTGAACCCCGGACGGACCCTGTCCCACGGCCGGAACCGAGCCGCTCACGCCGTCCCCTCGCCGCTCACCGACGGCTGCAACGGCAGTGCCGTGCTCACCTCGAAGCCGCCCTCCGGACGCGGTCCCGCGCTCAGTTCGCCGCCGACGGAGTGGGCCCGTTCGCGCATGCCCATGACGCCGAAGCCCTTCACCGGCTCGGGGGCCACCGGGGCGGGCGGACCCTCGTCGGTGACCGTGATGAGGAGGCGGGGGCCGTCGTAGACGAAACGGACGTGGGCGGTCTGGGTGGCCGCGTGCTTGGTGACGTTGGTGAGCGCCTCCTGCACGATCCGGAACGCGGTCAGGTCCACGCCCGGGGACAGGGGCTGCGGCTCGCCCTCCGTGGTGACGGTGACGGTGATCCCCGCCAAGGCGCACGAGGAGACCAGTTCGGGCAGCCGGGCGAGGCCGGGGGCCGGTTCCAGCGGGGCGCCCTCGTCGTCGGTCTGCCGCAGCAGGCCCAGGGTGGCCTTCAGCTCGCGCAGTGCGGAGGACGTGGTGCCGGTGAGGTCGTGCAGGATCCGCTGGGTCTGCTGCGGGTTGGCGAGCGCGAGGTGTTCGGCGGTGCCGGCCTGGGCGTTGGCGAGGGCCAGGTGGTGGGCCACGACGTCGTGCAACTCCCGGGCGATCCGCATGCGTTCCTCGGTGACCCGGAGCCGCGCCTCCTCCTCGCGGGTGCGCTCGGCGTGGTCGGCGCGGGCCTGGGTGGCCGCGAGGTAGGCCCGCCGCAGCCGGGTCATGGTGCCGGCGGCCAGGGGGAGCAGCAGCCAGAAGACCGGGCCGATGGTCCTGAGGAGCAGCGACACGTGGTCCATGGAGTCGGAGAGGGCCGCCGCGAGCGTCAGCACCACCATGGTCGACAGGCCGTAGGCGCGGATGGTCTCGCGCTCGGTGAGGGTGGCCAGCCAGTACAGCGAGGCCATGACGGGACCGAGCAGCAGGGGGGTGAGGAGGTACCCCTGCGCGATCACGATCGTGGCGCAGAGCGCGTTGACGACGACGGTGAGGCGTGGGTGGGTGCGGTGCTTGAGCAGGGCGAGGCAGGACACGCCCATGAGGACCACGGCGATCCTGTCGTCGTCCGGCGGCGCGGCGCCCGGGAGGGTGAGCGAGGCTCCGAGGGCCGCGGAACCCATCAGTGCCAGGACCAGGGCCAGGTCGACGAGGAAGGGATGGCGGTCCGAGAACTCCTCCAGGCGGTCCGTGTAGCGCCGCTCCAGGCTGGTGGTCATCATGCTCTCCGGTGGGTGGGCCTGGGCCCCATGGTGATCGAAGGGGGCCGCCCGTGCCGTACGACACGGGCGGTCCCGGTGGGGGGTGGGTCAGACCCGGGCGGCCTCCTGGTCGGCGAGGGCGGGCTCGGGGGTGTCGGCCGCCCTGGTGAGCGCCTCACCCTCGACGTCGACCCGCGGCAGGATCCGGTCCAGCCACTTCGGCAGCCACCAGGCCCGGTCGCCGAGCAGGGCGAGCACGGCCGGCACGAGGGCCATGCGGACCACGAAGGCGTCGAGCAGGACGGCGGTCGCGAGGCCGAACCCGATCATCTTGATCATGGAGTCGCTCTCGCCGATGAACCCGGCGAAGACCGCGATCATGATCAGGGCTGCGGCCACGACGACCCGGGCGCTGTGCCGGAATCCGGAGGTGACGGCCTGGTGGGCGGTCTCGCCGTGGACGTACGCCTCGCGCATCCGGGAGACCAGGAAGACCTCGTAGTCCATGGCGAGGCCGAAGACGATGCCCACCAGGAAGATCGGCATCAGGCTCATGATCGGGCCGGTGGTCTCCACGCCCAGCAGTCCGGCGCCGTGCCCCTCCTGGAAGACCACGACGACCGCGCCGAGGGCGGCCAGCACGGAGAGCAGGAAGCCGAGGGCGGCCTTCAGCGGGACGAGCAGGGAGCGGAAGACCACCAGCAGCAGCACGATCGCGAGGCCCACCACGACGATCAGGTACGGCACCAGCGCGGACTGCACCTTCTCGGAGATGTCGATGTTCAGGGCGGTGGTGCCGGTGACCTCGAAGGTGGCGCCGGTGGCGGACTCGACGCCGGGGCGCTCGCCGCGGATCGTGGTGACCAGGTCCTTGGTCTTCTCGTCGGTCGGCGCGGTGGACGGGACGACCGAGAAGACGGCGGTGTCGCCGGCCTCGTTGAAGCGGGCCGGGGACACGGACACCACCCCCTCGGTCGCGGCGATGTCCTTCGAGATCGTCGCCGCGGCGGCCTTGGCGTCGTCGTCGCCCCTGGCGTCCACCACGACGGTCAGCGGGCCGTTGAAGCCGGGCCCGAAGCCCTCGGCGAGCGCGTCGTAGGCCCGGCGTTCGGTGGTGGAGGCCGGCTTGGCCTCGTCGCCGGGCATGCCCAGCTGGAGGGAGGTCATCGGCAGGGCGAGGGCGCCGAGGCCGACCACACCGAGCAGCAGCACGGGCAGCGGGCGGCGCAGCACGAACCGGGCCCAGCGGGTGCCGCCGTTGTCCTCGGTCTCCGCTTCGACCCGGCCGCCCTTGCGGGCCCCGCGCTTGAGGACCGCGTTCGGCCAGAAGCCGAGGAACGCCGGGACCAGGGTCAGCGCGATGAGTACGGCGACGACGACCGCGCCCGCCGCGGCCAGGCCCATCTTGGTGAGCATCGGGATGCCGACCACGGAGAGTCCGGCGAGGGCGATGACGACGGTCAGGCCCGCGAAGACGACCGCGGAGCCGGCCGTGCCGACGGCGAGGGATGTCGCCTCCTGGGGTGCCCGGCCCTTGGCGCGTTCCTCCCGGTAGCGGGAGACGACGAACAGGGCGTAGTCGATGCCGACCGCGAGGCCCAGCATCATCGCCAGGGTGCCGGTCGTGGTGGACAGGCCGAGGGCGTCGGCGAGGGCGAGGATCGAGGCCATGCTGACGCCGACACCGATGAGCGCGGTCAGCAGCGGGAGTCCGGCGGCGGCCAGGGAGCCGAAGGTGACGAGGAGGACGACCGCGGCGATCGCGACACCGATCACCTCGGCCGCGCCGCCCGCGCCGGCCCCGTCGTTCATGGCGGTGCCGCCCGCGTCGACGGCCAGCCCGGTGTCCCGGGCCTGGTCGAGGGCCTTGTCCAGCTGGTGCCTGCTGACGTCGGTGAGGTCGTCGGCGGCGACCTTGTAGGTGACGGTCGCGTACGCCGTCGTGCCGTCCTTGCTCACCGCCTTCGCCTGGAACGGGTTCACGGCGGAGGCGACCTGCGAGCCGTCGGCCAGATCGGCGACGGCGGCCTCGACGGCCTTCCTGTTGTCGGCCGCGGTGACCTTCTCACCGTTCGGCGCGACGAAGACGACCCGGGCGGTCGCGCCGTCGGCCGTGGCCCCGGGAAAGCGCTGTTCCATGAGGTCGAACGCCTTCTGGGACTCGATGCCCGGCATCGAGAACCCCTCGTCGGCCGCGCCGGGCGCCTTCAGGGCTCCCAGCCCGACGGCGGCCAGGACGGCCGCCCAGACCAGGGCGACGTACCAGCGTCGCCGGAAGGCCAGGCGGCCCACGCGGTAAAGGAAAGTAGCCACGGCGGGGGATCTCCACATCTGATGCCGAACGGTCCCTCCAGGGTGTCGGGACGAGGGCCGTGAAGTCGTCGTGCGCCTGCCGACAATCCCCCGTACTCAGAACGCAGTACGCGGCCCCTCACGGGTAGGCCCCCGGGACGACGGCCGGGACCTGGGAACCGGCACGCGTGTTTTTCTGTGTTCTCTCTGTGAAACGACCGTTTCTTTGAGGCTTGACCAGCCCAAGGGGGAACAACAGCAGTGAAGTTGAGACGACTGAGACTCGCCGGAGCCGCCGTGAGCGCGCTCGCCGTGGCCTGGACCGCGTCCCCGGTGTCGGCGGCCGCGCAGGACACACCGACCGTACCGAGCCCGACCGTGCCGACCCTGACCTGGTCGGACTGTCAGGACGGCTTCCAGTGCGCGAACGCCCAGGTGCCCCTGGACTACCGGGATCCGCAGGGCAGGACCCTCACCCTGCCCGTCATACGCAAGCCGGCGGCCGACCCTGCCCACCGCAAGGGCACGCTGTTCCTGCAGCCCGGCGGCCCCGGCAACTCCGGTGTGGACTTCGTACGCGGCAACTACGCCGACCTGCCGGCCGAACTTCGCGACGACTTCGACGTGTTCGGCTACGACGTGCGGGGCGTCGGCCGCAGCTCGCAGGTCGTGTGCTGGGACGACCCGACCTACACCCGGGCCGTCACCGCCGCCAAGGGCGTCCCCGGCCCCGACGCCTACGAGCCCGCGCTCCAGCAGGCCGCCGACTTCGACCAGGCCTGCCAGAACAACGCGGGCGACCTGCTGCCGTACATCGGCACCCAGTACGTGGCCCGGGACATCGACCTCCTGCGCCAGGCCCTCGGCGAGAAGCAACTGACCTACTACGGCCGGTCGTTCGGCTCCTACATCGGTACGGTCTACGCCTCGATGTTCCCCAAGCGGGTCCGCGCGCTCGCGCTGGACGGGGCCTACGACCCGGAGCACTACACCAGCCGGCCCTACGCCTACGACCGCCCGCAGTACCTCGCCCTGGACGGGGCGATGAGCCGCTTCCTGGACTGGTGCAAGGCCGACCAGGCGACCTGCGGCTTCGGCGACGGCGACCCGCGGGGGGCGTTCGAGAAGCTGAAGGCCGACCTGGACGCCCACCCGGTGCCGACGGCCAACGGGGGCCAGGCGAACGGCTACACCCTGGTCTACCGGCTCATGTTCAACATCAACGAGGGCAAGGTCATCTGGCCGTCCTTCGGCGAGGCCCTGCGCAAGGCGCAGCTGCGCGACAACACCTCGTTCCTGCTGCGGCCGCCGTCCCCGGCCAGCTTCGACTTCCTCAACCCGAACGTCGCTGTCGAGTGCGTCGACAAGAAGTACCCGACCGACCGGGCCCTGCTGAAGCGCCAGGTCACGACCAACGCCAGGCTGGCCCCGCTGCTCGGCCCGGCCATGGCCTACGGCCCGCCGACCTACGACCACCAGCACGCCACGGCCTGCGTGCAGTGGAAGGGCGAGCACACCAGCCGCTACGACGGCAACTTCCACGCGAAGGGCTCCGCGCCGATCCTCGTCATCGGCAACACCGGTGACCCGGACACCCCGTACCAGGACGCGGTGGCGCTCTCCCGCGAGCTCGACAACGGCCGGCTGCTCACGTTCAAGGCGGAGGGGCACACCGCCTTCGGTCGCAGCGCGTGCGCGTCGGACGCGATCACGGACTACCTGGTCGACCTGAAGGTCCCGGCCCGCGGCGCGAGTTGCGCGGACGAGGCCCAGCCGCCGTCGTCCACTCCGACGGTGGCCCCGCCCGGCACGACGCTCTCGGAACTCCGCAACGGAGTGAACGAGCGGGTCGACCGCATCGGCTCGCTGCGGTAGCGGCGGTAAAGGCATGAGGGCCCAGGTCTCCGGCGGAGTCCTGGGCCCTCACGTGTCACGACGAGCGGGTTCAGAAGAGCGCGATCCTCGGCTGGACGGTGCCCTGGGCGTCGGGGTCGACCACCGTGATCCGGTAGACCTGGGTCAGGGTCTGGCCAGCGTGGAGTGTGCGCTGAGCGGTCGTCAGGTCGGTGAAGAGCGTGCCGGTCTGGCTCGCGGTCCGCACCGGACGCCAGCAGCCGTGCGCGGTGCGCTGCTCGACCACGACGTCCGACGGCGTGAGGAAGGGACCCGCGTCCGGTGACTCCACCAGGAGCTGCGGGGCGACGGTCCGGTCCGCCGCGGTGTCGTTGCGGTAGGTGACGGTGACCTGGTGCTGCTCGCCGTCGGCCACGAGGGCACTGGTGGGCAGGTCCACGAAGTCGACCGGTACGGCGGGCTGTTGGGCCCGGACGGCCGCTGCCGTGGTCGTGGGTGCGGCGGCCGCCGGGCCGGCCGCCGCCAGCCCGGCGAGGGTCATGGCCGCGGCGACGAAAGCCACCTTGAGACGAGTGCTGTTCATCAACACGTTCGCTGTTCCTTGTCGTGCGTGGGGGATGTCGTTCAAGGGGACCGCAGCAAAAGGAAAACCGTTGGTCGATTCTCGTGGATATTTCGTGGATACCCCCCGGTAGATCACCCGGAGCACCCATTACGGCCATTGCGGACTGATAACTTCCGCGTCACCGGCCTGGGGGAGCGTCGAAGCCGGTACCCCCCACCCCTTTCTCCGAATGACCGGACGGAATTCCTTGCGTACTTTCCGTGAAAGCGCCGGCGGAAGACACCGCTGGCGCGTACCGAAAAGCCGGCGCGGCCGTATAGCGGCGGCCGGCGCGATGTCCGTGCTCTCGCTGGCCCTCATCGCCCCGCTGGCCTCGGCGGCCCTGACCGACCCCGCCGACCCGACGCCCGCCCCGAAGTCGGACCACATCACCGACACCTCCCAACTTCCCTCCGGCTGGCAGAAGTCCGGCGACCGGATCGTCACCTACGACGGTGACGGCACCGGACTGCACGTCCTGGTCGCCGACGCGGCCGACGCCTACAAGTGGCACACCGCGGCCACCCTGTCCGAGCCGGGCATCGACACCGACCAGTGGATCGGCCAGACCTGTGTGACCGGGTCCGGCGACCGTGCCGTCGTGGTCTACGCGCCCCGGCAGGCCGTCAACGACCAACAGGGCTTCCAGCAGGGCGCGTTCGCGGCCGTGGTCGACCTGGCGGACGGCACCGTGACCAAGCTGCCCGAGCTGGTCTCCCTCGCCTACTTCAACCCGGGCTGCGGCGACGGCGAACAGGCCGTCCTGACCCGGCCGCAGGGCGACGACACCGAACTGCTCACCGTCGACACCGCGCAGGCGAAGCTGGTGCGGCAGCAGACCGTCACCGGGCAGCTGACCTCCGCCGTGCCGTTCGGGAACAAGATCGCGGCGGCCTCCGGCGACTCGGTGGTCTCGGTGGACGCCAAGGGCACGACCAGCACCCTGGCCAGGACCGGCGGCACGCCGTTCCGGCTGGTGCCGGACGCGCACAGCGGGCTCGCCTACCAGGTCCCGGCCGGGAAGAAGGTGCAGGTCCGCCGGGTCACCTCCACGGGATCCGACCGGCTCCTCGGCTCCGGCGCACTCGGTGCCCTCGCGGTGCACGGCAACGGGGGCCGGGTCTTCGTGACCGGCACGGACGCCGGGGACGCCGTGAAGACCCTGCCGAAGAGCTGGCGCACCCTCGACGTGCCCGCCTCCGCCGAGGTCTCCACCACCGGCGGCCTCGCGCTGACCTCCGTCGGCAACGGCACCGAGGCGGCCGGCGGCAAAAAGGCGGCGGCGGACATCGCCCAGGCCGTCGGGATCGGCGCGGTGCTGCCCGGCAGCGACAGCACCGTCGACTTCACGGTGAAGCCGAGGATCTCCCGGACGTCGCAGGGCGCCGAGCAGTCCCCGGCGCTGTCCGACGGTGTGCACACGGACAGCGTCACCCCTGGCGACGACGACCCGTCGACCTCCACCACCGACCCCGACCGCGCCTGCGCGGTCACCCGCAACGACCCGAAGCTCCAGTCGCTCCAGCCCTCGACCGCGCAGGTCGAGTGGGCGACGGACCTCGCCGTGCAGGGCAAGCTCGACGTGCGCCGCCGCAGCGGCTGGAACGGCAGCGAACTCCCGTCGTACACCCCGCAGGGCCTGTTCCCGTCCACCGCGCTCAAGGGCGGCGGCCGGGTGCCCGCGCAGATCATGCTCGGGGTGCTCTCCCAGGAGTCCAACCTGCTCCAGGCCAGCTCCCGGGCGGCCGCGGGTGAGAGCAGTAACTTCATCCAGGGCGGCTACTACGGCAACGCGGGCAGCGTCCACACCGTCGACTGGGCGGCCGCCGACTGCGGTTACGGCATCGCCCAGGTGACCAGCGGCATGGCGAAGGCCGACACCACGTACACCGCCGAGCAGCAGCAGGCGATCACCGTGGACTACGCGGCCAACATCGCCGCGGGGCTCCAGATCCTCCAGGACAAGTGGAACCAGCTGTACGACAAGGGCCTGCTCGTCAACGGCGGTGACCCGCAGTACCTGGAGAACTGGTGGCTCGCGCTGTGGGCCTACAACAGCGGCTTCAACCTGCCCAGCTCGACCGACGCCACCGCTCCCTGGGGCCTGGGCTGGTTCAACAACCCGGCGAACGGCCTCTACCCGGCCGACCGGAAGATGTTCCTCTCCTCCGGCTACGACGACGCCCGCAACCCCAACCTGTGGACGTACCCGGAGCGGGTGCTCGGCTGGGCGGCCTACTCCCAGCAGACGACCGATCCGGCGACCGGGGCGACCGTCAGGGCGTTCACCGTCGGCGACTGGCCCACCGGCAACGCACCCGACGCCCAGCCGGCGCACGACACGTTCTGCAAGCCCACGGTCAACGACTGCGACATCACCAAGCCGCACAAGGTCGAGGGGTCGACCCAGCCCGAGGGCCCGTGCCAGCGCGACGACTTCAAGTGCTGGTGGAATCAGCCGGTGAGCTGGACCGACTGCACGGCCACCTGCGGCACCGAGGTGCTGAAGTACCAGGCCGGTGACCCCGAACCGAAGGTCGCGGCCCCCCACCCGGCCGCCTGCACGTCCACCCTCCCGGCGAACGCCCTGATCGTGGACGACGTGCCGAACACGGTAAAGTTCCGGGTCGGCGGCGCCAACCCCTGCGCGGGGGAACGGAACTGGACGAGCCGGGGCAGCCTGAAGTTCACCTTCGGGTCGGCCCAGCTGAACGGGGCGACCGTCTACCCGTCGAAGATCGACTTCCATCAGCTGGGTGCCGGCTTCGGCGGACACTTCTGGCTCACCCACACCCGGGTGCCGGGTTACACCGACTCGGTGGTCACCGGCACGTGGACGCCGGACCGCAGGGTGGCCGGGTCGGCGGAGGTGATGGTGCACCTGCCCGACCACGAGGCCAACACGCCGTCGGCCACGTACCGCATCGACCTCGGTGACGGCACGGTCGTGGAGAAGACGATCTCGCAGGACACGGGCGGGAAGAACGCGTGGGTGTCGCTGGGGTCCTACGAGTTCAAGGGCACCCCGAGCGTCTCACTGAGCTCGGCGACGGCGGACGGGACCGGCGACGCGTCGATCGCGTGGGACGCGGTGGCGTTCGTACCGGTGAAGGGGAAGTAGTGCCGCGACGGTTCGCATCCCGTCTGCCACGCCGCCGTGGCTGGTCGCGCAGTTCCCCGCGCCCCTAAGGACGCGTTGCAGCAACGGAGTTGTCCCTCAGCGCCCGTCGTCAGTCCATCGGACCGACGGCGGGCGTTCCCGTGTGTGCGCCCCCGGAGGCCTCGGCGCCCGGCAGGGGCGCGGGGAGGCGCGACAAGCCACGACGGACCCGCACCCGGCAGCGGCGGTCGCCATGACGGTGTTGCCCCGGCCGATCACCGGCGACCCCGGTGGACTCACCCCGCCGTGACGGCCCCCGCACGCGCCGCCTCGACGAATGCCGTGATCAGCGCCGGGTCCTTGACGCCCCGGCTGGCCTCCACGCCGCTGGAGACGTCGACGCCCCAGGGGCGGGTGACGTCCACGGCCTCGCGTACGTTCTCCGGCGTGAGGCCCCCGGCCAGGAGCCACTTCTCCCCGGCTCCGGCCACCTGCTTCCTCGACCAGTCCCAGGCGATGCCGGAGCCCGGCACCGGGGCGTCCAGGAGCAGCATGTCCTCCCCGAACTCCCCGCAGCGCGGCACGGAGTCGCCGAAGGCGGCCGCGCGGATCAGGGTCCAGCCGCCCGTCGCGAGGTCGGTGTAGTAGCCGCGGTCCTCGGGACCGTGCAGCTGGACCGCCCCGATGCCCGACTCGGCGGCCACCGAGCGGACGTACTCCAGGGGTTCGCGGCGGAACACGCCCACCGTGAGGACGCTCTCGGGGATCCTGGCGGCCAGCCGTGCCGCCGTGGCGGGGGCGATGCGGCGGGGGCTGTCGGAGAAGACGAACCCGATGGCGTCGGCGCCGGCCTCGACGGCCGTGTCGACGTCCTGCTCGGTCCTCAGGCCGCAGATCTTCACGAAGAGCGTCATGCCGCCCACCGTATCTAATTCGTATGTGTGAACAACGATCACATACACAACCGTTGACGCGGCCATGGCAAGCGCTTACCTTCCGAACGATACGTGCCCCCGTCGCCGCACACCATGGAGACGAACGATGCACCTGAGACCAGTCATCGCATCCGTCGGCCTCATCGCCGGCACGCTCGTCGCACTGTCCGGCACCACCGCCCAGGCCGCCACCACCCGCTACGAGGCGGAGACATCCCCCGCCATCTGCACCGGAGCCGTAGAGACCGAGTACGCCGGCTACTCCGGCAGCGGATTCTGCAACGGCACCAACGCCACCGGCGCCTACGCCCAGTTCACCGTGACCGCACCCGCATCGGGCACGGCGACCCTGAGCGTCCGCTTCGCCAACGGCACGACCACCGCCCGCCCCGCGGACATCATCGTGAACGGCTCGACGGCCTCCTCGGCGTCCTTCGAGTCCACCGGCGCCTGGACCGGCTGGACCACGAAGACGCTCACCGTCCCGGTGAACGCGGGCAGCAACACGATCCGGCTCAACCCGACCGGCGCGAACGGTCTGCCCAACGTCGACTACCTGGACGCCGAGACGTCCGGCACGACGACCCCGCCGCCGGCCGGCAGCGCCCTGTACGTGTCGCCGAGCGGCACCGACAGCGCGGCCGGCACGGTGACCGCGCCCACCACCCTCACCTCGGCGATCAGCCGCATCTCCGCCGGCGGCACGATCTACATGCGCGGGGGGACGTACGCCTACTCCTCGACGGTGACCATCCCGGCCGGGAACAACGGCACCTCGGCCGCCCGCACCACGCTCTCCGCCTACCCGGGCGAGACGCCGGTGCTCAACTTCTCGGCGCAGAGCGAGAGTTCCACCAACCGCGGGATCCAGCTCAACGCCAACTACTGGAAGCTCTACGGCCTGGTCGTCGAGCGCGCCGGGGACAACGGCATCTACGTCGGCGGCAGCAACAACGTCGTCGAGCGCACGGTGACCCGCTTCAACCGTGACACCGGGCTCCAGCTGGGCCGGATCGCCTCCTCCACCCCGGCCAGCCAGTGGCCCGCCAACAACCTGATCCTGAGCGCCGAGTCGCACGACAACGCCGACTCCGACGGCGAGGACGCCGACGGCTTCGCCGCGAAGCTCACCACCGGCACCGGGAACGTGTTCCGGTACGCCGTCTCGCACAACAACATCGACGACGGCTGGGACCTCTACACCAAGACCGACACCGGCGCGATCGGCCCGGTGACCATCGAGTACTCGCTGTCCTACGGCAACGGCACCCTCAGCGACGGCTCACAGGCCGGCAACGGCGATCGCAACGGCTACAAGCTCGGCGGCGACGACATCGCGGTCAACCACGTGGTGCAGCACTCCCTCGCCTACCGCAACGGCCATCACGGGTTCACGTACAACAGCAACCCCGGCTCGATGACCATCACCAGCAACGTCTCCATCGGCAACACCGAACGCAACTTCAACTTCGAGACCGGCACCTCGGTCTTCCGCGGCAACACCTCGTGCGACAGCGGCGGGAACGACCGGTACGCCGGTGACGCCGACGGCTCCAACCAGTTCTGGTCCGGCACCAACGGCTCCCGCTGCGCCACCTACACGGGCGCCCTGGGCTGGTCCTACGCCTCCAACGGCAGCCTGGTCGTCACCTTCGGCGGCAAGCAGGTCACGCTGTAGGACACGGCGGGGACCCCGGGCTCGGTGTTCCGTGCCCGGGGTCCCCTCGCCGTCACTGCTTGGGCGCGGCCTGCTGGACGACCTCGAAGGTCCACAGCGTCGAGCCGGAGGCGGCGGGCCTGGGACGGCCGCCCTGTTCGCCGCCGCCCCCGTGCGAGGCCTGCGACATCCCGGTCATCCACTTCTGGAAGTCCTCCTCGGTACGCCAGCGCGTGTACACGAGGTAGGTGTCGGTGCCCTCGACGGGACGCAGCAGCTCGAACCACTCGAAGCCGTCCGAGTTCTCCACGGTCCCCGCCCGGGAGGCGAACCGCTTCTCCAGCGTCTCGCGCTGCTCCTCGGGGACCGTGAGTACGTTGATCTTGACGATGCTCATGGCGGCCATTGTGCGCCCACGGGCATCAACGGGACGTCAGCGGGCCGCGGCCCGCGCGGGCGCCTCACCCTCCTTGTCGACGACGGCGGTCTTCATCACGGCGCTGGTACCGGCGAGGGCCTCGGTGCTGATGCCCCGGTCCGGGTCGGTGATGTAGAAGCGGGAGCCGAGCAGGGCAAAGGTCTTGCTGTCGAAGATCCACTCGTCGCGGCTCGCGAAGCCGGTGTCGTCGAGGGTGATGGCGATGCCGTGCCGGCCGGCCGCGTCCACGGCGTCCGGGATCTCCCGTACTCCGGGCAGTTTCGCGGCCGCCCGGTAGAAGGCGGCGGCGTTGGCGGGCGGCATGACGGCGCCGCCGATCAGGTCGCCGATCAGTGAGAAGACCGCCTGGTCCGGCGACTCGCCCTCGACCGGCCTGGCCTCCTTGTAGAGCCGGGCGAGCAGGGCGTCGGGGTCGGTGGGCAGCGAGGCCAGCCACCGGTAGGTGGGGTGGAGGACGCCCACCGGGACAGGATCCGTGCTCTCGATCGGCCCCAGTCGACCGGGCATGATCGCGTCCTTGCCGCTGGACCGGAGCCATCCGGTGACCCGCAGGGGCCGGGGGTCCTGGGAGGTCCAGCGCTCCTCGGTGTGCAGGGCGCCGAGCCGCACCGGGCCGGAGAAGCTGCCCGTGTTCGAGCGCTCCAGTGTCCTGACGTACACGAACTGGTCGTCCCGCACCCGGATCGTGTCGCTCGCCATGGCGGCCGTGGCGATCCGGTTCAGGGTGACGGAGGCGCCGGCGGCGGTCGCCGACGGGGTGGATCCGGTCGCCGGGGCCCGCCCGTCCACGGAGAGGGTCACGAGCAGCGCGCCGGCCAGGGCCGAGGAGGCCAGCGGCACCAGTACGGCGGGCCGCAGGAACCGGCTTCGCCGAGGCGTGGCCGCTGTGTCGTGATCGATCTGCTGCATCAGTACGTCCTTGAAGTGCTGGTGACGCTCCGGCGGGAGGTCCCATTCCGCCGGGGTCGACAGCAGTTCCTCGGCCTCGCTCATCGGGTCTCCTCCCGCAGGAACAGGGCCGCGAGCGCGGCCTCACTCTCCATCTCTCCGTGGGCCGGGGGCGGTTCCCCCTCCGAGCTCAGCCGGGCGAGCCGGGCGCGGGCCCGCGACAGCCGGGACCGCACGGTGCCGACGGGCACGCCCAGGGCCTCGGCGGCCTGCCGGTAGTCGAGACCGGCCGACACGCACAGCGCGAACACCTCACGGTCCTGCCGCCCCAGCCCGCTCAGGGCGCGATGCACGACCGCGAGCCGCCGTGCGTCGTCGATCCGGCCGGCGGTCTCCTCGGCGAAGTCCTCGACCGGGCGCGGCTGCGGACTGCGCGCCAGGAAGGCGAGCCTGCGCCGCAGACCCCGGTTGGCGTTGTACGCCTTGTGCGTGGCGATGCCCAGCAGCCAGGGCCTGAGCGAGCCGCCCTCCAGCTCCACGGTCTGTCTCGTCCGCCAGGCGGCGAGGAACGTCTCGGACATCGCCTCCTCGGCCTCCGCCCAGTTCCCGGTCAGCCGCAGGGCGTGGTTGTAGACCGCCCGCGCGTACCGGTCGTACAACTCCCCGAAGGCCGCCCGGTCCCCGGCCCGTATCCGCGCCCGCTCCGGTTCCGCCACTTCTGTTTCCCTCACACCCGTAACGCTCCGCACCCCGGCCCCGGGTTCCTGTGTCCTGCGCCACACGCCGCGGCGCACCAAGACGGCTCATCGCGTCCCACCCGGCGGAGCGCTTACGCTGCGCGCCATGGAACAGCGCGAGGTCATGCAGAACGTCGTCGGCATCCTCACCGAGGCACTGGAGATGCGGCGCCAGGTCCGCGAGCACCCCGACCAGCAGGTCGCACTGACCGGAGCCATCTCCGCGCTGCTCGTGGAGACCCTCCCACGGATCCACCTGCCCGCGGACGCGAGCGGCCACGCGGCGGCGGACGCCGTCGTCGAGGAGCTGGGCCCCGCCATCGCGAGCATCGCCAACTGCTTCGCGTTCGCCTTCGTCCAGCTGGCCGAGGTCCACGACGAGGGCCGCACCGACACCTCCGCCGCGGACGTCCTGCGCCGCATCTCGCTCCAGTTCGCGAACGGCGCCGGGAAGTAGACCACGATCCCGTCGAGATTCCTGAGCCGGAACGACATCCGATCCGCCGCGAACGACGAATACGCCCCGGGGACGCACCGGAACGGGCCCCCGGGGCGACGAGGGAGGCGCCGGGAGCCCGTTCGTGTGCGGTGGGTGCGGGGGTGCGGGTCACCGTCGGGGCAGGCCCAGCCGGCCCCGGGTCGCGACCAGCAGGACCAGGGCCGCCGCCGTGGTGCTGAGGACGAGCGCGTGGGCGGCGTCGCCGTCGGACAGCGAGGGGAACATGTCCGACCAGGCGAGGGAGACGAAGTTGTTGACGCCGGTGTGCAGCAGCATGACCAGCGGCATGCTCTCGCCCGACGTGTTGAACACCCAGGTCATCACGCAGCTGAAGGTGATCGTCATCGCGATGAACTCCACCGGCACGGTCCACGCCACGTGCGGCCCGCCGCCCCACTGGGTCAGGAACAGCGGCAGGTGCCAGCAGCCCCACAGCGCGCCGACGACGAGGGTCGCGGTCAGGGGGCCGTACCGGCGCTGCATCCGCGGCATCGCGAACTCCCGCCAGCCGGGCTCCTCCGCGAGACCGGTGGTGATCATCTGGATGAGCAGTCCGGGGAGGTAGGCGGCGAGGA
This sequence comes from Streptomyces sp. NPDC005402, assembly GCF_040606575.1. NCBI lineage: Bacteria > Bacillati > Actinomycetota > Actinomycetes > Kitasatosporales > Streptomycetaceae > Streptomyces > Streptomyces sp. NPDC005402. Next base: position 297,850 of record NZ_JBEXFB010000010.1, read on the forward strand.
TCATCGCGGACGGCAGCGCGGGTCCGCGGCCGGCCAGCGCGACCGAGGCGAGGGTCAGCGCGGCCGGCACGGCGAGCAGGACGACCAGGTACCAGCGCCGACCCACCCTGAACTTCGTCATCCTGGCCCACCAGGTCCGCAGGCCCGCACGTCCCTCCGTGATGCCGGTGACCAGCAGGGCCGAGGCGATCGGGCCGAGGTAGGCGCCGGGCAGGACGCCGGTGAGCTGGCTGCCCGCGCGGCCACCGGGGAAGACGAAGTGCCAGACGCCGAGGCCGTTCCCGGAGAGGACGTATGGCGTCCAGGCGGCCCAGCTCAGCGCGAAGGCCAGCGTGAAGAACCAGGTCAGGGGGTTGCGCCGGATACTTCCGCGCAGTCCCCCGGTCTCGTGCGCAACCGGTCGGGTGTCGATACTGACGGGGGCTTGGACGCTCACCGCGGGGTCCCTTCGGAGGGCTGATGTGATGCGTCCAGCACACCAGCGCCCGGTCCGCGGATCATTGCCGCAGAGGCCCCGAACTCCCTTGCAGCAGGCTGTACTACGACCGTCGCCGGGCGTCCTCCAGATAGCGCAGTACGGCCGCCACGCGCCGGTCGACCTGGTCCGTGGGCGCCAGGTCGAGCTTGGCGAAGATGCTCCGGATGTGCTTGTGCACGGCCCCGTCGGTCACGAACAGCCTCTCCGCGACGGCACTGTTGCCGAGCCCCTCGGCCATCAGGGCGAGTACGTCCTTCTCGCGCGGGCTGAGCCGCTCCAGCCGCACGTCCTGGTGGGACCGGGTGAACAGCTGGGCGACGACCTCGGGGTCGATGGCGGTGCCGCCGGACGCCACCCGGTGCAGCGCGTCCAGGAACTCCTCGACCCGGCCGACCCGTTCCTTGAGCAGATAGCCCAGCCCGCCGACCCCGCCGGTCAGCAGCTCGGTCGCGAAGCTCTGCTCGACGTAGGCGGACAGCACGAGCACGGCGAGGTCGGGCCTGCGCCGCCGGGCCTCGACGGCCGCGCGGACCCCCTCGTCGGTGTGCGTCGGCGGCATCCGCACGTCGAGGATGGCCACGTCGGGCTTGTGCAGGTCGATGGCGTCGAGCGCCCCCTCGGCGGTGTCGGCCGTACCGACCACGTCCAGCCCCTCGGCCCGCAGCAGCAGCGCGAGCCCCTCCCGCAGCAGGGCGTCGTCCTCGGCGATCACGATCCGCATGACAGGTCCGTCTCCAGAGTCATAGTGCCGCCCGGCGGGTCCGCCGGACGAAGAGCACGGTCACAGCCGGCCGCGCCGGGGCCCGTACAGCCCCTCACCCGACACATGGCGTCACCCAAGCCGTAGCACCGCCGGGCCCAGGCCGCCGCAGACCACCGCCCCACACCCCGCACGGCAGATCCACCTCCACGACCGTCGAACGACCCGGTGAGCCCCGTCGTCCGGCCACGTCCGTCCCTAGGCACGGCCGCGCCACGTCCCGCAACACCGACATATGGTCCACCGCCGAAGCCGCCACCGAAGTCCACGCACCGCCGGGCGCGGGGTGCCGCCGCAGACCACCGCCCCCCGCCACCCCGCACGCCGAAGCCGGTCCCCGTCACAGACCGCACGGCAGATCCACCTCCACGACCGTCGGGCCGCCCGGGGGACTCGTCAGGCTGAGGGTGCCGTCGTGGGCGGCGACCCGGTGGCGGATGCCGGTGAGGCCGGAGCCGGCGTTCTCGTCGGCGCCGCCCAGGCCGTCGTCGGTGACCCGCAGCAGGAGCCGTGCGCCGGGGGCGCGGACGGTGATCGTGGCCCGGGACGCCCCGCTGTGCTTGGCGATGTTGGTCAGCGTCTCGGCCGCGACGAAGTACGCGGTCGCCTCGACGGAGGCCGCGCAGCGCCCCGGCGCCTCGACATCGACCGTGCACGGCACCGCGCTCTCGGCCGCGAGTCCGGTCAGCGCCCCCGCGAGACCCCGGTCGGCGAGGACCGGCGGCAGGATGCTGCGGGAGACGGTCCGCAGCTCCGCGAGGGCCTGTTCGGCCGCGGACTGGGCGCGCTCCAGGAGTTCGTCGGCGCCGGCCGGGTCGCGGGCGACCATCCGGCGGGCGGCCCCGAGCAGCACGGTCACCGTGACGATCCGGTTCTGGGTGCCGTCGTGCAACGAGCGCTCGATGCGCCGCAGTTCGGTGGCATGGGCGTCCAGCGCGGCCGCCCGGGTCGCGGTCAGCTCGGCGACGCGCAGGGAGAGGTCGGCGTCGGGACCGGCCGACAGGAGCCGGCGCCCCGGGCTCGCCTGGAGCCGTGCCATGCCGGGCGTGAGCCCCAGGACGATGGCGATCCAGCCCACGCCGAGCAGGCACACCGCGAGGGCGTCCGGCCAGGAGTGCGCGACGCCGATCCCGATGGACGTGGCGGTCGCGTCCTTCGGGGCGAGCCGCCAGTACAGCGGGAACGCGGTGTCCCGCAGGGCCAGCACCGGCAGGACGAAGCCCACCAGGCCCAGCGGCAGGCCCACGGCCAGATGCCGGACCAGCCACAGCAGTTCACGCCGGGTCGTGGGGTCGCCGAGCGCGGCCCGCAGCCGCGTCGGCGGCGGCGCGGGGGCGATGACCTCGGGGCCCCAGCGGGCGAGCCGGACGCGTTCCATGCCGGCCAGGGCGTGCAGCACGCGCACCCCGCCGGGCGCCAGCACCAGCCACAGCAGCACGAACGGCGTGAGGACCGCCGTACCGAGGCCGGAGACCAGCTGGCCGATCGCGGCGGCTGCGGTCGTCGCGGTCCCCATGACCAGGCCTTTGACGTCGTCGGTGGCCATGCGAACTCCCTCGGGCCGGAGGACACCGACCCTAGGCGGAGGGCGGGTGCACCGACAGGCCGGGAAGCGGAAAGTACAGCCTGCTGTACCCCGGACCGGGCCTTCTTCGGGTTACTTGAGGCCGATCGCCGCACAGTCCGCCGCGTACTCCGCCGTGCAGATCTGCCGCACGGTGTACACGTCGTCCCTGATCACCGTCTGCCGGATGTTGTCCCTGGTCAGGGCGACCACCGGCACCAGCACGGACGGGATCTCCTTCTGGGTGGGGCTGTCGACCTTGTCGGTGACCAGCGCGTCGAACTGGAGGTCACGGCCCTGGATCTTGTACACCGCGATCTGCGCCGCGTTGGTCGCCTCCAGCAGGAACGACTTGTACACGGTCATGTACTGCTCACCCGACACGACCCGCTGCACCGCGGCGAGGCTCGCGTCCTGACCGGTCACCGGCGGGATCTTGGTGGCCCCCGCCTGCTTGAGCTCCTCGATGACCGCGCCCGCCATGTCGTCGTTGGCCGAGTACACGGCGGCGATGTTGTTCAGCCCGACGGAGGCGATCGCCGCCTTCATGTTGGCCTTGGCGACCGACGGCAGCCACTCCCGGGTGTCGTACTGCTTGGCGATGACGACCTTGCCGTTGAGCTCGTCCATGGCGCCCTTCTTGAAGAGCGCGGTGTTGGGGTCGGCGGGCGAGCCGTTCATCATCACGATCTTGCTGGTCTCGGCCTTGTCGCCGAGCGCCTCGACGACGGCCCGGCCCTGCACCTCACCGACGAGTTCGTTGTCGTGCGAGACGTAGGCGTCGATCGGACCCTGGGCGAGCCGGTCGTAGGCGATGACGGGGATGCCCGCGTCCTTCGCCTTCCGGACGTCCGGCCCGATCGCCTCGGCGTCGACCGCGTCCACCAGGATCACGTCCACCTTGTCGGCGACCATCTGCTGGAACTGCTGACTCTGCCGCTTCGCGCTCGCCCCGGCGTTGGCGTAACTGACCTTGCCCTTGCCGTGGGTGAGGGTCGCCACCTCCTTCTTGAAGAGGGGGTAGTCGAACCGGTCGAAGCGGCTGGTGTCCCGGTCGGGCAGCAGCAGGCCCAGCGTGATGTCGTCGCCCTTCTTGGGGCTCACGGCGGTGTTGCCGTCGCCCACTCCGCAGGAGGTGAGCAGCAGGGCCGACACGCAGACGGCCATGACAGGGGGGATGCGACGCATGGCGATCCTGTGGGTGGGGGGCTGTCACGTAGGCGCAACAGTAAGTGCCCTCAATCCCGATCAAACGCCCTGACCGTTTCCTTCAAGGGATCACCACCCGGCGTACGCAACCGGGCATCGATGTCCACAAGTTGCCCGGCGGTCAGGGCACGCACCATGAGGATCCCGGCCACGGCCGCGCCGACCACGGCGAGGTCGGCGACCAGCAGCGTGCTCACGCCGTGGTAGGCGCGGGCGATGACGTCGTCGGTGTCGCCGTCGTACAGCAGACCCACGCCGGTGACCATGCCGACCAGCCACAGCGCCCACCACACGTTCACGACGAGGGGCAGCTTCCGGTCCGGGGCGCTCTTGTGGTGGATGTCGGCGACGATGCCGCGCGGGATCCAGAGGTTGGCGATCGGCACGAACCAGGAGACGTAGACCCAGATGCCGGCGTAGCGCGGGGGCTCGCCGGACAGGGCCCGCGCGTTGTCCCGCATGCGTCCCAGCCAGCCGATGAACAGGGCCGCGCAGAGCAGGGTGAGGATGCTTCCCGCGGTGCTGACCAGGTGGTACGAGTCCTCCAGGGCGTTCAGCGGCCGGTGCCGGCCCTCGCCCTGGTCCGGCGGCCCCGCGGCGGGCTCCCCCGCCACGGCGAGCCTGATGTGCCACACGGCCCGCAGCGCCCAGGCGGCCCCGGCGAACCCGAGCCCGGCGACGGCGAGCCGGGCGGAGCCACGCACGCTGCACAACGCGGGCCGAACGGCGTTCTCACTCACGGGGTCCCCCTTCGAAAGGATCGCTTCACTCCCTCATCGTCGCGAACCCGGGGATCGGTTCACGGGAGGTCGCGGGTGGGACTGAGGGAGGTTCGGGGGATGCGGGGCCGACGGTCCCGGCGGGACGGCGCCCGGACATCTCGTCCCGCGGAAGTCCGGTCGTCGGTACGTCACTTGTGGCCCACGCGACACCTCACGCCCCGGTTACGTTTCGCTCAACCTCTGGTTGCGGGGCGGTGAGCGGGCGACGATGGGGCACATGACTCTGGCCGAGCGTGCCCTGGAGCGCCTGGAAGCGTGGTCCGACCTCAGCACGGGCCTGCCCAGCTGCGGAGCGGGCCTGGCGCTGCGCTCCGTACACAGCGAGATCGTGCACTTCCACCCGGGGCGGGACGTGGATCTGCACCTCACCGAGCCGGCCATCCGCAGGATCCACGACGACCTCCAGGAGTCGACCGCGGTCCGGCTGCTGCCGGGCTCCCGGTGGGTCACCGTCCACCTCGACTGCGAGACCGACGTCGACCTGCTGATGAGCCTGGTCAGCGTGGCGCTCAAGGCTCACCAGGCAGGTCCCCGGGCCGTCGGCCCGGCCGTGTGCAACTTCCACCGGGTCACGGTGGTCCCCAGGGACGTCTCTTTCGCGCCGATCCGGTGAAATCGGCGATAATCGGACCATGAGTACGGCGACGTTTGTCCTGGCGGCCTCGTCGAGCGAAGTACTCAACGTGATCGCCGCCTTCGCCGGTGGGTTGTTCATCGCCGGCGCGCTGGTGTGGGCCGTGCAATTCGGCATGCGGGTCCAGGACCGGGAGCTTCCACGGCCGCTCAGCGAGGAGCAGCCGCACCTCCCGGAGACCGGACCCATCCGTGAGATCCGGGAGATGCGGGAGCCGGACGAGTTGCCGGCCCCGGCGGAGGGGCAGGAACGGCTGATGCCGTACCAGCTCCATCACTCGGGAAGCAGACGAGGAGAGGACCAGCACCGCAAACGCTGGCTGCCCGGCTCCAGCGGGGGCTTCGGCAGCGGCGGCCTCGGCCACGTGTGACCGGGCCACCGGGGAGACCCGGTGCAGGGTGCCCCGCCGGCGAGCGGGGCCCCGGCCCGGCGCGCTCCCCGGCCCGGCCCCGGTGGATCAGCCCCGCATGTCCGGCCGGTACACCGCGAGCGCCCAGATGACGAAGAAGTCGATGCCGATCATGATGACCGACCACACCGGGGCGTAGGGCAGGAAGAGGAACTGGGCGAGCATGCTCAGCGAGGCGAGGAAGATGCCGGTCATCCGCGCCCAGGCGGCGCCCCTGAGGATGAACGCGCCGGTGACGACGGCGAGAGCGCCCAGGCAGAGCAGGATGACACCCCAGCCGGTGTGGTTGATCTTGTAGACGTAGTCGCCGACGCGGGCCCAGACGTCGTCGTCCGCGAGCAGGGAGATGCCCTGGAGGACGGCCAGGATGCCGTTCATCAGCATCAGCACCCCGGCGAAGACGACTCCACCGGCGGCCCACGAGGCCTCGGTCGGCGTGGGGCCGAGGCCCGGCGCCGGGGTCGACGTCGTGCCGGCGGACGACTGGGTGGCGTGCGGTTGCTGCGTCATGGCGGTGTCCCACCTTTCGTGATCGATGTGCTTCGACCATCCGGCGGGACGGGTCCGGCCACCACGGGAGTGGGCCGTCCGGGTGACCTGGGACATGCGGCCGTGGCGCGGAGGACCTTCACTGGAGGGACCCGCCCCCGGGGGGCGGGACGAGGAGGCGAGATGACCCGCTGGACGACGGCCGCACTGTTGGCTGCCCTGGCCCTCACCGGCCTGACCGCCTGCTCCGACGACGACAGCCCGTCGTCGGTGGCGAGCAAGGTCGCGTCGGCCGCCTCCCGCGCCGGGGACGCGGTGGCGTCGGCGACGGCGGAGGCGGGCAGACGGTTCGACGACATCAAGAACGGCGTCGACGCCCAGGACGACGTACGGCTCGGTACGCCCGCGACCGCCTCCGACGGCCGTACGACGGTCGCCGTCACCGCCGCCAACAGCGCGGACTCGGCGAAGGCCTTCGCCGTCCAGGTCGACTTCACCAACGGGTCGGGCAAGCTGCTGGACGCGGTGGTGGTGACGGTCCGGGACGTCCCGGCGGGCGGCTCCGGGAAGGGCACCGCCCGCAGTACGCACGCCCTGTCGGGGGACGTGCGGGCGAAGGTGTCCCGGGCGGTGCGCTACTGACCCGCGGCCGGCGTCACGCCATCCAGAAGAAGACGGCCGTCATCCGCTTCTCCTCCAGCGTGCTGCCGCAGTAACCGGTCGCGCTGTGCACCAGGTTGGCGTTGTAGAGGAGCAGCCGGTTGTACTTGTGCGGTACCCGTACGTCCTCCTCGAAGGCGTCGGGCGCGACGAACCGGGTGCCGAGGGCCTCGACGAGGTTGTTGTGCGGGGCCTGTACGACGTTGCCGCCGAGCCGTCCGCCGGGCATGGACTGCCGGTAGAAGCTGGTGCCGCAGTCCTTGGGGACGCCGGGGTTGAGATACAGCACGGCGGCGTACCGGCACAGCGCCCGGGAGTCGGTGTGCGGCCGGGGCTCGCTCTCGCCCTCCCCGACGACCTGGACGCAGTTGTGGTTGAGGGTCCCCCCGCCGGGCGCCTGCTGCACCCACAGTCTCCCGGCCCCCGTCGCCTTCCTCACCTGCCGCTCCACGCTCGCGAGTTCGGCGGCTTCGAGTCCGGGCATGGCCCGCAGCCCCGGCCAGGTCTCCGAGGTGTACGGATGTCCCCGCACCCAGTCGTCCTTCGCGAGACAGCGTTCCCGTACGGCGTCGACGTCCGGGAGCACGTCGTCGATCACCCAGTAGTCGCGGCCCTTGGTGGGCTTGCGGTACGGGAGGACGGGGAGGGGCCGCTGCGACCGCTGTGGCATGGACATGCGGTGAATCTAGGCCCAGGGCCCGTCAGGTCTCTCCCGCGATTTCCCCCGGAGTTCCCCGCGAACCGGTCAACGAACGGTCAACCGGTGGGCGGCAAGGCCGACCTGACGGGGCGTGGTGTGAGCCCGGTCATCCTCCGGGAGCGGTGATGAACATCCCTGCCCCGGCGTGCGTACTCCTGTGCGTCCGACCCGCCTCCTGGCGGGAAAACCCCTACCGGGCAGGAGGCACGGTGCCACTCTCGCGCAATGCGATGGGAACGCTGGTCGTGGGCGGAGCCCTCACACTGACCCTGGGCGCTCTCGCGTATCCGTCCATGCTGGGTGTCAGCCAGGCGTCCACCGCTCAGGACAGAATCATCGCCCAGACGCAGTGGGGCCCGCTGACCGAGCTGGACCGGGACTTCGTCGTCAAGGTGCGGGCGGCCGGTCTGTGGGAGTACCCGCTGGGCCAGGTCGCCCTGCAGAAGGGGACGACCCCGGAGGTGAAGGAGGCCGGACGGCACCTCATCGACGGACACGCGGCCCTGGACGCGGCCTGCCGCAAGATCGCCCCGATGCTCAACATCACCATCCCGAACGTGGCGAGCCCGCAGCAGGTCGGCTTCGTGAACACGATCGAGTCGAGCAGCGGCCAGCAGTTCGACACGAACTTCGCCAACATCCTGCGGGTGACGCACGGCTCGATCTTCAACACGATCTCGAAGGTCCGCTCCACCACCAAGAACTCGCTGGTGCGGTCGCTGGCCGACATGGCCAACGACACGGTGCTCGACCACATGACGGTCATGGAGAAGACCGGCTTCGTCAACTTCGACCAGGCCCTCTTCATGCAGACCACTCCGCCGAAGCTGCCCGACACCGACCTGACTCCGCCCGCGCCGCAGCCCGGCGCACCGATGGTGGTGCTCAGCCCGCCGGCCAACCCGACGTCGACGCCGCTCGCGGTCCCGGGCGAGAACGCCAACGGCGCCACTCCGGCCACGGGCGCGACCCCGACGCCGACCGTCGGTTAGCCCTAGCCGAGCCAGACCGTCGTATCCGGTGCCAGCAGCCCGTCCTCCAACGGGCTGCTGGTCAGGAGCACCTCCCCGGCCGGCAGCGGGACGGCGGCCTGCGACAGGTTGGCGACACACCGCCAGCCCTCGTGGCGGACGAAGTCCAGCACGCCGGCCGGTCCGCCGTCGGCCCACCTGAGCTCTTCCCCCTGCAGGAGCTTGCGGCGCAGGCGCAGGGCGGTGCGGTAGAGCTCCAGCGTGGAGCCCTCGACACCGTCCTGGGCCTCGACGGCGTACTCGGCGAACCACTGCGGCTGCGGCAACCAGGCACCGCCGGCTCCGAAGCCGTACGAGGGACCGCTCCTCGTCCACGGCAGCGGCACCCGGCACCCGTCGCGCCCCTTGCGGACCCGGCCCGTCTGCTCCCAGATCGGGTCCTGGAGCACCTCGACGGGCAGATCGGCGACCTCGGGCAGTCCGAGTTCCTCGCCCTGGTAGACGTACGACGATCCCGGCAGCGCGAGCATGAGCAGCGTGGCCGCGCGAGCGCGTCGCAGGCCGTGAGCGAGGTCGATCGCGGGCGCGTGGCCGCCGGACAGCAGCCAGGCGTTCTCGTCGGTGCCCGGCGGGAGCACGAGGCGGGAGGCGTGCCGTACGACGTCGTGGTTGGAGAGCACCCAGGTGGCCGAGGCATGGGCCGCGCGGGCGGTGGCGAGGGAGTCGGTGATGGCCTGGCGCAGCTCGCCGGCGTCCCAGGGCGTCTGGAGGTACTCGAAGTTGAAGGCCTGGCCGAGTTCGTCCGCGCGGGCGTACAGCGCGCGGCGCGAGCCCGGCACCCAGGCCTCGGCGACGGCCGTACGCGGCGGGGTGTAGGAGTCGAGGATGGTGCGCCAGTCGCGGTAGATCTCGTGGACCTCGTCGCGGTCCCAGTAGGGATGGCTGCCCGGCGGCAGGTGGTCCAGGGCCTCCTCCGCGACGCCGGGCAGGTCGCCGAGGTCGCGCAGCGGCTCGGTCAGGTCCTTGACCAGCGCGTGCGCCACGTCCACCCGGAAGCCGTCGACCCCGCGGTCCGACCAGAAGCGCAGGGTGGTGCAAAAGTCCTCGCGGACCTCCTCGTGGGACCAGTTGAGGTCGGGCTGCTCGGGGGCGAACAGATGCAGGTACCACTGTCCGTCGGCGACCCGCCGCCAGGCGCTGCCGCCGAAGACGGACCGCCAGTCGGTGGGCGGGAGTTCGCCGTGCGCGCCGCGCCCGTCACGGAACACGTAGCGCTCGCGGGCCGCGGACCCGGGGCCGGCGGCGAGGGCCTCCTGGAACCAGACGTGCTGGTGGGAGGTGTGGTTCGGGACGAGATCGACGATCACCTTCAGGCCGAGCCGGTGGGCCTCGGCGACCATGGCGTCGAAGTCGTCGAGGCTGCCCAGGCGCGGGTCGACGTCCCGGTGGTCGGCGACGTCGTAGCCGCCGTCGGCGAGTTCGGAGGGGTAGAAGGGGCTCAGCCACAGGGCGTCGGCGCCGAGGGCGGCCAGGTGCGTGAGGCGCTCGGTGACGCCCCTGAGGTCCCCGAGGCCGTCCCCGTCGGCGTCGGCGAAGCTGCGCGGATAGACCTGGTAGACGACGGCCTGCCGCCACCAGTTCGGGTCGTTGCTGGAGAGATCGGGCGAGGGGTCTGGCGTGGTGGTGCGGGAGGTCACGCGGGCTCCTCTTCCATGCGGGTGCGATATGTGCGGTCCATGAAGGCGACAAAGGGGATATCTGTCCACCCCGCCGGAAAAGTGAACCTGAGCGATTTCCGGAGCAGATCGTTCCTGCTGTGTCGAAATTGTGATGACACTCGAACCGGCCATGTATCACCGCAGGTTGACAGCATTCCGCAAGGAGATCCACGATGTGTGAACACCGTGGCGCATGTGACCAATGGGCCCAGTGTTTTCTGATGCTTGCTGTAACCACTCACTCTCATCCTGACGGGATACGTATGTCCATAGCGAGACGTGTCACCATGCGGCGCCTGTTGGGGACGGGCGCCGCGACGCTCGCCTTCTCCGCCGCCCTCGCCTCCGTCGCCTCCGCCTCCGACTGCCCCGGCGGCAAGGGCTGGGGGAACGGCGGGCACTACCAGCCGGGCACGGGCGCCGGCTCGAAGACCGAGACCGACCGCTGCGAGTTCTCCCTCGACGGCAAGAACTTCTACGCCTCGGTCAAGGTCGACGACCAGAACCTGAAGCCGGGCGACGACGGCAAGGTCCACGTCAAGGTCCGTGCGGCGGGCGACGCGTCCACCTGCACCGCCTCCCTGGCGTCCTACCTCGCGCACGGCCCGACGTTCGCCACCTCCGGCGAGCAGGTCTTCCACGACTTCGACACCGTGACCGTCAAGGCGGGCTCCGTCGACACCCTCGACGTGGCCATCCCCGACGCGGGCTGCTACGGACAGGTCGACCTGTACCGGGGCAACACGAAGTTCGACGGCAAGCTCGACGCCAACGACGGCTTCACGCACGGCGACCTCCCCAAGGGCCCGGACCACCCGGTCATCAAGGACAAGCTGATCGCGGCCTGGAACGGCGGCACGAAGGACTGCACGACCACGCAGACCACGCCTCCGGCGACCCCGCCCGCGGAGGAGTCCACTCCGCCGGCCTCGGAGTCGACCCCGCCGGCCTCCGAGTCCACCCCGCCGGCGTCCGAGAGCACGCCGCCGGCGTCCGAGACCCCGGGCACGGGCACTCCGACCCCGTCCGCGTCGGAGTCCACCACGACTCCGGCCGCCCCCACCCCGAACGGCGGCGGCGGTGACAACCTCGCCGAGACCGGCGCCAGCAGCAACACCCCGCTGATCGCGGGCGGTGCGGCGGTGCTGCTCGCGGGCGGCGCGGGCATCGTGCTGGCCACGCGTCGCCGCAAGGCTTCGCGCGCCTGACGCCTTCTGACGCCTCTTGACGACGGGGCCGTCCCACCCTCCGGGGTGTGGGCGGCCCTTTCGGCGTGTGCTCACGCCGTACCCGTGTCGCCGTACCCGCTGTGGCCCAAAAAATCGAACACATGATTGAATCCGGGCATGCGATCGTTCCCCGACGACCTCGCCCGAGCACAGCGGGAGTGGAGTACCACCTACCGACAGCTCGCCGAGCACCCCGGCCGCACGGACCTGCGCCGACGCCTGCACCGACTGTCGACCCGAGTGTTCTTCCATCCCCACTGGCAGCAGGGGCGCCCGCGCCCCGCCGAGTGGTGGCGGCTGCGTGAGAACACGGCCGAACGGCGCGACCGATGACGGACCGAAATGCGGGACCCTACGCTCCGGACGATCCTGAAGACATGTCCGGACCGATCCGCGTGATCGTGCACCCTCCGTCCCCCACCGGCGGCCGCCGCGTCCGCGTGGACGGCGAGATCCTCGGCCTGGCCCACAACCTGACCGACATCGCGGAGTTCCTCCGCCGGGCGGGGCTGGAGATCGACGCGGCCGAGGTGGCGGAGGCGGCGTGGATCGAGTGGAAGGGGGGCGGACCGGAGCGGTGGGGAGTGGAGGGGTGAGGTCGATCGCCGGCCGGAGACTTTCGGGACGCCGGGTGGGTGCGACGAGTTCACGCGCAGGTCGGCGCTGTGGGCGACTGCCGGCGAGCGCGATGGACGTGGTCCACAGACACGGCCTCGTCTTCGCTGTGGCTGGATCGACGGGAACGGGCTCGCTCGTCACGATTCCGTCGAGCTGATCGAACGCATCCGCAAGGAGCTGTGAACCGTGACGCACTTCGAGTTCGCCCACGGCACCTGGACCGCCGTCGTACGGAGCCCTACCGCGGCCTGGTCCTCCACGATGAGGCGTGGCACTGGGCGATGAGCCGGATCCACGGGGAGTGGTACCCCGTCGAGCATCCCGAACTGGCCGCCCCGTGCCCCGCATACCGGGAACTGGACTGACCGCTCAGGACACCTGCTGCAACAACCCCCGGACCGCCTCGTCCACCACCGAGTACCGCACCACCCGTCCCTCCTTCTCCCCCGCCACCACCCCGGCCGCCCGCAGCAGCCGCAACGCCTGCGACACGGCGGGGTCGTTCATGCCGGTCGCGATCGCCAGGTCGGAGACGGCCAGCGGGCCGGTCCGGTGCAGGGCGAGCAGCAAGGACAGTCGGTTCGGGTCGGCCAGCAGGGCGAAACGGTCGGACCAGGTGCGGACGTGTCCCGGGTCGCCGATCGCGGCGATGGCGTCGCACACCCGGTGTCCGTCGATGGTACGGCGGTCGGCTCGGTCGGCCGGGACGAGGTGCATGGGGCTCATCCTCGCAGGCGACCTTGTGTGATCTTCCATACCTGCGCAGGTATGCAGCTATGCAGGAGCCCCCGCTCCCGCCTACGGTGGTCGGGCCGTGGTGCTCGGGAAACCGGTGACGACCCCTCAAAGGTCCATGCCGGTGCGGCCCTCGCCACTGTGATCGGGGAGTTTCCCTCCCACGTCCCTCGCGGGACAGCCACTGGCCGTCACCATCAGGCCGGGAAGGCGGGCAGGGAAACGCACGACCCGTAAGCCAGGAGACCGGCCACGGCAGCTCACGCGTTCATCCACGAGGTGCTGGAGTGACCACCGTATGACTGACCCTGCCCTGCCCGAGACCGCCGCCGCCTCCTTCCGCTGGCGCCGCGAGGACACCGTCAAGACGGTCGGTCTGATGGTTGCGATCGCCGCCCTGCACGTCGTCGCCTTCGGCATCCTCTTCCTGCTCGTCGTCCCGGAGCACTATGAGGTGGGCGACAAGGCCTTCGGTATCGGCCTCGGCATCACCGCCTACACCCTCGGCATGCGGCACGCGTTCGACGCCGACCACATCGCCGCGATCGACAACACCACCCGCAAGCTGATGGCCGACGGCAAGCGGCCGGTGTCCGGAGGGTTCTGGTTCGCGCTGGGGCACTCCAGTGTCGTGGTCCTGCTCGCCGCGCTGATCGCCGGCGGCACCCAGCTCGCCGGCAAGGTCATGAACGAGGGCTCAAGTACCCACCAGGTCCTGGGATTTCTCGGTACGACGGTCTCCGGTTCGTTCCTCTACCTCATCGCCGCCCTCAACCTGGTCGCCCTGCTGGGCATCCTGAAGGTCTTCCGGGCGATGCGGGCGGGGACGTACGACGAGAAGGAGCTGGAGCAGCATCTCGACTCGCGCGGGTTCATGAACCGGATCCTCGGGCGGCTCACCAAGTCCATCACCCGGCCGGGGCAGATGTATCCGCTGGGATTCCTGTTCGGGCTCGGCTTCGACACGGCCACGGAGGTGACCCTGATGGTGATGGCCGGGTCGGGCGCGGCGGCCGGGCTGCCCTGGTACGCGATCCTGTGCCTGCCTCTGCTGTTCGCCGCCGGGATGAGCCTGTTCGACACGCTCGACGGCACGTTCATGAACTTCGCCTACCAGTGGGCCTTCTCCAACCCGGTGCGCAAGGTGTTCTACAACCTCGCCATCACCGGACTGTCCATCGCGGTCGCCTTCTTCATCGGCACGATCGAGCTGGTCGGTGTCGTGCACGACAAGTTCGACCTCACCGACGCCCTCACCACCTGGATCGCCGACATCGACCTCGACAACGTCGGCTACGTCATCGTCGGCCTGTTCGTGGTGGTGTGGGCGGCGGCGATCTCCTACTGGCGGCTCGCGAAGGTGGAGCAGCGGTGGGGTGTGCGGGCGGCCGAGGCGACGGCAGAGTGAGGCCCGGCGCCGCTCTCTGCCGCTGTCAGACCCCCTCCACCGCCGTCAGCCACAGCTTCACGTAGCGCTCCACGTCCACCGCCAACCCCACGTCCACCAGGGTTACTTCGCGCTCGCCCTCGTGGATCTCGGACTCGCCGGGACGGGAGCGGCGGTCGACGACGGTCTGGCCGCGGGTCGGGCCCGGGGCCAGGCTCACCTCCACCGGCAGCAGCTCGGTGGTCAGGCCCTCCGGGTCGACGACCGCGCACACCGCGCCCGCGTCACCGAGGCCGCCGGTGGGGGTGGGGTCGCCGGAGGTGGCGGGGTCGCGGTGGGCGAGGAGTTCACCGGCCATGCGCAGGGACGGTTCCGAACTGGCTCGCAGCCGCTGGACGTCGGCGGCTGGCACCAGAACCTGCTGGAAGACGTCCAGGCCGTACATCGTGATCGGCACCCCGGCGGTGAGCAGGACGGCGGCCGCCTCGGGGTCGTGCCAGACGTTGAACTCCGCGACCGGCGTGGCGTTCCCGGTCGCCACCGCGCCGCCCATGAACACGATCCGCTCGATGTTCCGCACCACTTCGGGGTGGGTGCGCAGGAGCAGCGCGATGTTGGTGAGCGGCGCGGTCGGGACGAGCGTGACGGGGGTGGGCGAGGCGAGGATCTCCCGCCTGAGCAGCGTCACCGCGTCCACGTCCACGGCCACCCGGGTCGGCGCGGGCAGCCCCAGGTCGCCCATGCCGTCGAGGCCGTGCACGTGCTGCGCGGTGCGCACGGGCTCGATCAGCGGCCGCGCGGCACCCCGGGCGACGGGGATGTCCCCGGCCCCGGCCTGCTCCAGGACGGTCAGCGTGTTGCGGACGACGCCGTCGATGTCGGTGTTCCCGGCGACACAGGTGACCGCGCGCAGGTCGATGCCTGGATGCCGTACGGCGAACAACAGAGCCAGGGCGTCGTCGACACCGGTGTCGCAGTCGATGATCACCGGGATGGGCTGACCGGTCACGGCGGGGGTCCTTTCGTCACTGGGTACGGCACCGACCTTACGCAGCAGCCCAGAGTTCGGCCCCGCGATCACCGGCCCGGGCGGCGATCCGGTCCAGCAGCTCGTCGACCGGCGCGGCTCCGGGCCTACGGCCGTCCCGCAGCCGTACGGCCGCACAGTCGGCGTCGGCCTCCCGCTCGCCGATCACCGCCTGGTACGGCACCAGGCGCGCGGCGCGGACGCGGGCGCCGAGGGTGCCGTCACCGGGGCCGGCGAGTTCGGCCCGGATGCCGCGCGCTACGGCCCGCCGTACGACGTCGAGGGCCCGCTCCTCCTGTGCCTCGGCCACCGGCAGGACCACCAGCTGCACGGGGGCGAGCCACACCGGGAACGCGCCGCCGTGCGCCTCGATGAGATGCGCGACCACCCGTTCCACGCTGCCGATGATGCTGCGGTGGACCATCACCGGGCGGTGCTTGGCGCCGTCGGGGCCGGTGTAGTGGAGGTCGAAGCGTTCGGGCTGGTGGAAGTCGATCTGGACGGTGGAGAGGGTGGACTCGCGGCCGGCGGGGTCGGTGATCTGCACATCGATCTTCGGGCCGTAGAAGGCGGCCTCACCCTCGACGGACTCGTACGCGATGCCGTCCAGGACCTCTTCGAGGAGGGCGGTGGCGCGGCGCCAGAGCGCGGGGTTCGCGACGTACTTGGCGGAGTCTCCCGGGAGGGACAGACGGTACCGGCTCGCGCGGATGCCGAGGTCGTCGTAGGCACGACGGATGAGGTCGAGGGCGGCGCGGGCCTCCTCGACCGCCTGCTCCAGGGTGCAGAAAATGTGGGCGTCGTTGAGCTGGATGGAGCGGACGCGGGTGAGGCCGCCGAGGACGCCCGACAGTTCGGAGCGGTACATGCCTCCCAACTCAGCGAGTCGGAGGGGTAGTTCACGGTAGCTGTGGGAGCGGGAACGGTAGATGAGGGCGTGGTGCGGACAGAGGCTGGGCCGCAGGACGACCTCCTCGCCGCCGCTCAGCCGCATCGGCGGGAACATGTCCTCGCTGTAGTGGTCCCAGTGCCCGGAGATCTCGTACAGCTCCCGCTTCCCGAGCACGGGCGAGTACACGTGCCGGTACCCGGCGGCCCGCTCGGCCTCCCTGACGTACTCCTCCAGGACATGCCGTACGACGGCCCCGTCGGGCAGCCAGTACGGCAGCCCCGCGCCCATCAGCGGATCGGTGTCGAACAGATCGAGCTCACGGCCGAGTCGGCGGTGGTCCTGCACGGGGTTCATGGGGCTCATGGGGTTCTCCCTCGCGGTGAGGGGCGAGGAACCGACGGGAACGACAAAGCCCCGGGGCACTCGCCCCGGGGCTTCGGACTGCGTCAGCTGTCAGCGCGCCGGGACCTGCTCCGGCGTCGTCGTGATCGACGGGATGGCAATGGCTCGGACGCGCTGCATAGGGCGAGGGTAGGGGAAGGAGTGGGGGTGGGGCGAAGGGTTTTCCGGGGCGGGCAGGCCCGGGCACGCCGAGCCCGGGGCTGGTCAGGGGTGTGCGTGATGCAGGGACCGTATGAAGGTGGTCCAGGTGGGGGGGACGACCTGGAGTATCGGTCCGTCGGGGGTCTTGGAGTCGCGGACGGCGACGGTGTGGGGGTGGTTGCGGGCGACTTCGACGCACTCGCCGTTGCCGCTGCTGTGGCTGGACTTGGCGAACTCGAAGTGCGGCACGGTCACAGCTCCTTGCGGATGCGTTCGATCAGCTCGACGGAATCATGAAGAGCGAGCCCGTTCCTTGCGATCCGCTCGAACTTGGTGTTGTGACGGGCGGCGTCCGCCTCGCTCTCCAGCCACAGCGTAGACGAGGTCGTGTCCATGTAGACCACGTCCATCGCGCCGGGTTCGGCGAAGGAGACGACGCTGAAGGCACTGGTCATGCCGGGGTGGGAGCCCGCGAGGAACGGGACCACCTGAAGCTTGATGTTGGGGAACCGGGACGCCTCGACGAGGTGATCCAGCTGGGTCCGCATGACATCGCGGCCGCCGACCAGTTGACGCAGAGCTCCTTCGCCAACAACGGCCCACAGGTCGATCGGGCTGCTGTCCGCCAACCGCGCCTGCCGGGCGACCTTGGCCTCCACGAACCGCTCGATCTCGCCGGGCTCGTCCCAGTCGGCGTTGCCGATCGCCAGTGCCCTGGCGTAGTCCGGCGTCTGCAGCAGGCCCGGGACGAAGGCTCCTTGCCAGGTCCGGACGCTGGTCGCGATGTCCTCCAGGGCGACGTACTCCACCAGGGAACGCAGCTCGGGGTACTGGTTCCACCACCCTTTGGCCTTCCGACGCTCCCGGTCGGTCCGGGCGAGGCTCAACAGCCGCTCCACGGTTTTCGGGTCGGTCACGCCGTACAGCTCGCACAGGATCTTGATGTCGGGATCGCGGAACGGCACCCACCCGCGCTCCATCTTGGCCACCTTGGCGGCCGTCGCCGACAGCGCCTCCGCAGCCTGCGGCTGGGTCAGGCCGACGCGGTCACGCAGTCTCAGCAACTCCCCGCCCAACTTGCGCGCGAGGACGGTGGATACGCGGGTTCCGCGCATGAACTGGCCTGTGGACACCTCGGGTCACCTCCTGATCGTGGCCAGTGTGCGGTTCGCCGGAGACGCAGCACAAGCCAAATCGGAGACATATTTCCCCGAGACTCCTTGCGTAAATGCCAGGCGCATCACTACCGTCAGTACTTGCTCAGCCACGCAGTGACACCAGTTGGCGGAAGTGCACCGTGCTGCCCGCACGGCGGAGCCACCCCAACGTCCCCAGCCCCGCACCCCGGAGGACGCCGTGACCGACTCCTGCCCTCCCCGCCCACCCAAGTCCTACGACCGCCACGACGAGGTCAATTACACCCCGTTCCCGCGCAGCATCCCCCTCGCCCGCAGACACGTGGCCGGACTCGCCGTCGACTGGGGCCATCCGGCCCTCGCCGGCGACGCAGCCCTGGTGGCAAGTGAGTTGTGCACGAACGCCCTGCTGCACGGCTGCCTACGAGACCGTCTCTTCCGCGTCGAGACAACCCTCACCCACACCGCGCTCCGTATCGCGGTGACCGACCCGAGGGGCGAACGCCTCCCCGGCACCCGACCGCCCCACCCCGACGACCAGTTCGGCCGAGGCCTGCTCATCGTGCGCGTACTGGCCGGTCGCTGGGCGGTGGAAAGGCTCACGGTGGGCAAGACGGTGTGGGCGGAACTGGACCTCCCGCAGAAACACGATGCGTAGCTGCACGAAGGCGAGGAGAGGAGAGGCGCGGGCAGCTTCAACGGGGCCCTGGCGTTTTGCGGCCAGGAGGCGGACAACGTCAGGGACGAGCTCAGCGCGATCGCACCCGAGTCGTCGTCCACGACTGGCTCCGCACAGGGAGATCTCGAATTGACGTCGTAGCCGCCAGCGGTTCGATCTGTTGCGTTGTTGGTAGTAGGCCTGTCTGGCGAGCTTCAGGACGCGGCACGCCACCGTGACGGGCACCCCATCCACGCCAGCTCTTTCACGAGCGGGTAGATCCTTTTCCCGGGAGCTTCGCCTGCGACAGATAGGCGGCGGCTTAGGACCTCGTTCTCCTGCTCCAGCAGCTTGATGTGCCGACGCGCTTGCCGTAGTTCCCCGTTCGGATATGGCTTGGGCACCGCAATATCCTTTCCACCCGCTCCACAGGACAAGCCGGTTCAGATGTCACCCGATCGTGCGACAGACCCCCCGGTGCGCCATGAGGTGGGTGGATGATGGCACCTCAGCGTTTACCGACAAGGGGGCAGCGATGAGATACGACTTCGATGTCATGGTGGAATTTTTCAAGGCCCGTCTTCGTGAGGACGAACATGCGGCCAAAGCGCTGAAGCCCAGCAAGAACGAGGATATGGATCGGTTGCGGGACCGGATCCTTTCCGACGTCGAGGCAAAGCGCAGGCTCATGGAATGGGTGTTCGCGCCTCAGCAGGAACTGGCGGAGTGGGAGCACTCCTTCGCCGGTGGCCTGTTCATCAAAGGGTGGATGCGACTCCGCCAGCCGGTGATTGAGCAACTCGTAGCGGCGTACGCCGATCACCCCGACTTCCACCCCGAGTGGAAGCTGGTCGAGGTCGAGCCGATTTAGGACGAGAGCCGCACCCGCCTGATACTCCGGCCGTAGATCATGATCTAACTGGCGTGGGGAGCCATGGAGACAGGGGGCCACCGATATTCATCTGGACGAGATTGACCACGCCACGGGCGTCCGTCCCTTCTCTACCTACTCGAGCCCACCGGGACGGAAGGCATCTTTCATCTCGCTGAACTTCGCGGTCGTTGCCGGGGTCCATTCCTTCGGCTGTTCAGCAAGACGGAGGGCATCGTCAATCTCGCGGAGCTTCGAGGAAGGCAGCACGCCCGCCCGCTCGATCAAGTCGTCCCGGGACACGGTGGTCAGCCACGTGCAAGGGGTAAAGCCTGGATGAGCGAACGCGAGCCGCAGCACTCCTTCCATGGGCAGTCCTTCCTTGGCGCCTACGGCCACCTCGACGCCCAGACCGCTGATGTCGATGCCTGCCGGAGCGACGATCTGCATCGCCCGGAGCTGGGACGCCTCGGCTCCCGACAGCAGTACGACCAGCCGTCGCTCGTCGAACTCGACCCACCAGACTTCGCCGCGTTGCATATGTCCTCCAGGCACGATCTGCGGTGAGGGCGCTGAGGATACGGGTGCTCACAGCACAGATCCTGCCCGTTGGCAGGATCTGGTCCGACTGGCGACGCCGCCGTCAAGCCCGGGCCCGAGCCTGCCACAACCAGCGGCAGGCCGCCCACCAACCATGAACATCACGATCTACGGCTGGAGTACTCACGCAATGATGTGCAGGATGAGGCCACACACCGGCCTCCTGCGCCATGTGTCAATTCACCCTCATTGCTGATCACCGACGCCAACCGCAGTCACCGTCGTCCTGGTTGCACGGGAACTCGTTCCAGTTTCCGTCTCATCCAGCACCGTTCACGGCCGTTCAGCCAGGACCAACGACCTCGGCCTCCTCTGTACGGGCGCTCGCCCCGCGCACCACCGCCACCGCCGTCAGGGCGACCGCCAGGCCCAGCCCGGTCTGCGTGGTGAAGGGCTCGTCGAACATCAGGGTGCCCCAGATGGCGGTGACCGGGGCCATGAGGAACATGAGGGTGTTGACCTCGGTGACTCCGGAGCGCTGGAGGACGAGCCAGTACAGGCCGTAGCCGCCGAAGGTGGAGAGGGTCACGAGCCAGACCGTCGCCAGCCAGAAGGACCCGGTGGTGGGCGGGGTCGCGGTGCCGGTCGTGAAGGCGGCGGTCGTGAAGACGACGGCGCTGGTGGCGCAGTGGACGGTCATCGACACGGCCGGGGTCACCGGGGTGCGGGAGCGCCGGTCGAGGAAGGTGGCCGCGACCAGCGAGAGCATTCCGGCGAACGGGACGAGATAGGTCCACCAGGCGACGCCCGTCGTCGACGCCGCGTCGGCCGTGGTGACCAGGGCGACTCCGCCGAGGCCCAGGCACAGCCCGAGCCACTGCCGGGCCGAGACGTACTCGCGCAGCAGCGGACCGGCGAGCGCTCCCGCGACCAGCGGCTGGGTGCCGTCGATCAGGGCCGTCGTACCGCTGGAGACGCCGAGCTGGATGGCGTAGTACACGGTGAGCAGGTAGCCGCTCTGGGAGAGCAGGCCGATCAGGGCCTGCCGTGCGATGTCGCGGGGCGCGAGACCATGCCATGGAGCGCGGCCCCGGTGGACGGCGAACACCGCGAGGACGGCCGCCAGCGGCAGGAACCGCCACATCAGCAGCGTCATCGCGCCGGCGTCCTGCGTGCCCAGCTTGGCGCCGACGAATCCCGAGCTCCAGCACACGACGAAGGCGGCGGGGAGCAGGACGTTCATGAAGGTCACCGCCTGCGAGTAGACAGATCTGTATACGTCCTTGCCTCGCCCACTATACAGATCGGTATAGTGGGCGGGGTGGGAGACCAAACACACGAAGTCCGGCGCATCGGCATGACCCCCGGCGCCCGGCGCGCCCTCGCGGCGGCGTCCCGGCTGTTCTACGAGCGCGGCATCCACGCGGTCGGCGTGGACCTCATCGCCGCCGAGGCCGGGGTGACGAAGAAGACGCTCTACGACCGGTTCGGCTCCAAGGAGCAGATCGTCGTGGAGTACCTCGCCGACCGGGACGAGCGCTGGCGGACGTACGTCATGGAGCGGCTGGAGGCGGCGGGGCCGGGAGCCGCCGACCGGGTCCGCGCGATCTTCGACGCCTCTCGGGAGTGGATGGACGACAGCAGTCCCAAGGGGTGCGCCATGGTCAACGCCCACGCCGAGATCAGCGACCCCGCCCACCCGGCGTACACCGTCATCACCGGCCAGAAGCAGTGGATGCTCCGGCTCTTCACCGACCTGGCCCCCGGACAGGCCCGCACGCTCATGCTGCTGCACGAGGGCGCACTGGTCGCCCACGGGCTGCGCGTCTTCGCCGACCCGATCGGGCTGGCCTGCGAGGAGGCGATGAAGGTGCTGGAGGTGGTGGAGGTGGTGGAGGTGGTGGAGGCGATGGACACGGTGAAGGCGAGGGAGACGGTGGACGGGGTTGCAGGTGGTGGACGTGGGGGACGGGGTGGATCGGCGGGGGTCGTAGACGCGGCTCGACACACCCCCCTAACCCGTACGGCCCAGACCACTGGTGACCTCGGTGTACCCGGTGATCACTTGGAACCATGACCCCGCCCCGCGCCGCCCGCGCCGCCGCCTCCGCTCTCGCCCTCTCCGGGCTCCTGGCCGCCACCGCCTGTTCCGCGCTCTCCACTCCCCCCACCGCCCCCAAGCCACCGATCACGCCGCCCAGCAGCGCGCCTCCGCCGTCTCCCAAGGCGTCTCCCACGGCGTCTCCCGCCGCGTCCTCGGCCCTCACCGAGGCCATGGCGCAGGCCGCGCTCATCACCTACGCGGACCTCGGTGAGCCCTGGACGCCGACCCAGGGCGTGGCCACCTGGCACGACGGAGTGCTGAAGGCCAAGGCCGACCGGCGGGAGTGTCAGCGGCTGCTCGACGCGCTGTACGCGGACGAGTTGTTCGGGGCCGGCGCCCAACCCCGGGCGGTCGTCGGGATGGACGACGTGTGGAACCAGGCGCAGATGCGGTATCAGGTGCTCGCGCGTCCACCGGCGGAGATCGACAAGACCCTGGCCTGGCTCAAGAGCCTTCCGCGGAAGTGCTCGCAGTTCGCGGCCACCACGACCACGGGGGCCGTCCTGGGCGTGCAGGTCACCGTGATGCCATTGCCGGAGGCGGGGAATGCCCGGCAGGGGCTGCGGGTCCTGCTGACCGGGCAGTCGCCGGACGGCGCCCCGACCACGCTCGCGCTGGACGTCGCCGCGCTCCGCGTGGGGGAGGACGCGATCAGTGTGACGAACGGCGGTTTCGGCGACGTGCAGACGGAGGCCACACAGGCGGCCGTACAGCTGGGCGCCGAGCGGCTGACGGAGGTGAGGAGGCAGGGGCGCGTGGAGGTGTGAGGTCGTGAGGGGTCACTCCAGCTGTCAGTCCCGGTCGAACCGCTTCCGGTGCCAGACCACGTCGTGCGCCACCTCGAGCGCGGTGCGGCCGTACGCGAAGGCGTGCGCGCGCAGCCGGGCCAGGGCCTCGTCCGAATCGACGCCGAGCTGCACCATGATCATGCCGACGGCCTGGTACACCTCGTCGTGCGTGCTGGCCAGGCCACTGAGCCAGAGGTCGTCGCCGTCGGGGCCGCTCTCCTCCCGCCGGGGCAGGGCCATCAGGGCCACCGTCATGACGCTGGCCACGAGCTCGGCGACGCGCAGTTCACGCCGGGTGAGTTCACCGGGGGCGTCGCGGTAGAGGTCGAGGGTGCCCACGCACACGGTGTCGTTGCCGAGCGGCATCGAGTACACCGCCCGTATCCCGACGGCGGTGGCCTGCTGGGCGAAGACCGGCCAGCGGCCCGCGTCCCGGCCGGACGTCAGATCGGTGGCGAACACGGCGGCGCCGGCCGCCGCGGCGGCCGTGCAGGGGCCGTCGCCCAGGGTGGCCTGGATGTCCGACAGTTGAGCGGCCCGGTCACTGCTGGCGCTGAGCTGGACGGGCATGCCGTTGCTGCGCAACGACACGCTCGCACCGGCCACGGGCAGCAACTCCACGGCGGCCACACACAGCTTGCCCGGGATCTCCGCGGGGCCGGCGCCCCGCACCCCCGCCGCGATCACATCGGAGGCCCGCACGTGGTCCTGCGGGGGGTGGGGTGCGGTTTCGTTGCCGGGAGTGGTTTCGTTGCGGGGAGCGGTTTCGTTGCCGTGGCGGGCGTCGTGACCGTGGCGGGCGTCGTGACCGGGTCCGGGATCGCGGTTCTGGGCGGGGTCGCGGTCCTGAACGGAGTCGGCTTGGCGATCGGGGGCGTTTTCGCGTTTCTGGCGGGCTTCGCGGCCGGGTCCGGATTCGTAGTCGTGACCGGCTTGGCGGCCGTGGTTGGCTTCGCGGCCGAGTCCGGCTACGCGGTTCTGGCCGACCTCGGCCTCGCGCCTTACCCCGTGCTGCCGACCAACCTCACGCTCCCGCCCGCTGTCGCGGTCCTGCCCGGCCTCCCACTCCCACCCGACCTGGTGATCCCGCCCGACCCCGCCCTCCTGGCCGCTCCCACGGTCACGTCCCGGCGTCTCGCGCTCACGCCCGACCCCGCGCTCTGGCCCGCCGCCAGGCCCGCGTCCACCGCCGCCGCCACGTTCACGCCCACCGCCGCGGTCCCGCTCCCGTCCGCCCTGGCCTTCGCGTTCCGCCTCGTGCCCCGGTCGGCGCGGTTCGGTCCTCGGCGTTTCGAACGAGTCGGCGCCGGCGTCGCCGCCCGCCGCCCCGGCGAACGGACCGGGCTCGTCGCCATGGGCGTCGCCGCGGTCGTCCCTGGGCCGCACGGTCACCGCCTCCTTCGCCAAAGCGGGCTGTCCGTCATCGGCCCCCGAGCAGGCTCACCGGGGGCGGGGGCGCCGCTCGTGGCGTACCGCCCAGGGGCACCGCCCGGCTACCCCTCGTCCACTGGGCGAAACGCTCAGGACACGGGACCTGTCCGGCCGACCAGCGCTCCTGCGCCGACCTGACCGAGTGAAGGGTCTCCGGTGGTCCGGACCTCCGCGTCCTCTCCTGCGCCCTTCACAGACCGCACAGCCATTCACTACGGTCTTCGGTGACGGTCAGGGAGCGGCCGCACAGCGACGACCCGTGCCGGAGCCGCCCGTGCGCCCCCGCCCGTCCCTCTCCCCACCGACCCCAGCCGTGCCATGTCCTACGTCCCTGTTCCCGCGACGCCGACCGGGGCGCCTCCCGCCGTCCCGAGCGGGCCGGGGACCTTCCGGGAGGACCGCGCGTCAGGGCGCGTGCCCCCACCGGGGCGGCCGCCGTCCACCGACGGAGACGGCGGCCGCCCCGGCACCCGGTTCAGCGCTTCTCGTACGGATCCGCCGGGGCGGCCGCCGCACCGCGCTCGCGTCCACGACCGGCGGCCAGGCGCCGTCGGTGCCGAGCCGGCCCTTGGGCTGCCAGGTGCCGGTGACGGTGACCCAGGTGTCGACCGGCGGGGCCCGCGCTACGGCCGGCCACCGTCCTCTGGTTCTCCACGCGCCCTGTCCCGCCCGCCCCGCGAATGTTCCCGGGCAGGCTAACCGGACATACCTGCGCGCAGGCCCGGAATCGTTAGAGGGGCGGCTGTGCGGGCGCCGGTCCGAGGGTGGTGGTGCCGGGGGCCGTACGGTGTCCGAGGCCCGTGCGGTACGCGTCCAGCGCCGCCTCGACCCTTCCCGTACGGCGGAGCAGATCGCCCAGCAGCCGGCACAGGTCGGCCAGGTCTCCGGCGGCGCCGGCCCGCTCCAGGAGGCTCAGGGCGCGGACGTAGTGCTCCTCGGCGGCCTCGGTGTCCCGGGCGTCCTCGGCGATGATCCCGAGGAGGCGGTGGGCGGCGGCGGAGTGCAGGGCGCCGCGTTCGGAACTGAGGTCGCTGAGCACGTCGTGGAGCAGGGCGGCGGCCTCGTCGGACTTGCCGCGCCGGTGCAGCACGTCGGCGAGTTCGACGGCGGCCTGGCTGGAGTAGAGGGCGGCCCGCTTGGCGGACAGCATGGCGAGCGCCTGCCTCAACTCGGCCTCGGCGCGCTCCAGTTCGCCGTTCTGGGCGTAGACGTATCCACGCATCCAGTGGCAGTTGGCGAGTTCGGTGCGGAGCTGGAGCTGCCGGTACAGTTCGGCGGCCTTGGCGAGGGAGGCGTCGGCCTCGGCGAGGCGCCCCTCGGCGAGCAGGGTGCGGGCGACGGAGCGGTGCATCCGGGCGACGAGGGCGGGGTCGCCGGATCGCGGGGCGAGCGCGAGGGCGAGTTCGGCGGCCTGGGCGGCGCGGGCGTGGGCGCCCATGTCCATGTACGGGCCGATGACGCTCGCGTAGAGGAGCAGCAGGGCGTCGGGGTCGTGGAGGCCACCGCGGTTGAGCTCGTCGATGGTGGATTCCAACAGGTAGACGGAGTAGCGGAGTTCACCGGTGAGGTAGTGGGAGAGGGCGCGTCCACGCAGGGCGGGGACGCGGGCGGGCAGCGGCACGTCGTCGCCGAGGGCCTGCTCGGACCGCTCGAAGTACTGGCGGGCGGCGCCGAGTTCGCCCGTCTCCACGGCGCACTCCCCGAGCCCGAGCAGGGCCGCGGCCCGCACCTCGGCGAGGTCGAGCGCGTCGGCCTCGGCGAGCAGAGCGGCGTACTGCGTGGCGGATTCCTCGGCCTCTCCGGTGGCGAGGGTGCGCTGGGCCTCGGTGAGGCGGAGCCGCAGATCGGTGACGAGACGGGCCGGGCGGCCGGTGGCCAGTTCCTCGAAGCCGACGCCGAGGCGGTCGGCGAGATGCCGGAGTGCGTCGTCGGAGGGCCGTACCCGCCCGGACTCCAGGGTGGAGATGTAGGCCGGTGTGTAGGCCGGTTCGGCCAGCTGTTTCTGTGTCAGCCCGCGGTCGACCCGCAGCTGCTGCACCCGTCGCCCGATGACGCCCGGGTCGTCCCGCTCCGACATGGCCAACTCCCCAAGCCCCTCTTGCCGTTCGGCTCTCGCAGCCCCTAGGTTAAACGGCGTATTAACCCTGCTTAATACACCGTCACCGCCATGGGTAATCACCGCCACCGCTGCGAGGTCGCCGTGCTCGAACGCACCAGCACCACCGCGCGCTACGCCAGGGGGTTCGCCGCCGCGGTCGTGGCCGTGGCCACCCTGGTCCTCGCGGCCAACGCGGGACCAGCGAAGGCGGCGGGACCGCACCCGGCCGAGGAGCGGGCCGCCCAGCCGCAGCACGCGGCCGGGCCCGCCTCGGGCTGAGCCGTTCGCCGGCTCAGCCGGTCTGGCAGCTCAGTCGTGTCGAGCTTCCAGGCACCGAGTTCCGTGGTGACGACGAGGAGCGTTCCGTACGGCTGCTAGGTAGTGACCGATGGCCAGGAAGATCCAGGGCGCCGTCGTCGGTGTCGGTGGCTTCGAAGGTCAGTATCCCGGAATCGTGGAGCGGCTGCTCAGAGCTGGAACTCCGCCGGCGGGACGCCGAGGGCCGTGCAGGCCTCCCTCAGGACCGCCTGCTCCGCCTGGGAGAAGTGGCCGTCGGCGCCGGCGATGACGATGCCGGTCTGGATCACCGCGCGTGCCTCGGTGGGCTTCTTGGCGGCCTTGGCGATCTCCTGGAGCGCCTCGGCCTTGCCCTGCGGGAAGTTGCGGGTCAGTTGGTCCACATGCTTGTGGAAACGGGTGCGCAGCTGCTCCGGCGGGAAGTTCTGCAGCACCTCGTTGCCGAGGATGAGCGACTCCATCTGCTGCATCTCGGCCGCGTCCACCTGGCCGTCCGCGGCCGCGACCAGGGCACACATCGCCATGCTGGCGTCCCGGTACGCGCCGCTCTTCAGCTCGGTCTTCAGGGAGCCGAGCTGGGTCTTCAGCACGCCGACGAGCTGGGCGCGCGAACCGCCGCGGGAGCTGCCCTGTCCGTGCCCGCCGGTCGTCGTGCCGCGCCCGCTCTGAGCCTGCTGCTGCAGGTTCTTGGCCTGGTCCTTGAGCCGGTCGAACAGTGCCATTGACGTCACCTCGGTACTCGTCTGAGTGATCTCACCCGGTCAACGGACACCCCCGGGTAAAGGTTCCACCAAGTCACCTCGGCGGATCTCCCGGTACCCGCCGTCGGGAATGTACGTCCGCCACCGCGCCCGGCTCAGCCCGCCGCCCGCGCGGGCGCACCCGCGCGTGATCGCGTGGTCGGCGGTGACGGCGTACCGCTGGAGCGGAAGGTGTGCGCTGCCCACGTACAGGATGCTGCCGCCGGGGCCGAGGGCGAGGGCGTCGATCCGTTCGCCCGGGGTGGTCAGCGGGCCGCCGAGCGGCTGGAGGGTGGAGACGTCCCAGGGCTGGAGGCTGCCGGCGTCTCCGGCCACGGCGAGGGTGCGGCCACCGGGGCTGAAGGGGAGCGCGGAGACGGCCCCGCGGTGTCGGGCCGGCGGTCCTCGCCTTCTGACCCACGCCCCCAACCGGGGCCGCCGACTCCCACTCCCCACGTCGACGGACGACCCCCTCGTCGCCGACACCGGCACCGGCTCGGCGTCGGCGGCCGCTTCCCCGTGCCCCGCGGGCCCCGGCGCCTACGCTGCCCCCATGACGTCTGCCGCCGCCCGTACCGCGCTGGAGCTCACCGCCGACCTCCCGGTCCCCGGCCTGGAGGACTTCTACCGGGACCTGCACCGCCACCCCGAGCTGTCGTTCGAGGAGCACCGCACGGCGGCCCGGCTCACCGAGCGGCTGAAGGCGGCCGGCTTCGAGACGGCCGAGGGCATCGGCCGCACCGGTGTCGTGGGCGTTCTGCGCAACGGCGACGGGCCCACCGTCCTGCTGCGCGCCGACATGGACGCGCTCCCGGTCGAGGAGCAGACCGGGCTGCCGTACGCCTCCCGGACGCCCGGGGTGATGCACGCCTGCGGGCACGACCTGCATGTGACCTGGCTCGCGGGGGCGGCGAAGGCGCTCGCGGACGGCCGGGACGCCTGGTCCGGGACGCTGCTCCTGGTGGGCCAGCCCGCCGAGGAGTCCGGCGGCGGGGCGGCCGCGATGGTCGCCGACGGGCTCTACGACCGTTTCCCGCGCCCGGACGTGCTGCTCGGCCAGCATGTGGCCCCGGGGCTCGCCGGGCTGTACCCGCACGTGCCCGGGCTGATCATGTCGGCGACGACGGACGTCGAGATCGTGGTGCACGGGCGGGGCGGGCACGGCTCACGCCCCGAGACGACGGTCGACCCGGTCGTCACGGCCGCGTACCTCGTCACGCGTCTGCAGACGGTCGTCAGCCGGGAGATCAAGCCGCGCGAGGCGGCGGTCCTGACGGTGGGCCGGATCGAGGCGGGCACGGCGGCGAACATCATCCCGTCCACCGCCCGTATCTCCCTCAACCTGCGCACCCAGTCCGAGGCGGTCCGGGACCGGATGCTGGCCGCGATCCGCCGGATCGCCGAGGGCGAGTGCCATGCGGCGGGCTGCCCGCGTGAGCCCGAGGTGACCCTGGGCGGCTCGTTCCCGGTGACGGTCAACGACCCCGAGACCGACCACCGGATCGCCGCCGTGCACCGCGAGGTCTTCGGCACCGACACCGTCTTCGACTCCGGCCCGGCGATGGCCAGCGAGGACTTCTCGGAGCTCGCGGTCGGCGAAGTCCCGTACTCCTACTGGTTCGTGACCTCCACCCCGGCCGCGACCTGGGACGCGGCGCCGGGCGCGGACCTGATGGAGAAGTTCGACGCCGTCCCCAGCAACCACAGCCCCCACTTCGCCCCGGACCTGTCGACGGTGGCGCCGGGGGTGCTGACGCTGGTGTCGGGGGCGCTCGCGATGCTCGGCTAGAACGGCGTCGCCTGCAACTCACTCAGCTGCTTCCGCACGTTCTCCAGGGCGCCGGGGCGGCGTCCCGGGACGCGGGTGCGCAACTGGGCGAGCAGCGCGCCGAGTTCCTGCGCCCGGGACTTGTCGCGCACCTGGCCCCACTGGTGGTGGGCCCGGTCGACGGCCTTCTCCACGGCCGGCGAGTCCGGGGCCTGCCCGGCGGCCAGCCGGGTCTCGGCCACCGTCAGCCAGATCCGGCAGCTGCGCGCCGAGTCCCTGGCGAACATCGCGAGATCCGCCCGGACCTCGGACCAGTGCAGGGCCTGCTCGGAGGCGGGGCCGTGGGCGCGGGTGGCGGCCTGCTCGTGCGCCAGGGCGATCGCGTCGGCCTCCTGGTGGCGGCCGGCCTGGACGGCGGCGGTGACCTGGACGTGGGGGTCCTGCGGCTGGGGAGGACGGACGGCCGCCGGCTGAGGGGCCCGGCCCGCACGCACCGACCCGTCCGGGGATCCGCCCTCCGGGGGAGTGCGAGGACGAGGCGGTTCGGGCCGATAGGGGGGTCCGGGGGCGAAGCCACCGGGTGCGGCCACCGGCACCGGCGGCACGGTCAGGACCACATCCCCGTACGCGTCGCTGCCCAGCCGTCCGAACGCCTGCTGATGCAACTCCGGTTCGGCGGGCCGGTACCCGCTGCGCAGAATCGTCGCGATCGTCTTCATGTACGCCGGCACGGCCACCGTGCGCCGGGACGGCGGCGGCGCGATCCGCCCGAACACCGCGTTGTTGCGGCCGGAGTCGAGCGCGTGCGCCCCCAGCCACCCCCAGGTGTCGGTGTCGGCGTGCAGGTCGAGGAAGAGCGTCGTCGACCCCGGGGAACGCAGCCGGAACTCCTCGCGGATCCACTGCCACGGCAGCGCGGTGTAGCGCACGGTGGCCGGGGTCGTGCGGGCCAGCGCCAGGTGGGGCAGGTGCTGGCGGCGGTCCAGGGCGAGCTGGCCCGCGATGAAGACGGTGAGCGGGCCCGGGGTGGCCGCGACGGCGCGCAGGCGGGTCAGGACGGCCTGCGGTTCCAGGGGGTCGGCAAGCTCGACGACGTTGGCGGTGTCGGTGCCGGAGAGCACGGCCGGCGGCACCGCCGCGAGGACGGGAAGCGCGGACGCCGCGTCCACCAGACGGCTCTTGCCCACCGGTGAGGCGGCGAGCAGCAGCACGGTTCCGGGCATCGGTCCCTCCCCATCCCCCGTCGATCACTTACGGCAGCACGGTAACCGCTGCGGCTGCGAAGGGGAGTTCTCAGGGCGACAAACGTCCCTTTCCTGCCCGCTCGTCGGCCCGGCGCACCGCGAAGACGGTGGTGTCGTCGAGCAGTCTTCCGCCGCGGTGCCCGCGGGTGCCGTCACGGACGAGGGCCACCGGACGGCGGGGTTCGACGGCTGTCGGGTCGACCGGTGCGGCCAGGAGCCGTCGGCGATGACGTAGGTGACCAGGGCGAGCGCGGCGAAGGCGGCGGTGCCGGGGACCCCGCAGATCGCGGCCGCGATGCCGGGGACCAGGACGACCCAGGAGATCATCCGGAACTCGGCGGCCGTGTTGTAGTCGATCGCGGTGATCGCGGCCGGCAGCAGGAGGGGCGGCACCCAGGCGACACTGTGGCCGCGGACACGGAGCACCTGTCCCCGGCCGACACCGCTCATGGGGCCGGCGAAACACGGTGGGCCTCTCGCCGCCATTCGACTTGCCAGGGCCCCTTGGCAGGTGTGCTCTGGTAGTCGGGGGCGTAGCGGGGTGGAGAGAGAGGAGTGCTCTCATGGCTCATGCGGCACCCGCGGGCGGGTTCGCCCGGACACCCGATGTCTTCAGCGCCAAGGTGCACAGGGCCGCCAGGTACGGCATCCCGGTCGTGCTCGGGCTGGTCTACGGCTACTGGGCCGCGGCGAACCGCCGTGACGGCGGGCCGATCACCGGCTGGAACGTGCTGTTCGGCTGTGTTACGGCGGTCGCGTTCATCGTGCTGTGCGTCGGCGTGGCGACGTTCGCCCCGCTGCTGAAGCGGGAACTCCACTCGGCCGTGAAGTCCGGCTTCGCCGGGGCGGCCGTCGGGTTCCTGTACAGCCAGACGGGAGAGAGCGTGCTGCGCTCGACGGCCCTCGGGCTCGCGGTCGCGGCGGGGATCTTCGTCGTGTTCTTCTACCGCTACTACACACGCGAGGACGGCGAGGGGAACCGCATCCGCTGACGGACGCGCACGGACCCCGGCAGGACCCCGGCCGGAAGCGGCCGGGGTCCCCGGCTTCCCTCAACTCCGCCCGACGAACGCCGCGCTGACCCAGCCCCGGGCACCGGTGAACCAGTACCAGTACGGGTTGCCGTTGACGCTCTGCCCGCGGACCATGCACGCGATCCGGTCCCGGCTGCCCGGCGCGAGCCGGTGGACGACGGCGGAGTGCGTGGTGGGCGCCGCCCGCACGTCGACCGCGGTGCGGGAGACGACGGTGCCCCGGACCGGACCGCCGCCACCGTGTCCTTCGGCGTACGTGGGCGGGGCTGCCGCCGCGAAGGTGCCCGTCGCGGTGACGGTGAGCGTCGCGCCGGTGAACAGGGCGACAGCCAGGGTCCGCAGGGCTGTGTGGGTGCGCATGAACCGGCCTCCTTCTCCCCGATTCGCGATCCCCCATCCCCGATCTCCCTTGATCCATGAGACACCCGTTCGGGTGAACCCTCCACCGGAGGGCGCAATCCTCCGCTCCACGGCTCGCGCGTCCGCCCGCGACGGTTTTGCCTGGAAGGGTGACCTCCCGTGTCCGTGACGTTCTGTCGGCCGCCCTGATCGCCCTGGCCTGCCTTCTGGTGCCCTTCGGCGCGCTGGCGGCCTGGGCGGCGTACGGCCTCGCCGACACGGGCCGGTACGTCACGGCGATGGCACCGCTCGCCACCGACCCCGCCGTGCGGGACAGCGTCGCGGACGCGGTGGAGGGCGAGGTCGGCGAACCGGTACGGCCCTTCGTCCGCGCCCTCACCCGGACCCGGGCCTTCGGGACCGCGTGGGACGAAGGCAACAGGACCGTCCACCAGGCGGTGTTGAGAGCCGTCCGGGAGGGCGGCCATCACGAGGTGACCGTCGACATCGCCCCCCTCGCCGCCCGGGTGGAGCACCGGGTCACCCTGCCCCGCACCGAGGTCGCCGTGCTCCCGGCCTCCGAACTGGACCGTCTCCGGAAGGGCTACGACGTGCTCGAAGTCGCCGGTTTCTGGCTGCCCGTCACGGCCGCCGCCCTCGCCGTCGCCGGCATCGCGGTCGCCGCCTGCCGCCGCCGCGCCCTCACCGCGACCGCCCTCGGCACGGCGCTCGGCGGCGCGCTGCTGGGCCTCGCCGTCGCCGTGGGCCGCCATCTCACCCTGACCGACCTGCCCGACCCGGTGCGCCGCCCGGCCGCGGGCGCCGTCTACGACGCACTGACGGGCACCTTGCGCACGGTCTCCTGGCTGCTGGTGGCCGTCGGTCTGGCGGTGGCTCTGACCTGCCGGCTCACCGGTCGCTACGGCTTGCCGCCAGGCCGGCGAGGGTCCGCAGCGCCCGTTCCAGATCCGGCACAGCAGTCGACGCGAGCCCAAGCCTGACCGTGTTCGGGGTGCGGCTCGGGTCGACGGTGAAGGAGGGGCCGGGCGTGAGCGCGATACCGAGCGCCGCCGCGGCGGCGGTGAAGGTGTCCGCCCGCCAGGGGACCGGGAGTTCCCACCAGGCGTAGTAGGCGCGCGGATCGGACCGTACGGCGAACCCTTCCAGGCACTCGGCCAGCACCCGCTGCCTGCGCGCCGCGTCGGCCCGCTTCGCCTCGACCAGCCGCGCCACGGTGCCGTCCACCGTCCACCGCGTCCCCGCCTCCAGCGCGAACCGCCCCGCACTCCACCCCCCGGACCGGACGGCGTCCGCCACGGTATCCGCCCGCTCCCGCGGTACGACGAGAAAGCCGACGGTGAGCCCGGGCGCGACCCGCTTGGACAGACCGTCGACGACGTGGGTGAGGGCGGGGGCGTGCACGGCGAAGGGGTCGTCGGCCTCCGCCAGGAACGACCAGATGCGGTCCTCCACGACGGGGATGTCCAAGTCACCCACGACGGCGGCGAGTTGACGCCTGCGCCCGGCGCTCATGGTGACGGAGGTCGGGTTGTGCAGGGTCGGCTGCACATAGAGGGCCGACAGGGGAGCCGTGCGGTGGGCGGCGGCCACCGCCTCGGGACGCGGACCGTCCTCGTCCGTGGCCAGCGGCACCAGCGTGATGCCGAGCCGGGCCGCGATGTCCTTGACCACGGGATACGTCAGTTCCTCGACGCCGAGCCGGCCGCCCGGCCGCACCAGGGAGGCGAGGGCGGCGGCGACGGACTGGCGGGCGTTGCCCGTGAAGAGGATCCGGGACGGGTCGGGCCGCCAGCCGGGGGTGGCGAGCAGG
Organism: Streptomyces sp. NPDC005402; assembly: GCF_040606575.1. NCBI lineage: Bacteria > Bacillati > Actinomycetota > Actinomycetes > Kitasatosporales > Streptomycetaceae > Streptomyces > Streptomyces sp. NPDC005402. The sequence goes on from NZ_JBEXFB010000010.1 coordinate 331,534, forward strand.
GCGGCGACGGCCTCGCGCGCGGCCGGCGTACCGGTGGCGGCGGCCGGGCGGAGGGCCTCGGTCAGGACGTCGGGGCGCAGCAGGGGTGCGAGGGCGTCGGCGAGCAGCTCGGACTGGCCTTCGACGGACGGGTAGTTGAGCTCCAGGTTGACGGGCGTCCCCGCGTCCTCGATAAGCCCCCTGCCCGGCCGCACGGGTGCGGTGGCCCGCACGAAGGTGCCCCGGCCCACCTCGCCGACGACCAGTCCCCGCCGGACGAGTTCGCCGTACGCCCGCTCCGCCGTCGACGCGGCGATCCCGTGCCGACGCGCGAACTTCCGCTGCGGGGGCAGCCGTTCGCCCGGGCGGAGCCGTCCGGTGGTGATGTCGGCGGCTATGCGGTCGGCGATACGCCGGTAGTCGTGCACGAGGACCCCCTGCGATTGCACTGAGGGCAAAGATTTTATTGCACCGAGAAGCCGGGCCGACCTAGGGTCGGAGTCATGACGCCCACCCCCCTGGTCCTGGTCCACGGCCACCCCTTCGACCACACGATGTGGCGCCCGCAGATCGAGGCGTTCTCCGCCTCCCGCCGCGTTCTCGCCCCGGATCTGCGCGGGTACGGCGGCGCGGCGGCGCTTGCGGACGTCGAGCGCTTCGAGCAGTTCGCGCGGGACATCGAGGCTCTGCTGGACGAACTGGACGTGCGGGCCTGCGTGCTGGCGGGCCTGTCCATGGGCGGCCAGATCGCCATGGACTGCTACCGGCTCTTCCCCGAGCGGATCCGGGGCCTGGTCCTCGCCGACACCTTCCCGGCGGCGGAGACCCCCGAGGGCGTGAAGGTCCGGCACGCCATGGCGGACCGGCTGGAGCGCGAGGGGATGCGCGGGTACGCCGACGAGGTGCTGGAGAAGATGGTCGCACCGTACGCCTCCCCCGAGGTCAAGGCACACGTCCACGGCATGATGACGGCCACTCGTCCCGAGTCCGCCGCCGCGGCCCTGCGCGCCCGCGCCGCCCGCCCCGACTACCGGGAGCTGCTCACCCGGGTCACGGTCCCGGCGCTGGTGGCCGTGGGCGCCGACGACACCTACACACCGGTCGCCGACGCCGAGGCCATGCACACGGTGCTCCCGGAGTCGGAGCTGCACGTCTTCGAGGGGGCGGCGCACCTGCCGAACCTGGAACGGGCGGGGGAGTTCAACGCCGTGCTCGGGGAGTTCCTGGCGAAGGTCGACGCCCGCTCGTAGGCTCGGGACGGTGACCCGCCGAAGACTCGGTATCCGCACCGCCGCCCTGCTCTTCGCCGCCGTGAGCGTGATCCTGGGATGCCGGCTCGCCGACACGGACGGCATCACCCCCGTCCCCCAGCTCCTCGCCTTCCTGCCCTGGCTGCTCGCGCCCGCCGCGGCGGGCCTGGCCCTCGCCCTGCTCACCCGCTGGTGGCCCGGGACGATCTGGGCGGGCGTGGTCCTCGGTCTGCTGGCGTGGTTCATCGCGCCCTACGGCACGGGCACCGAACCGGACGGGCGGGTGCTCGCCTCCTTCCGCGTCCTGACCTCGAACGTCGAGTTCGGCCGGGCCACCGACGCCCTCGTCACCGCGGTCCGCGAGGAGAAGCCGGACATCGTGTTCGTGGAGGAGTGCGAGTACGGCTGCTCGGCGACGCTGAGCCGGTCCCTGTCCGAGGTCTACCCGTACCGGCGGTCCGTGGCGGGCGGCGGCTCGACGGGGTCCGTCGTCCTCAGCCGCTTCCCCCTGAAGCCCGCCGCCGGGATCCCGGACAGCACCATGGGCATGCCCGGGGCCGTCGCCGACATGCGCGGCCACCCCGTACGGCTGCAACTCGCGCATCCGATGCCCCCGCTGCCCAGCCAACTGGACCTCTGGCGAAGCGAGTTGGGGCGACTCCGGAACTTCGCCGCTGCCGCGCACCAGGCGCCCACCGTCCTGGCCGGCGACTTCAACGCCTCCCAGGACCACGCGGCCTTCCGCGCGATCCTCGACACCGGACTGCGCGACGCGGCCCGCCTCGCCGGCTCCGGCCGCACGCCCAGCTGGCCGGCCCGCACCGCCCCGGTGATCGGCGCGCAGATCGACCACGTGCTGGTGTCGGCGGACTTCTCCGCGAGCGACGCCCGCTTCCTGCACCTGACGGACACCGACCACCGTGCCCTGCTGGTGGCCATCACTCTGCACGGGCCCGGTTGACCTGGGTGTTCATAATGACCTCATGTCCCGCATCGGCCTCACCCCGCCCGACTGGCTGGTCCGGAACCTCCAACCGCAACAGGCCCCCGTCAACCGGCCCGCCGTGGCCCGCGCGGCGATCGCGATGACCCTCCCCCTGGCGATCGGCCTCTGGGTCGACCGGCCCCTGTACGGCGCCCTCGCCTCCATGGGCGCCCTCTCCGGGGTCATCGGCGACACCGCGGACGCGTACCGCATGCGGATCCTCAACATCGCGATCCCGCAGCTGTTCGGCGCGGTTGGCGTGACCCTCGGTTCACTGGTGTACGGCCGCGGGTGGCTCGCCGTCTGGGCGGTCACCGGCGTCGCCCTCGTCTCCGGGATGATCTCGACGATCGGCGCGGTCGCCTCGGTCTCGGGACTGCTCCTGCTGCTGAACTCCGTGGTGGGCGCGGGCCTGCCGATGCCGGGCGACTGGTGGCTGGCCCCGCTGCTGATGACCGGCGGCGGGCTGCTCGTCCTGCTGCTGGCCCTGCTCGCCTGGCCGCTCAGATCCGGGGTGCCGGAACGGACGGCGGTCGCGGACACGTACCGGACGGTGGCCGACCTGATGGCCGCCTGCGGCCGTGCGGAGTACGACGAGGCACGGCATGCCGTCACCCGGTCCCTGAACCAGTCGTACGACCTCGTCCTCGCCCGGCGCGCCCGCCACCACGGCCGCAGCCCCGAACTGACCCGTCTGCTGGCCCAGTTGAACGCCATCACCCCGGTGGTGGAGGCGGCCCCGGCGGCCCACCTGTCGGGCAGACCGCTGGCGCCGGAGATCCCCGAGGCGGTCCGCCACCTCGCCGGGGCGGTGGAGACGGGCTACACGGGCCCCATAGGCCTGCGTCTGCCGGTTCCGGTGTCGGAGACGGCCCGGGCCGTCGACCACGCGCTGCGCCACGCGGCCGAGGTCGTCGCCGTACCGGACGTGGACCCGCGCGGCATCGACGACCGCCTCGGCCGCCCGGCCGCGCTCGAAGTCCGGGCCGCCCGCGCGGCGCGCAACGTGGCTTTGTCGGCGGCGTCCTGGCGTTACGGGCTCAGGCTGGCGCTGTGCATCGGGCTGGCCCAGGCGCTGGTCTCCATCGTCCCCGTGCCCCGCTCCTACTGGGTGGCCCTGACCATCACCTTCGTGCTGAAGCCGGACTTCGGTTCGGTGTTCTCGCGGGCCCTGCTGCGGGCGCTGGGCACGGTGGCCGGGCTGGTGGTCGCGGCGGCGGTGCTCTCGCAGGTGCCGCGCGGATGGTGGGACGTACCGGTGATGCTGGTTCTGGCCCCGCTGATCCCAGCCTTGACCCCACGCGGGTACGGCTACCAGACCGCGGCCATCACCCCGGTGATCCTGCTCCTGTCGGACGTCCTCAACCACCAGGGCACGGCCCTGTTGATGCCCCGCTTGCTGGACTCCCTGATGGGCTGCGGAATCGCCCTGGTCGCGGGTTACCTGCTGTGGCCGGAGAGCTGGCACACGCGGGTGGGCGACCGGTTGGCGGAGGCGGTGGCGGACACGGCGGCCTACGTGGAGTCCGCGTTCGGAGACTCTGCGGCGGGGGCTCGAACGCGCCGCCGCCTCTACCGCGACCTGTCCGTCATCCGCACGGAGTTCCAGCGTGCGCTGACCGAACCGCCGCCCATGGGACGCAGGGCGGCGGCCTGGTGGCCTCTGGTGGTCGCCGTGGAGCGCATCGTGGACGCGACGACGGCGGCGCGGGTCCGGGTGCGACACGGGGCGGCCCGCCCGTCCGTCGCGGAGGTGGAGCAGGTGGTGCTCCAACTTCGGGAGCTGGCGGACGGCTTGCGCGAGGCGGAGACCCTGTACGCGGTCCGCACGGACCTGACGGGCCCGGCGGGAAGCGTTCTGGAGCCCCTACGACAGGAAGTGGCGGCCGCAAGAGCGATCACCGCACCCACCTAGGGGCGCGGGGCTGTGTCGATGTGCGGCTCCGCCGCGTGGGCGCGACCAGCCACAGCGGCGCCGCAGCCGCTATACGCCGATGTCACCCCCATCCTTGCGCCAAACAGCCACCACAGCGGGCCGCACCATCCGACCCGCCCCGTCCGGCCACGTACTCGCCGGCTTCTCCACACTCGCCCCGCTGATCTCCCCGGGGTGCTGCACAGCCACCAGCACCCGCCGCCCCTGCACCAGCGGCCCACAGGTCTCGGCCCCGGTCGGCACGGTCAGGAACTGCTTGAGCTCACCCCGCCGCTCGCCCTTCGTGGCCACGCCGAACAGCCCGTCGTGCGAGCCCAGCTGGTTGCCGTCCGTGGAGATCCACAGGTTGCCGTGCGGATCGAAGGCCACGTTGTCCGGGCAGGAGATGGGGCTGACGTCGTCCTTCGGGAACCCGGCGAAGTAGGTGGCCGGGTCCTCCGGGTCACCGGCGACGAGGAACAGCGTCCAGGCGAACCTCGTGCTGTCGGCCCGGTTCCACCGCTCGGTGAGCTCCAGAATGTGGCCGTGCTTGTTGGCGTTGCGGGGGTTGGCCTCGTCGGCGGGGGCGTTCGCGCCGACACCGCGGTTGGTGTTGTTGGTGAGGGCGACGTACACCTTGCCGGAGTGCGGGTTGGGCTCGATGTCCTCGGGCCGGTCCATCTTCGTCGCCCCGACCTTGTCGCCGGCGAGCCGGGTGAAGACGCACACCTCGTCGGCGGTCATGCCCTCGACGTGCGAGACGGTCCCCTTCGCCGTGGCGGTGACCAGCGCAATCCACTCCCCACTGCCGTCGAACTCCCCGTCGGCGGGCAGCTTCCCGGTCCCGTCGATCTCGAGGGCGGGGGAGTCACCGGTGAGCCGGGCGACGTAGAGGGTCCCCTCGTCGAGCAGGGAGAGATTGTGCTCCCGTACGGCCCGCGAGCTCCCGTGCTTCATCCGCTTGCTGCCGACGAACTTGTAGAAGTAGTCGAACCGCTCGTCGTCCCCGGAGTACACGACCGGCCGCCCGTCGTGCGTGAGCCGCACGGTCGCACCCTCGTGCTTGAACCGGCCGAGCGCGGTGTGCTTGCGGGGCGCGGAGGAGGGGTCGTACGGGTCGAGCTCGACGACGTACCCGAAGCGGTGCACCTCGTTGGGCTCCCGGGCGACGTCGAACCGCTGGTCGAAGAGCTCCCACTTGCGCTCGCTGGCGCCCGCCCCGATCCCGTACCGCTTGTCCGTCGCCCGGCCGGCATGGGCGAAGTACTGGTTGAAGTTCTCCTCGCCGTGCAGGGTGGTGCCCCAGGGGGTCGTACCGCCGGAGCAGTTGTTGAGCGTGCCGAGGACCTTCCGGCCCGTCGGGTCGGCGGAGGTTTTGAGCAGGTCGGACCCGGCGGCGGGCCCGGTCAGCCGGAACTCGGTGGTGGCGGTGACGCGCCGGTTGAGGTGGTGCCGGGGTACGACGGTGAGCGCGCCGTTCTTCTTGTTCTCCGCCACGACGACCGCGGACAGCCCGTGCGCCGCCCACGCGATCTCGACCTGCTCACGGGTGGGGGCGGCGGCGTCGTAGCCGCGGAACATGAGGACCTCGTCGGTGTACTCGTGGTTGGCGACGAGCACCTGCCGGCCGCGCTCGCCCGGGAGGGGCAGCAGCGCGAGGAAGTCGTTGTTGTACCCGAACTGGCCGGCCTGGGCGGCGGCGGTCTGCTGGTCCGGGTCGAAGGCGGGGGCGCCGCGCAGGATGGGCTCGCCCCAGCGGACGACGACGTTCTGGGCGTAGCCGGCCGGGATGGTCACGGTGTCGGCGGTGTTGGGCGCGACGGGGGTGAACCGGAGCCCGCGAGCGGCCCTGCCCTTGGGGTGGGACTTGCTCGTGACCTGCTGGGCGGCTTCGGCCGGGGGCGCCGCGACGACGGTGCCCGCGGTGCCGGCCGCGGCGGCGACGGTCACGACGGCGGCGGCCCGCAGCATCGAACGGCGGCTGAGCGCGGTGGCGATGACGTCGCCGACGTACGGGTTGGCGGAGGTGTTCGGCGCCGGGTGGAAGCAGGCGTCACCACACCGGAAACGGCAGGTCAGGGCGGACCGGCCACCAGGATGCGACTCGTTCGACCCATGAGTGGTGCTGATCAACGGCAGCTGTGTGCGCACTTTGCTCTCCCCTTGCTTCCCCTTGAAGCTCGCTTGACGGACGGTAGGCGCGCGTCTGTGCGAGAGCGGGGCGGGGCGATGAACGGTGGATGAATCCCGGGTGGACGTAGCGGAGTTGACGTCACGCGCGGGTGAAGTCCGGAAGTAGGTCTTGACGCCCGGGGCCCCTGCCACCCGCCCCTGCCCAAGATCGCAATCCGGTGCCGCTAACCTTACGTGTCCGTCCTGGCCAGGGATTGACGGGCTACAACTCATGCGAAGGGTTGCGCACATGGGCATTCTCACTCTCCTGCGGAACGCGTTCGGCGGCCGATCACGCAAGGGCGCTGCCACCGAGGCAGAGGGTGCGGTTCCTTCGCAGGAGGCGACGGAACCGAAGCTCCCGTCCCCGGCGACCGAGCCGACCCCTCCGACGGCGGCGGCCTCCGAGCCGACGCCGACGCCGACGCCTGCGGCGGCCACGGTCCCCGAGCCGCGCACCGCCACACTCTCCACCGAGTCCGAGCACGAGCTGGTGGCGGCCGCCTTCGACAAGGTGACGGTCCCGAAGCAGGGGGCTGCGGAGGAGGAGGAACCGGCGTCGACGGAGAAGGCGGGCGCGGCAACGGAGCCCGAGCCGGCGTCGGCCGAGAAGGCGGTGACCGCGACCGAGCGGCCCACCGAGGAGCCGACGGCAGAGCCCGAGGCGTCCGACCAGCAGCAGGCCGCCGACAAGGCAACGCCTGAGGAGCCGACGGCCGCCTCCGCGGTGCCCGGCGAGGAGCCGGCCGCTGAGGAGCCGACGGCGGAGGGCGCGGCTTCTGCGGAGGAGCCGGAGGCTGAGGAACCGGAGGCTGAGGAGCCGGTCGTCGAGGAGCCGGTCGCCCAGGAGCCGGACGCTGAGAAGCCGGTCGTCAAGGAGCCGGTCGCCCAGGAGCCGGACGCTGAGAAGCCGGTCGTCAAGGAGCCGGACGCTCAGGAGCCGGACGCTGAGAAGCCGGTCGTCAAGGAGCCGGTCGCCCAGGAGCCGGACGCTGAGAAGCCGGTCGTCAAGGAGCCGGTCGCCCAGGA